>NZ_JBXARC010000004.1:0-146270 GCF_058807855.1 Staphylococcus sp. GW821-FHT11H10 | reverse complement strand
TAATATAAGAAAAGTAGTAGCTCAACGAGCTGAAAATAATCAAAAAATTTATAAAAAAGACAATTTCTATATTATTTCAATAGAAATTGTCTTTTTTTCACTTATCCAAGAACTTTATGTCCCGGACTCTTCGAATACATCATTATTTAGAAATGTTATTAACTAAATCTTTTACTTCTTCTTGAGTAGCACAATTAATTGCACGATTTGCTAATTCAGACATTTCATTTTTACTTAAACCATTAATTTGTCTTCTAGCTTTTAAGATAGATGTCGCACTCATTGAGAATTCATCTAATCCTAAACCTAATAATAATGGGATAGCTGTTTCGTCTCCAGCCATTTCACCACACATACCAGTCCATTTACCTTCTTTATGAGAAGCTTCAATGACTTGTTTAACCAAGCGTAAAATAGCTGGGTTATAAGGTTGGTATAAGTATGAAACGCGTTCTGACATACGGTCAGCTGCCATAGTATATTGAATTAAATCATTAGTACCAATACTGAAGAAATCCACTTCTTTAGCAAAGATATCAGCTAAAGCAGCTGTAGATGGAATCTCAACCATGATACCTAACTCAATTTCATCAGAAACGTCATGACCATCATTTTTAAGATTTTCTTTTTCTTCTAACAGAATGGCTTTAGCATCACGGAATTCATTGATTGTAGCTACCATTGGGAACATAATGTTTAATTTACCGTAAGCTGACGCGCGTAATAATGCACGTAATTGTGTTCTGAAAATATCTTGTTGATCTAAGCATAGACGAATTGCTCTGTAACCTAAGAATGGGTTCATTTCTTTAGGTAGATTTAAATAAGGTAACTCTTTATCGCCACCAATATCTAAGGTACGAACTACAACTCGTTTGTCTTTCATTGTTTCTAGCACTTTTTTATAGGCTTCAAATTGCTCATCTTCAGTTGGCATTTGATCTCTACCCATATATAAGAATTCAGTTCTATATAAACCGATTCCTTCAGCACCATTTTCCATTACACCGTATAAATCATCAGGTGTACCGATATTAGCAGCTAATTCAGCATGTTCACCGTCGATTGTTACCGTTTCAGCATCACGTAATTTTTGTAATTCTTTTTTATCTTCAAAGAAACGTTCACGTTTGTTTTGATAAGCAATTAACTCATCTTCTGTAGGGTCAACAATAACGTCACCTGTGATTCCGTCAACGATAACCATATCGCCTTGTTTAACTTCTTTAGTAACTGATTTTGTACCAACAACTGCAGCAATTTCTAATGATCGACTCATAATTGCTGAATGGCTCGTACGACCTCCAATATTTGTTACGAAACCTTGAACAAATTCTTTATTTAATTGTGCAGTATCTGAAGGCGTTAAGTCGTTACCAACAATAATAACACTTTCATCAATCATACTTGGATTTGGTAATTCAACACCTAAAAGATGTGCTAGCACACGTTTAGATACGTCTCTAATATCTGCTGCACGCTCTCTCATGTATTCATTATCCATAGATTCGAAGATTGTAATAAATTGTGAAGTTACTTCATCAAGCGCTTCTGGGGCACTTACTTTTTCGTTCGCAATTTTGTCTTCGATTGGTTGAATCAACTCTGGATCATCAAGTACTAATAAATGCGCATCAAAGATTGCGGCTTTATCAGGACCTAATTGTTTTTCAGCATTATTTCTGATTTTTGTTAATTCAATTTTAGAAGCTTCTAACGCATTTCTGAATTTTTGGATTTCGGCATCAGTATCAGTGACTTTTTCATTAGTGAATGATAAATCAGGTTCTACTAATAAATAAGCTTTAGCAATTGCGACACCGTCTGATGCCGCAATACCATTAATTAATTTTGACATAATTATTCAGTTAAACCTTCTTTAGATAAGACATCACTGATAGCTTGAATTGCGTCTGCTTCATCGCTTCCATCAGCATAGATAGTGATTTCAGCATCTTTACCTACACCTAAACTCATAACACCCATGATTGATTTTAAGTTAACTTTTTTACCGTTATATTCTAATTGAATATCTGAATCAAATTTTGATGCAGTTTGAACTAACATAGTTGCAGGACGTGCATGAATACCAGTTTCATCGATAATTACATAAGATTTTTGTTCCATAATCTATTTCTCCTTCGCAAAGTTAGAATATTCAAATTTGTCATAATCTAACATAATTTTATACCATAACACTACCAAAATATAATACTAAATTCAATTCTAATAGGATTGAAAAACTATTATAATCGGTTTTTATAGAAATAAACAAGTGTTTCAAATTGTATAAATTAGATTCTAATCTTCAATATTTATTACTTACTTATGATATGCACAAAACACTAATTAAAATCTCTATAACAACTTCGGTTTAAATGATAATTTAAGACAAATTTGTATGATAATTATTTTAGCTTTATCACTAAGCTCACTTCAATTATACTACAACATTTTCAATTTAAATAATATCATGAAGCACTTTTTCACATTTTTCGATATGTTCACGTCCAAGTTTATTCATGAAATAATAGCTTATTGATGCTGAGACAGCTTGTCCCACAACTGGGAACCATTTAGTTTGTTTTGCTGCCGCACGTTTTGCCATATCTCTAATGATCACTTTAAGCACTGCACTAGACACTTTTTTACCGATAAATGAACTACCTTGTATAGCAGCTGCTGCAAGAATTCGTTCTTTCACATCATCGCCAAGTGTATTAACTTGTTTGTGATCTAAACCATAAATTTTATTAATATCTTCAATAATATCTCTCATTAATTTAATATCTACACCGAAATCTAATCCTGGAATTGGTACAACACTCATACCTGAAGATAAAAGTGACTTCTTCTTCACAATTGTTTCTGCTTTAGCTCTGCGCTCAGCTATTTCTTCTTTAGTTGTTGGCAAAATACTTTTTTCTTTAATTTCTTCAATGTTTAGAACTTTATTACCAACTTTGTTTGTAACTCCACTTGAAAATCTATTCATAATGCCCATTAATAGACACACCTTTCATAATTCATTCATTACACATTTATACCCACTTTTTATTATTTAATGCTTGATATTAATGAATACAGCTTTTAAATATTTTGAGGGTTTATAGTGCGGATGTGTTTTAAAGTCCTTAGGTAAGCCCATTACTTCCTCAATTTCGTATGTTACACCCGCTTCGTTAAGTGTCGTTTTAATAACATTTTTAAATACTTTTAATGAGAAAGTACTTGAATTTGTACATAATAATAACGAGCCATTTGGAGCAAGTATACTTAATGCACCATTAATTAAATCATCATAATTCTTTTGTACTGAGAATGTTTTCTTCTTATTTCTTGCAAAACTTGGTGGATCAATAACTATTGTGTCGAATACTTTACCATGTCGTGCAGCATAATTGTAAAAATCAAATGTATCCATGACATATATATATTGACTTTTAGGGTCAATACCATTTAAACCAAAGTTTTCTTCAGTTAAACTACGTGAACGGTTGGCTAAATCCACACTTGTCGTTGATTTAGCATTTTGAGCAGCCACTACTGAAAACGCACCTGTATAACTAAATAAATTTAGTATATCTTTCTCTTTTGCAAAATGATCACGTAATTTCTTACGTACTTCTTTTTGATCTAAGAATATACCTGTCATCAAACCATCATCTAGGTCTACATTGTAAAATGTAAAATTCTCCTCTATAACTATTGGAAAATCAGGTGCTTCACCGATTACATGTCCACCGGTGTATTCAGAGTCTTTAAAACGCATTTTTTCATAAATTGACTTAAATGGAAATACTTGTTGAATGGCTTCAATGACATTATAGCGAAACTTATATATCCCCTTTGAATACCATTGAATCAATAAGTGGCCATCGTAATTATCGATTGTTAAGCCTCCAACACCATCGCCTTCAGCGTTAAATAGTCTAAACGCATTGGTTCCTTCAATGTGATAGTAATAATCACGCTCTTGTAATGCAATTTGAAATTGTTTTTCGAAAAAAGAAGTATTAATGGCTTCGTTTTGATCATAACTCAATACCCAGCCTAAACCCTTATGTTGACGTCCTACATATGCAGTAGCAACGTACTGTTCTTGACCGTTCATAAGATAAAATAAATCGCCTTCTTTTAAATGATCATTTTTATAAATATCATCTTCATCCACAAGTGGATATTGATTTAAATACTTTGATTCCTTACCTCTATTTAAAGTTGCTATTTTCATTTTTTAAACGCTCCTAATTAGAATGCTTTTGTAGTTTAAAGTTTATAAAAAATTTCTAAATATTATTCGTTATTATTTTAACAAATATGAATTTGTCATTACACAAAATAACATAAACAAAAAAGGTGGATCGCGAAGTCTATTTTGTCACCATAGATTTCACGCTTCCACCTAAGTAAAATTTGAAATAATTAAGGTTTTTCTCTCAATTGTAACGTAAATGCGATAATAACCGCCATCAACATTAAGATTAGAGTTGGAGTAATAAAAATCGATAATAATAATCCATGAATCATAATGTTTACGAATTCAGTTAACAATTTAAAGAATAGAATACTAATCATAAATAATTGTAAATAATAATATTTACCTCTTAAGAAATGTGTAAATGTAGTTGCAATGTATGTAATGATTACAAACATTAACAATAACAATGTTACCCATTCAACAACATATTGCGTTTGAGATAGTTCCCATTCACCAGAAACAAACAATGCGTTTCTGTTATTAAATTCAATAAATGTAAATAAGAATAGAATGAAGCCACAGAATATTTCTACATATGCTGGTTTAATCCATTTAGGACGTCTCATCCAATTTGGTATATCATCTTCTTCAATATTAAATACATTTTTGAATTTATTTTTAAATTTATCACGTTTTGATCTGATTTTTTCTAAATCGACACTTCTTCTCGTCTTACGTGCATATTCTGATGTTTTATCTTGAAGTTGTTTAAAATGAACTTTAGACTGATTCGAAACATTTCCCTTACTTGTTCTTGATAATTCAGGTTCTTCTTCACCCAATTCTTCTTTAGTTAATGGTAAAGCTCTTCTTAAGAATAGGAAATTCCATATTGAAGCTTGCGCTAATAACCACATAACTAAGAAAAATGTATTTACACTTAAGATATCTATTGGTGCAATTTCATTGGCATCAATTTTACCGTATAGAGAAATTTGAGTAATTAAATAACTTATTCCGTATGAAAAGATAATCCATAGATAATGGCTTTTTCTATTAGCAACATTAAGTTCATCTTTATATACAATGTAGCCTGTGTGAATTATAAAAGGAATAATAAAGATAATTGCCCAAAAACTGTACACTTGAGTCATTAAAGTAATTGAAATGAGGAAGTATAAAATCCCAATAATTAAAAAGAAAATTGAGATGTCGTAATCATATTTCGTAGTTCTAAATAATGCATATCCAATAAGCATTACAAGAATACCAAACAGAATAATTATGACTGCACTAATAATAGGAAAGCTGCCTATGAACCTACTCATCACTCTAATTATTTCACTGAAGAATGCATTAAGAAAATCCCATAAATTATGAATTTTCAACTCAACTTTTTCTTTATCTTTTAATTGATTGATTAAAGGTAAGTTTATTAATATTATGAGACCCGTGAAGAGTGAAACGATACCGATAATATAACTAAAAATTATCTCGGTGTGTTTCTTAAGAAAAGACATACTGTTCACCTCAAAATTCATTATATAGTAAGATGTTCATCTTGTCTTTATTAAACAATAAAATACATCTCGAGACCTATATAAGTTTATCCTACTTTTATGTGGGTAAACTTAAATTGTAATCATTAATCTATCAAGGAGTGTTAATTATGACAAACGAAGATGCTAAAAAAGCAAAAGAAGTAGAAGAAAAATTAAAAGAACAAAAAGAAGAAAAAACTGATGACATCGAACAAACTAAAAAAGATGTTCAAGACACTTTAGATTAATTATTAAGAAATCTCAATTCGCAGGAGTTGAGAACAATATACTATTTAACCGCTACACTGCTAAAAAGTAGTAGTTAACTAAAAACTGAGAGAACGCTCTTTCCGAGCTTTTCTCAGTTTTTATTTTTAATACAAGGTTTAAATATTTTAGAGATTTCACTAGTTAAGTGTATTAGGGAATAGCGTATTCAGAGTAAAACCAAATCAAATCCCCTTTTTTATTTGTAACTTAGCAAAATCATCTTGACATTAAATCTTAAAAGTCATACATTTAAAATAAATTAAATATAAAATGCACTAGGGGTGTGTATACTGAGATGAGGTTTAACCTCGAACCCTTTGAACCTGAACTAGTTAAAACTAGCGTAGGAAAGTGTTGCTAATATAAATAATTGTGGTAAATACATATAGCATTTTATTTAAATTCACGCACAACTTTCTACGGATGGTTGTGCGTTTTTTAGGAGGAAATAACATGTCAAAAGGTTTAAAGCTTTCAGAAATATTAGTAACTGTTCTGATTGCAGTAGTATTTGCTATTATTTATAACTTATGGTGGTTTGCATATAATGTGGCCCAAGTTGCCGGTGTTCACATTGAGCAATTAACTTATGGCGTTTGGTTTATGGCAGCTATCGTTGCGTATTTAATAATTCCTAAACCTGGTATTGCACTAATTGCAGAATTTGCCGCAGGTGCTGGTGAAACAATTGTTATGGGTAAATTTGATATCCCTACAATTGTATATGCTATCCTTCAAGGTTTAGCTTGTGAAATTATTTTTGCTATTTTCAAATATAAATCTAGATCATTAATGGTTGCTATATTAGCAGGATTAGCAACTGCATTAATTTCATTTCCAGTTGATTATTATTACGGTTATTTAGCTGAAGTCGCAGGATGGAATCTTCTTTTATTCATTATCTTCCGTTCTATTAGCGGTATTGTCATTGCAGGCTTATTATCTTATCTGATTGTTAAAGCATTAGATCAAACAGGTGTAACGAAATTATTCCGCCCTGCATCTCAAAAAGACTACGACAACCTATAAGGGGAAATTAAAGTGTTAAAAGCGAAAAATTTACGTCTAAAATATCCTAACGGCGAACGTAAAATCTTCGATAATTTAAATATTGAAATTAAAGATAAAGAAAAAGTGCTTTTACTAGGTCCTTCTGGATCTGGTAAGAGCACATTGCTTAATGTTTTAAGTGGTATCGTTCCAAATCTAATTGAATTACCGATGAAATATGATGAGCTTGAAATTGACCCACACTCCGGCGTCATTTTTCAAGATCCAGATACGCAGTTTTGTATGCCTAAAGTGTATGAAGAACTTGCTTTCGTTCTAGAAAATAAGCAAGTACCACGCAATGAAATGGACGCACTTATAGAGAATGCTTTAGCATCGGTTGATTTAAATGTTACGGACAATACTTTTGTCAATCATTTAAGTGGTGGCATGAAACAAAAGCTCGCTATTGTTGAAACTATTTTACAAGAAGCTAATACGCTTTTCTTAGATGAGCCTACTGCCATGTTAGATGTAGATGCTACAGCTGATTTGTGGCAACGACTTATTCAGTTATGGTCCGATCAAACTGTGCTTATTGTCGAACACAAAGTTGAACATATTTGGGAGCATGTCGATAGAGTCATCTTATTGAATTATGAAGGGCAAATCATAGCAGATGGCACACCGGATTACATATTAAACAACTGTGAGCATTTACTCACTGAATTTGGCGTTTGGCATCCTCATGCTTGGGATCATGCGCCAAAGCCGATTACATTTCCATCTAATGAAGCTGAAACATTATTTACTTTTAAGAATGGTCAAGTTATTCGTGGTAAAAAACAATTATTCCAGACATCCGAATTAAATGTTCATTCTGGAGAATGGATTACGATAACTGGGAAAAATGGTACAGGTAAAACAACGCTGTTAGAATCAATGATGCAACTTATAAAATATGAAGGCACGATGGCTTATAAGAATACAATATTGAAGAAAATTAAAGATGCAGCCAAGCATATGTATCTCGTTTATCAAAACCCTGAATTACAATTTATAACAAATTCAGTTTATGAAGAAATATATATACATTATAATCATCAAGAACCTTCAATCGCTGAAAATGAAACGATGAAACTTTTAAAATTATTGCATTTAGAAGCTATTAAAAACCAACATCCATTTGAATTATCTATGGGTCAGAAACGACGTCTTAGCGTAGCTACTGCACTAAGTTCAAAAGCCGACATCATCTTGCTAGATGAACCAACATTCGGACTGGATAGTCACAATACATTCCAATTGATTGAACTTTTCCAAGAAAGCGTCTCTAGTGGTCAAACCATCATTATGGTTACACACGACCCGGAAATCATTCATCGCTATCCAACACGTCGTTTAATCGTCGAAGATAACCAACTCATTGAAGAGGAAGGTGAATCACATGTTTGAACGTTGGAAGAAACACTATTCCTTTGTAGATGACGTTAATATCATTACGAAACTTTTACTTGGTGTAGCGCTATTCATTTTCATTATATTTGTCCATGATTTTGATTATATGATTTACATTACCATTATTATGTTTTTATTTTTAATGGCATTTAATGGTACGCAGTTTAAAATTACCGGAGCCTTTATTTTAGCCACTGTGCTATTTGCGCTATTATCGTCATTATTTATGATTCTTTACGGCGATGGTACACATATGTTATTTAAATGGGGCATTATTCAAATTAGTACTGAAAGTATTGTACGTGGCTTGCATTTATCATTACGTACAATTACAGTGTCGATGTTTGGTATTTTATTGGCCCTCACATCCGAAATTGTCATGATTTTTTATAGCCTAATGCAACATTTAAAAGTAAAACCTAAAATTGCATATGCGTTTATGGCTGCGATCAGAATGGTCCCTCTCATTTTCACATCACTCATTCAATTGAGACGTTCGCTTAAAATGCGTTATCAAATGATTGATGCTTCAAATTATAGAGGGCTTAAACGTCTAAAACATTTATTAATACCTATCTTAAGTCAAAATATCCGTCGTGCGCATCAATTGTCTGTTGCGATGGAATCTAAAGGCTTCAAAGATGGCCCAAGAACATATTATTATAAAGCACCGTTTTCTTATAAAGATATTTTATTTGTAATTTGTGTTGTGGCCATATTAATCATCGCATTTTATCTTTCACAATACTTCCCTATCACTGGGATTACTGATGCTCGTGTATCAGGTTATACCTCATAAAAAAATAGGGCGTATCACTGTCCATCAGGATACGCCCTATTTTTTACATTTACTTATTCAATGCCTTATTTCCAATATCATGACGATAAAATAGGTTATCACTCTTAATTTTTTCTACATTGTTATAAGCTACTTTCTGTGCATCTTCAATTGTTGCACCTTTTCCAAGAGCTAATATCACTCTGCCTCCTGAAGTAACAAATGCATCATCTTCTTTACGCAATCCACTCACAAAATAAGTATCATTTAATTCAAAGCCTGCTACTTTAGCTCCTTTAGCGTAACTTCCTGGATATCCTTTAGAAGCTAACATAACTCCTACAACAAAATCATCTTGCCATTGAAATAGAATAGGTTCTTTACGATCTAAAGCAACAATTTGAGCCATTAAATCACTTTCCAAACGACTTAATAAGACTTGAGCTTCAGGATCACCAAAGCGCGCGTTAAATTCAATTACTTTAGGGCCTTCTGACGTTAAAATCGCACCAATATAAAGTAATCCAAAGTAATCATAACCTTCAGCTTTCATCGCTTTTGCAATAGGCTGTGCAATATCTTTATTCGTACGTGTTAAAACATCTTCAGTTATATGTGGCACCGGACAATATGCACCCATTCCTCCAGTGTTTGGTCCTTCATCATTATCAAAAGCACGTTTATGGTCTTGCGCAATACAATCAAATGGAACTGCATAATCCCCGTTAATAAAAGTCATTAATGAAAATTCTTCACCCTCTAAAAATTGCTCAAAGACCACTTCACCATGTTCTTCAGGATAAAGTGTTTCTACTGCTTTAATTGCGTCTTCACGTGTTTCAGCAATGATTACACCTTTACCAGCAGCTAAACCATCTTTTTTAACTACAATTGGTAAATCACAATGATTTACATACGCCAGCGCATCTGTTTTGTTATTAGTTTCTTTATATTCTGCTGTTGGAATATTATATTTTTGCATAATTTTTTTAGCGAATAGCTTAGATCCTTCAATTTGAGCTGCATCCTTATTAGGACCAAACACTTTAACTCCAGTTTGACGTAATTTATCTGGCAATCCATCAATTAATGGTTGTTCAGGACCAACAACCACCCATTCAATCTTATTTTCTTGAACAAAGTTTAAGATGGCTTCATGATCACTTTCCGCAATGTCAGTATGCACTTCTGCAACATTAACCATAGCGTCATTACCTGGAATTGCGTGTAATTGATCAATTAATGGTGATTGACGCAATTTATTAGCTAAAGCGTGTTCTCGGCCACCCGCTCCGATAACTAAAACATTCATCATTATTACCCCTTCCATTATTTAAATGATAAATTAATGCTTGAAGTGACGCATACCAGTTGTCACCATAGCAATGCCATATTTATTCGCCATATCAATTGAATCTTGGTCTTTAATTGAACCACCAGGTTGAATAATAGCTTTAATACCATGCTGTGCAGCCAATTCAACGGTATCATCCATTGGGAAGAAACCATCTGAAACTAGGGCAACATTGTCATTGATTTCTATTGCACGCTCTAACGCAATTTTTGCAGAGCCAACACGATTCATTTGACCAGCACCAATCCCTACCGTTTGTTTCGTATTACTCAAGATGACAGCATTACTTTTTACAGAAGGGATTACTTTCCAACCTAATAGCATCGCATCCCACTGATCGTCGGTAGGTGCCTTGTCAGTTACAACTTTCATATCTTCTTTAGCAACTTCAAAGTTATCTTTGTCTTGGACTAAATAGCCACCAGATACAGAAACAAATTCTTCTTCACGATTATCAATCGTCATATCAATTTCTAATAGACGTATGTTTTTCTTTTTAGTTAAAATGTCTAAAGCTTCATCAGTAAATCTTGGAGCAATCACTACTTCTAAAAATATAGCATGTAATGTTTCAGCTAAATCAGAAGTTACGGTTCTATTTAATGCAATAATGCCACCAAAGATCGATTGGTTATCTGCATCATAAGCATGTTTAAATGCAGTTTCAATATTATCTCCAATACCAACACCACAAGGGTTCATATGTTTAACTGCAACGGCAGCAGACTCTTTAAATTTCTTAACAAGTGAAAGTGCAGAATCAGCATCTTTAATATTGTTAAAACTTAAAGCTTTACCATGTAATTGTTTAGCACCTGCAATTGTGTGTTTGCTATTCGAAGTACGAACAAAACGCGCTGATTGTTGAGGATTTTCACCATATCTTAATTGTTCGCTATCTCCTTTAAAGAAGCTTACAATAGCATGATCATATTCGTTCGTATGTGCAAAAACTTTGATCATTAATTCTTTACGGAAATCCTCATCGAGTCGGTCTTCCTTTATGCGTTCAATGACTTCATTATAATCAGCTGGATGTACAATTGTAGTCACATGTTTAAAGTTTTTAGCTGCAGCACGTAACATAGTAGGTCCGCCAATATCGATGTTTTCAATTGCTTCTGCTTCAGTTACATCTGGTTTTGCGACTGTTTTTTGGAAAGGATATAAGTTAACTACTACCATATCGATTAAATCAATATGTTGTTCTGATAACTGTTCTAAATGTTCAGGTTTATCACGATCTGCTAAAATGCCACCATGTACTGCCGGGTGTAATGTTTTAACACGGCCATCCATAATTTCAGGAAATTGTGTTAATTCTGAGACAGATTTCACCGGTACAGAAGCATCTTCTAAAGCACCTTTAGTTCCTCCAGTTGAATATAATTCATAATCTAATTTGATTAAAGATTTAGCAAACTCCACTATTCCACTTTTGTTTGAGACACTTAAAATTGCTTTTTTCATGATTAGATTAACTCCTTATTTAATAACTTTAGCTATAACACTTGGATAAAGTTCATACTCCAAACGCTTTACACGTTCTTCCAAATTCTCTTTAGTATCGTCCTGTTTTATATCACATTGTCGTTGTTCAATAATTTCTCCCGTATCCATACCACTATCAACATAATGTACAGTTGAACCAGTTACCTTATCGCCACTATTAAACGCTTGTCCAATAGCATCTTTCCCCTTATATTTCGGTAATAGTGATGGATGGATGTTTAAAATTTTACCTTCGTAAGCGTCTAATAAATCAGGTCCAATTAATCGCATATAGCCAGCAAGTATTATCCACTCAACTTCTTCACGTTGTAACAGTTCTATTAAATGTTGTTCGTAATCTGCTTTTGATTCGAAATCTTTAGGTTCATTAATATTGACAGCTACTTTTAATTGTTCAGCACGTTTGACGCAGTAAGCATCGTGATGATCAGTATATAAAGATGTAATTTCTATATTATTGAGTTCCCCTTTATCTGCGTATAATACAATATTTTCGAAATTACTACCTGAACCAGATGCAAATATTGCTACTTTAGCCACTACTCTACCCCCTCAAGATGAATAGGCGTGTCTTTGTCTTCAATAATTTCACCTATTTCGAAAGCAGATATACCCTCTTGTTTTAAAATATCGAGTGTTTGCGCAACATCTTTTTTATCGATTATGACAGTGAAACCAATCCCCATATTAAAGACATTGTACATTTCTTTAGTATCTATATTGGCTTGTTGTTGTAGCCAATTAAATACGTTTGGTGTTGGAAATGCTTGTGTATCAATGTTAGCTGCTAAACCTTCTGGTAACCCACGTGGAATATTCTCATAAAAACCACCACCAGTGATATGATTCATTCCTTTAATTTGAACAGCTTTTTTTAGAGCAAGAATAGGTTTTACATATAGCTGCGTTGGTGCTAGAAACGTTTCTAAGTACGTACGACCATCAAAATCGTCATTTAAATCTATACCAGATTCTTTAATTAATTTACGTACTAAGCTATAACCATTTGAATGTATTCCGTTAGAGGCTAAACCAATGATGGCTTGACCTTCTTGAATTGCTGATCCATCAATATAGTCGTCTTTCTCGACTGCTCCAACAGCAAATCCGGCAAGGTCATATTCACCTTCATGATACATTTCACCCATTTCAGCTGTTTCTCCACCAATAAGTGCAGTGTTAGTCTCTTCGCATCCATCACTCACACCTTTAACAATCTGTTCGATTACTTCTGGAACAACTTTATTCGTTGCAATATAATCTAAGAAATATAATGGCTCAGCACCAGTAGTCAAAATATCGTTTACACACATCGCTACTGCATCAATTCCGATTGTGTCGTGTTTATCATTATCAATAGCCAATTTCAATTTAGTACCAACACCATCTGTACCAGAAACTAGTACGGGTGCCTTCATATTTAATTGAGACAAATCAAAGGTAGCACCAAATCCACCTAAACCACCTAGTACCTCTTTACGCATTGTTCGTTTAACATGACTAGACATTCTCTCAACCGCTTCATAACCTGCATGAATATCAACACCTGATTGTTCATAAGCTTTAGACATGAATATTACCCTCTCTATCAAAGTAGTGTTTATGATTATTAATATAATCCTGTTGACGTTGACTTAAGTTCTTATAATATTTATCTTCATAATCAAATAGTCCTGCTGGATAATCACCTGTAAAGCTCTCTACACATAAACCACTATACGGTGCGTCATAATCTAATCCAATCGATTCAATTAGACCGTCTACGCTTAAATATGATAATGAGTCTGCACCAATATAATCACAAATTTCTTTAGGTGACTTACTTGCAGAAATGAGTTCAGCAGTCGTTGAAACATCTATACCGTAAAAGCTTGGGAACATAAATTCTGGAGAAGCGATTCTTACATGAACCTCTTTAGCTCCGGAGTCCTTTAACATTCTGACAATACGTTTACTCGTTGTTCCACGCACAATTGAATCATCAACTAATACAATTCGTTTACCTTCTACGATATCCTTGACTGCCGACAATTTAACGCGGACACCTTGTTCTCTTAACTCTTGAGTCGGTTGGATAAATGTGCGAGCTACATATTGGTTCTTCACCAACCCCATTTCATAAGGTAGGTGACTTTCTTCAGCATACCCACTTGCAGCTGATAATGATGAGTTGGGTACACCAATAACCATATCTGCATTTGCAGGGCTTTCTTGTGCTAATTTTTTTCCAGATGCTTTACGAACAGCATGAACATTTTTGCCAGCAATAGTAGAATCAGGACGAGCGAAATAAATATATTCCATAGCTGAAATAGCCGTATTTGTATGACTCGTATATGATTTCACTTCAATACCTTCATTATTAATAACAACATATTCTCCAGCATGGATATCTTGCACGTATTCAGCACCTAATACATCAATGGCACATGTTTCACTAGCTAAGATGTACGTGTCATCTTGCATTTTACCTACTACCAGTGGACGGATAGCGTTAGGATCTACTGCTCCATATAATGCATCTTTAGTAAGTATTGCAAATGTGAATCCGCCTTTAATTTGTCGCAAGCTCTCTTTTAACGCTTTTTCAAAAGTTGGTGCTTTACTTCTGCGTATTAAATGCATAATCACTTCAGTGTCAGATGAAGAATGGAAGATTGCACCATGTTTTTCCAAATATTGACGTAACGTCTGGGCATTAATTAAATTACCATTGTGGCAAATCGCAACGCTCATATCGTAAAAGTGATATAAAAATGGTTGTATATTTTCAATCCCTTTATTACCTGATGTGGCATAGCGAACATGGCCAATGGCGTTGTGTCCATCTTTAAGTTGATCCATTTGATCACCTTTAATTGCTTCTGTTAACAATCCAAGACCTCGTTCACCTTTTAAAATTTCTCCATCTGATACAACAATACCTGCACCTTCTTGACCACGATGTTGTAAACTGTGAAGTCCCATATAGGTTAATTGAGCGGCTTCTGAATGATTCCAAATGCCGAACACACCACATTCTTCGTTTAATCCACTGTAGTTAAACACTGTGCAATTGCTCCTTCCCAACTTTCTTTAATCTCTGAGACTTTTTCAACAATCGAACTTTGAGCATTAGTAACTTTAAATTCATCAACATCTGTCAATTGACCAATTTCTATAGCTTCATCAATATTTAACGTCTGTCCTTCTTTAACAACAATAATATATCGACCTTGCGTTTCACTAAACAATTGTGCATCTGAAAGGTCAATTGAAGCTTCTAATCCTAAACCATAATGGGCACTGATACGCGCTAAAGTAATTAATAAGCCACCTTTACCAACTGTTTGTACGTGAGAAGCCACGCCACTTCTAATCGTATTCTTGACTGCTTCTCCTTTATTAACTTCATCGCTTAAATCAATTGCTTCAAATTCATGATTGACTTTACCGTATAATAATTTTTCAACTTGGCTACCACCAAAATCATCTCTTGTTTCACCAACTAAATATAATTTATGACCAGCTTCAGGATGGAAATCCTTCAGATAATCAATATCCTCTATCAAACCTACCATTCCTACGACAGGCGTTGGGAAAATAGATGTGCCACGTGTTTCGTTATAAAGTGATACGTTACCTGAAACTACCGGTGTTTTTAATACTTCACACGCTTCTGACATACCTTTCGTTGAATCAATTAACTGCTGATAGATTTCTTTCTTTTCAGGAGAGCCATAATTTAAGCAATCCGTCATAGCAAGTGGAGTTGCACCTACTGCTATTAAATTGCGATAGGCTTCAGCTACGACCATTTTTCCACCTTCATAAGGCTGATTAAACACATAACGTGCTTCGCCATCAATTGTAGAGGCTACAGCTTTATTCGTACCTTCAACACGAACAACTGAAGATTGTAAACCTGGTTTAATGATAGTATTAGCACCAACTTGTTGATCATATTGCTCATATAAATAATGTTTTGAGGCAATCGTTGGATGTATTAGAAGTTTCTTAAATGTTTCTTCGACATTTATAGAGCTATAGTCATTTTTAGATGTGTTGTACTCTTTCTCTTCACCTTCTAAAACATAGACCGGCGCTTCATCTGCAAGTGATTGAACCGGTATATCCGCGAATACTTCATCTTCATATTTAAGTACGAAGCGGTCAGTATTTGTTACTTCACCAATTACCGCACTATCAAGTTCATGTTTTTCAAATAAATCTAAGAATTTTTGTTCAGTACCTTTTTCAACAACTAATAACATTCTTTCTTGTGTTTCAGAAAGCATCATTTCATAAGGTGAAATACCTGGTTCACGTGTAGGCACTTGATCTAAATGTAATTCCAGACCACTGCCACCTTTAGCTGCCATTTCTGATGATGAAGACGTTAAACCAGCGGCACCCATATCTTGAATACCAACTAATTCGTCGAAAGTAATCGCTTCTAATGTGGCTTCCATTAATTTTTTACCTACAAAAGGGTCACCAATTTGAACAGATGGTCGTTTACTTTCACTTTCTTCAGTTAACTCTTCAGATGCAAAAGTTGCACCATGAATACCATCACGACCTGTTTTTAACCCTACATAAATGACTGAGTTACCTTCACCTTTAGCAGTCCCTTTTTGAATCATGTCATGATCAATAACACCTACACACATGGCATTAACCAACGGATTTCCATCGTAACGATCATCAAATTCAATTTCTCCAGCTGTTGTTGGGATACCGATACAATTTCCATAACCGCCAATACCACGTACTACACCTTTAAGTAAACGTTGGTTCTGTTTAACTGACAATTCACCGAAACGTAGACTGTTTAACAGATTGATTGGTCTAGCTCCAATTGATACGATATCTCTAATAATGCCACCTACACCAGTTGCAGCACCTTGATAAGGTTCGATAGCTGACGGATGGTTATGTGATTCAACTTTAAATACTACTGCTTGATTATCACCAATATCCACAACACCTGCGCCTTCACCTGGTCCCATTAAGACATGCTCACCAGTAGTTGGAAATTGTTTTAAGAATGGTTTAGAGTGCTTATAAGAACAGTGCTCACTCCACATAACCGAGAAGATGCCTACCTCTGTAAAATTAGGTTCTCTTCCTAATATTTCACAAACTTTGTTATATTCTGCGTCACTTAAGCCCATATCTTGATATAATTTTTCAAGCTTAATTTCTTCAATACTAGGTTCGATAAACTTAGACATTTTGTTCCCTCCAACTATTAACCATTGCTTCAAATAATTTCACGCCACTGTCAGTTCCAAGAATTTTTTCAAGCGCACGTTCAGGGTGTGGCATCATTCCGCAAACATTACCTGCTTTATTTACAATACCTGCAATATTTTCATGAGAGCCGTTTGGATTATCTTCATATGTTAAGATAATTTGATTATTTTCAACTAATTCGTTATATATGTCATCTGTACAATAATAATGACCTTCGCCATGCGCTACTGGATAAACTACAATTTCATTTTCACCATACAAATTTGTAAAAGGAGTTTGATTATTGGCAATTTTTAGATTTTCATTTCTGCTAATAAATAAATGAGAATCATTATGGAGTAATGCACCAGGTAATAAACCAATCTCAGTGAGAATTTGGAATCCGTTACATACACCTAGAACGGGTTTGCCATCATTTGCCAAGCGTTTTACTTCGTTAATTATTGGTGCTACACTAGCCATTGCACCTGAACGTAAATAGTCTCCAAATGAAAAACCACCAGGAATTAATACGCCATCGTAACCATCCAATGACGTCTCACGATAATCAACATAATCTGCTTGCACACCTGACTTAATCGCTGCGTTGTACATATCTCTATCACAATTAGATCCTGGGAATACGAGAACTGCAAATTTCATCTTATGCATTCTCCTTTTCGTCAACAATTTTATAATTATATTCTTCAATTACAGTATTTGCGAATAACTTTTCACTTAATGTCGTCACAATGTTATCAACCGCTTCATCAGTTGCTTCGTCAACCGTCATGTATAATACTTTACCTACACGAATATCATTAACTTGTTTATAACCTAAGTCGTGAACAGCTCGATTTAGTGTTTGTCCTTGAGTATCTAACACCTGTGGTTGTAATGTAATGTGAAGTTCAATCGTTTTCATTATTTTAGTTCCTCCAATTTATTTAAAAATGTTGTATAAGTGTCAATAAGTGAACCTGTATCATTGCGATAGACGTCTTTATCAAAGTTAGTATCAGAATATTTATCCCAAATACGACATGTATCTGGAGAAATTTCATCAGCTAATAAAATTTTACCGTCAGAAGTTTTACCAAATTCAACTTTAAAATCAACTAATCTTAAATCCATCTCATCCATCAATTGAACTAATACTTTATTAATATCTTTAGCCATAGTTTTTAATGTTTCAATTTCACTCTCGCTCGCTATTTTTAAAAGTTTAACGTGATCATCTGTAATTAATGGGTCATTTAAGTCGTCATTTTTATAGAAAAATTCAACTAACGGTGCTTCGAATTCATAACCTTTGTTAAAGCCTAAGCGTTTCGTTATAGAACCTGTTGCTATGTTACGTACTACAACTTCTAGTGGAATGATTTTAACTTCTTCAACTAATTGTTCCGTTTCCGAAAGTTGCTTAATAAAATGACTCGCAATTCCATGATGAGCTAAATATTCAAATATTATAGAGGTAATTTGATTATTTAATCGTCCTTTACCTTCCATTTTGTCTTTTTTTGCACCATTACCAGCCGTAACTTCATCTTTATACTCAACTCTCAATTGACCTTCATTGTCTGTTGAGAAAATTCTTTTCGCTTTTCCTTCATATAATAGCGCCATTAACTATTCTCTCCCTTCAAACTGTTTAAGCATAGCTTTCTCAGTTTCATCTACATTATTCGTTAAAATTGTCATATGCCCCATTTTACGATTAGGTTTACGTTCAGGTTTCCCATAAATATGAACATGCCATTCTGGATGATTAGCAAACTTATCTTCTAATAAATCTAAATCGCGCCCCAACAAATTCATCATTACTGCAGGTTTTAAAATCTCAATTTCTTTTGGAAGATTTTGTCCAGTAACTGCTAATATATGTGTATCAAATTGTGAATAATCACAAGCTTCAATTGAATAATGTCCGGAATTGTGTGGACGTGGTGCAATTTCATTTACAT
The DNA here is from genome assembly GCF_058807855.1 of Staphylococcus sp. GW821-FHT11H10. NCBI lineage: Bacteria > Bacillati > Bacillota > Bacilli > Caryophanales > Staphylococcaceae > Staphylococcus > Staphylococcus sp. GW821-FHT11H10. Next base: position 126,982 of record NZ_JBXARC010000004.1, on the reverse strand, counting down.
ATAAATTATTTGATTTATCGATGAAGAATTCGACTGTAAATGTACCTACAAAATGTACCTCATTAATAATTTTATTTACTTCATCTCTAGCTTCTTGTTCCTTATCACTTCTCGCAGGCACAATGGTTTTAAATAATATTTGATTTCGATGTTCATTTTCTTGAAGAGGGAAATACGTAATTTGTTTTTGGTTACCAATCGTAACAGTTAAAGAAACTTCGAGTGCAATATCAAGAAATTGTTCTGCTACACACTCTTGTTGTGAAATGAGATCTTTAGCTTCTTGAATTGATTCTTCATTTTTAACTAAGACTTGTCCTTTACCGTCGTATCCACCAAAACGCGTTTTAACTATAAATGGATATCCTAATTGATTAATCACAACATTTAGGTCTTTTTCCTCTTTAATAGGTAAAAAAGGAACAATTTTAGATCCCGCCTGTTGTAATGTTTGTTTTTCAGTTAAACGATCTTGTAATAATTGAATAGCTTGATAACCTTGAGGAATATTGAATTTTTGAGTTAGACGAATAAGTTGTTCAGCTGAAATATTTTCAAACTCATAAGTGATAACATCAGATTTCTCACCGAGTTCATGCAAAGCTTCTTCATCGTCATAAGCAGCAGTTATAAATTCGTGAGCTACTGATTTACACGGACTATCAGGGTTAGGATCTAAACAAATGACTTTAAAGCCCATTTTTTGAGCAGATTGACCCATCATTTTACCTAATTGACCGCCACCGATAATACCGATTGTGTCACCGAACTTTAATTTATTGAAGTTCATTTTGCATTTCACCAACTTTATCTACTAGACTTTGCTCATATTCATCTAAATGTTTACGAACCGATTCATTACTAATACTTAAAATTCTCGCAGCTAGTATCCCAGCATTTTTTGCACCTGCATTACCTATTGCAGTTGTAGCCACTGGAATACCTCCTGGCATTTGAACAATCGATAATAAAGAATCCAATCCTTTTAAACTCTTGGACTCAATCGGTACACCTATAACAGGTATTGTTGTCATTGATGCAACCATTCCTGGTAGATGCGCAGCACCACCTGCACCAGCAATAATGACATCGTATCCATTTGTTCTAGCTTGACTTGCAAATTCATACATTAATTTAGGCGTACGATGTGCCGAAACGACTTTCTTTTCGTACGGTATTTCGAATTCATCTAACATCGCACAACTTTCTTGCATAACCTTCCAATCTGAAGAACTACCCATAATAACCGCTACTTTCACGTTGTACACCCTTTCAAAAGTTTGAAATTTAGTTACGATTAGTTGTATATTACAGATATAGCATAACAATCATGAGATGCTTTTTCAATCAAAAATCGAACTTTAACTTAATTTTTACTTTTAATTTACGTCTTTTGACTATCAATTGACGTGACCAAAGATTTAAAGTTAAGGTATAAGTATGATTTAAACAAACAAGGAGGAATTTTTTGTGGTTGCAAAAATTTTAGATGGGAAACAAATTTCTAAGGACTACAGACAAGGTTTACAAGATCAAGTTGAAGCTTTAAAAGAAAAAGGATACACACCAAAATTATCCGTAATCTTAGTAGGTAATGATGGTGCTAGTCAAAGCTATGTAAACTCTAAAAAGAAAGCTGCTGAAAAAATCGGTATGATTTCTGAAATTGTTCATTTAGATGAGGATACTTCTGAAGAAGATGTATTAAAAGAATTAGACCGTTTAAACAATGATGATTCAGTAAGTGGAATATTAGTTCAAGTACCTCTTCCTAAACAAGTAAGTGAACAAAAAATCTTAGAAGCGATTAATCCTGAAAAAGACGTTGATGGCTTCCACCCTTCAAATATCGGTAAGTTATATATTGATGAGCAAACTTTTGTTCCATGTACACCACTAGGCATTATGGAAATTCTTAAACATGCTGATATTGATTTAGAAGGTAAAAATGCAGTTGTTATTGGCCGTAGCCATATTGTTGGTCAACCTGTATCAAAATTATTACTACAAGCAAATGCTACAGTAACTATTCTACATTCACGTACTAAAGACATGCATAGCCATTTGAAAGATGCTGATGTTATTGTCAGCGCAGTTGGTCAACCAGGTTTAGTAACTAAAGATGATGTAAAAGAAGGCGCTGTTATTGTTGACGTTGGTAATACTCCAGATGAGAATGGTAAATTAAAAGGTGACGTTGAATTTGAAGAAGTTAAAGAAGTTGCAGGTGCAATTACGCCAGTTCCAGGTGGTGTTGGCCCATTAACAATTACTATGGTGCTTAATAATACATTATTAGCTGAAAAAATGCGTCGTGGCATTGAATAATGTAATTATTCTTACTTAAACTATATGTATGTTGAGTAATTCGTTTAAACTTCAATTAAACAAAGCGAAATCAAAACCACCCGTGTGAACGGGTGGTTTGTTCTACGGCTATAAGCCTTCCTTACTGGCCAGCCCTAAAAGGGCACTGACAGGTCAGCCAACTGCACTACTTTCCCAGCACCCCTAAAGGGGTACTATTTTTTTCGTCTTTTTTTAATTTCTTCTCCTGTAAAAGGATCAAGATATTCTTCCATTGAAATTTGATCTGCAACGATATCTTCTTGTAATTGATTACGAATATAATTTTCAATTACCTTTTTATTTCTACTTACTGTATCGACATAAAATCCTTTACATCAAAACTTTCTATTACCATATCTATATTTTAAATTAGCATGTCTATCAAAAATCATTAAACTACTTTTACCTTTTAAATATCCAACAAATGAGGATACTCCTAATTTAGGCGAAATACTAACTAACATGTGAATATGATCTTTACATGCTTCTGCTTCTATTATTTCTACGCCTTTTCTTTCACATAGTTGACGCAAAATAACTCCAATATCCCTTTTTATCTTTCCGTATATCACTTGTCTTCTATATTTTGGTGCAAAGACTATGTGATACTTACAATTCCATTTTGTATGTGCTAAACTGTTTGTGTCGGATGACATTAAATAGCATCTCCTCGTGTTGAATATTTGGTTGGCTGACCAATATATATTTTAGCACGTAGAGATGCATTTTTTTAGATAACGGTGAAACCTTTTCTGAACCATACGCATAGCGTATGGTTTTCTTTATACAATAAAAGCACAGGGATGATGTTTATTAAATATCATCCCTGTGCTTTATTCATTTATAATTTATACAAAATCTTATTAATAAATATCTATTTCAATATTAAACTGCAACACTTAATTTTGGTACAAATGTTTCATAATGAATATGACTTTGATCAACATCTAATGCTTTTAATACTTCAATAACTGATTGTATGAATTTAGCACCACCACAAACATAAATCTCTGTATTTTCACTTATATATTTTTCTAAGTATTCTTTAGTTAAATAGCCATTTTTTTCGCGATCATAAAGTTCATATTTTGCTTTGTCTGATTTTTGACTAATATTTTCTAAATATGAAGTGAATGGTGTATCGTTGACATCTCCAGTTACTTGAATAAATTGAGCATTGCTATCTTTAACAATCACTTCATTAAACATTGAAACTAATGGCGTAACACCGATACCCGCACCAATAAATAATTGAGGGTTTTCAGGATTTGCAACCGCAAATGGACCTACAGGTGCTGATAAATTAATTTTGTCTCCTTCGTTTAATTCATCATGCAATATAGTTGAAACTTCACCTTCATGGTCAGTTGTCACATCACGTTTAACAGCAAATGTTAAGCGCTCTTTTTCTCCAGATACAATTGAATAATGTCGTTTTGCACGATAAGGTATTTTTTCACTACTTACATCCACAGTGATGTATTCACCAGGTGTAAATTGACTTAAATCATAGTCAGTAGATTTAACTGTGAAAGCTTTGATATCTGAAGATAATTGTTCGATTTTTTCGATTTCAAAAGGTTGGAAACCTTCCCAAAGCATACTAGCATAGATATCTTTTTCAACTTGAATAAACACATCTGCGATTTCTTGATAAGCTTTCTTCCAAGTTTGGATAATTGGATGATCATCTTCTAGTCCTACTACTGCCTTAATTGCTTCTATTAAATTTTCTCCAACAATGTCATAACCTGCTGGCGGAACTTCTAATGCACAATGTTTATAAGCGATTTCTTTAACTACAGGCATGATGTTGCCTAAATTATCAATATTAACAGCTGCTGCTAAAACACTTTGTGCTAATGCAGTTGATTGAAATCCTTTTTGTTGGTTCGTTTGGTTAAACATATTTTTTAATTCTGGATGTTGATTAAACATTCTATTGTAAAAATATGATGTTATTTCAGTGCCTTTCTCTTGTAATACAGGTACCGTTTCTTTGATAATGCCTTTTTCTTTTTCATTTAACATGAAAGTCACTCCCATTTAGTTAAATATTTCAAACCTTTTCCAAGTTCATTCTATTCCAATTTGCAAAATTTTTAAATCAATTGTAATTAAATTCACAAATTGTTCATTTTACATAATCTTAATATATATTTTTCTTCTTATTATTTAAATTCTTAAAATAATACGATATATTAGGACTATAGTATGATGTTTATTTTCAGCATATATTGTATAGTTTAATTAAATTACTCAATGACTTTATTTTTTTAACGGAGGTTAACTTAATGAATAAACTAATCCAGTCACTTTCAGCGCTAGGCGTCTCCGCAACTCTAGTTACCCCCAACTTAAGTGCAGAAGCAACAACTAATCACTCCCCTGAGCTTAGAGGTGTGAATGATATCGTAATCGAAAAAGGCCAAAATTATAATCTACTAAATGGAATTAGTGCTTATGATAAAGAAGATGGTGATTTAACACATAAGATCACTGTAGATGGTCATGTTGATACTTCTAAAGTAGGCAAATATAAAGTGAAATATAATGTCATTGATTCAGATGGTGCAGAAGAAACTTCAACTCGATACATAGAAGTTAAATAATATGACAAATTTTTGAGATGAGATGAATAATCTCATCTTTTTTTGTGTCAAAAAACCTTGAAAACACTGAAAATGATAACGTTTCTCAACTATATGCGTATTTCACTTAAATTTGTCATTTTTCACAGAATAGACACATAATTTTAACAAATCTTACATTCCCCGTCATTCCTATTGTTTCTAGTTGTTTCCTATATATAATTATAATTTTTTTCGGATAAGTACTTGTAAATATTGCGTAATAAACTAAAATTAATGATAAGCCCTACATTTGTAGTATTAGGAGGTCAAAAAAGTGTCAAAATTTAAGTCTTTGCTTCTAATGTTCGGCACGCTAATTTTACTTAGTGGTTGTTCGAATGTTGAAGTATTTAATGCAAAAGGGCCAGTAGCAAGTAGTCAGAAGTTCTTGATTATCTATTCAATCATCTTCATGCTTGTTATTGTTGCTGTTGTACTTACCATGTTCGCTATTTTTATTTTCAAGTATAGCTACAATAAAAACAGCGAAACTGGTAAGATGCACCACAATTCTTTAATTGAAACAATTTGGTTTGTGGTACCTATCATTATCGTAATTGCTTTATCTATTCCAACAGTTAAAACTTTATACGATTATGAGAAACCACCAGAAAGTAAAGAAGATCCAATGGTTGTATACGCAGTAAGTGCTGGATACAAATGGTTCTTCGCTTATCCAGAACAAAAAGTTGAAACTGTTAATACTTTAACTATTCCTAAAAATCGTCCTGTAGTATTCAAATTACAATCTATGGATACGATGACAAGTTTCTGGATTCCTCAATTAGGTGGTCAAAAATATGCCATGACTGGCATGACAATGAATTGGACTTTACAAGCCGATGAAACAGGTACTTTCAGAGGACGTAACTCAAACTTTAATGGTGAAGGTTTCTCTCGCCAAACGTTTAAAGTTCACTCTGTAGACCAAAGTGAATTCGATTCTTGGGTTAAAGATGCTAAGAGCAAGAAAACACTTAGCCAAGATGAGTTTGATAAACAACTCTTACCAAGTACACCTAATAAAGAATTGACATTCAGTGGTACGCATATGGCATTCGTTGACCCTGCAGCTGATCCAGAGTACATCTTCTACGCTTACAAACGTTACAACTATGTTCAAAAAGATCCTAACTTTGTAGCTGAGAAAGACTTGTACAAAGATGTTACTGATAAACCACAAAAACCAGCTCGTAAGGTTCAAATCACTAACGCTAACTATAAGCGTCATGGTATGAAACCTATGATTCTTGGTAACAATGATCCTTATGATAATGAATTCAAGAAAGAAGAAGATCATAACTCTAAGGAAATGGAAAAAATCAGTAAAAGTGCAAAAGACGAAAATGCGTCTAAATTTGGTAGCAAAGCAGACAATGATCATGGAGGTGGACATTAATGAATTTTCCATGGGATCAATTGCTCGTTAAAGGTAACTGGATGATTACAATGGCACAAATTGGTGCGCCATTCCTAGTTATTGGTTTAATCGCAGTAATTACTTACTTCAAGTTATGGAAATATCTTTACAAAGAATGGTTCACATCCGTAGACCATAAAAAAATCGGTTTAATGTACTTAATTTGTGCCGTACTTATGTTCGTTCGTGGTGGTATTGATGCATTACTATTACGTACTCAATTAACAATTCCAGATAATACTTTCTTGGAATCAAATCACTATAACGAAATCTTCAGTACGCACGGCGTTATCATGATTATCTTTATGGCTATGCCATTCGTATTTGGTTTATGGAACGTAGTCGTTCCACTACAAATTGGGGCTCGTGATGTGGCGTTCCCAGTTATGAATAACATTAGTTTCTGGTTATTCTTCGTTGGTATGATTTTATTCAACCTTTCATTCATTATTGGTGGTTCACCAGCAGCTGGTTGGACAAACTATGCACCATTAGCTGGTGAATTTAGTCCAGGCCCAGGTGTTAACTATTACCTAGTCGCAATTCAGATTTCAGGTATTGGTACTTTAATGACTGGTATTAACTTCTTCGTAACAATACTTAGATGTAAAACACCAACAATGAAATTCATGCAAATGCCAATGTTTACTGTAACAACATTTATTACGACTTTAATCGTAATTCTTGCGTTCCCAGTATTCACAGTTGTACTTGCATTAATGACTTTTGACCGTGTATTTGGAACTGCATTCTTTACAGTTGCCGATGGCGGTATGCCAATGTTATGGGCAAACTTCTTCTGGGTATGGGGGCACCCTGAGGTTTATATCGTTATCTTGCCTGCATTTGGTATTTATTCAGAAATTATTCCAACATTTGCTCGTAAACGTTTATTCGGACACCAAAGTATGGTGTGGGCAACTGCTGGTATCGCATTCTTAAGTTTCTTAGTTTGGGTTCACCATTTCTTCACAATGGGTAATGGTGCTTTAATCAACTCATTCTTCTCAATCTCAACAATGTTAATCGGTGTACCAACCGGAGTTAAATTATTTAACTGGTTATTAACATTATATAAAGGACGTATTACGTTCGAGTCACCTATGCTATTCTCATTAGCCTTCATCCCTAACTTCTTATTAGGTGGGGTTACAGGTGTAATGTTAGCGATGGCATCAGCTGACTATCAATACCATAATACTTATTTCTTAGTAGCTCACTTCCACTATACATTGGTTACTGGTGTTGTATTTGCCTGCCTAGCTGGTTTAATCTTCTGGTATCCTAAGATGATGGGTTACAAATTAAACGAAAAATTAAACGCATGGTGCTTCTGGTTATTCATGATTGGATTTAACGTATGTTTCTTACCACAATTCATTCTTGGATTAGACGGAATGCCTCGTCGTTTATACACTTATATGCCTTCTGATGGTTGGTGGTTATTAAACGTAATCTCTACTATTGGTGCATTATTAATGGCTGTTGGTTTCCTATTCTTAGTAGTAAGCATTGTATACAGTCATATCAAAGCTCCACGTGAAGCTACTGGAGATAACTGGGATGGTCTTGGACGTACTTTAGAGTGGTCTACTGCTTCTGCAATTCCACCTAAATACAACTTTGCTATCACTCCAGATTGGAATGACTATGATACATTTGTTGATATGAAAGAACATGGTCGTCATTATTTAGATAACCATAATTATAAAGACATTCATATGCCAAACAATACACACACAGGTGTAATTATGGGTATATTCATGTTATTAGGTGGTTTCTTCTTAATCTTCGAAACTGTAATCCCTGCTGCAATCTGCTTAGTAGGTATTCTTGGTTCATTAGTTTACCAAAGTTTCGTACAAGATCATGGTTATCATATCCCTGCTTCTGAAGTTGCTGAAAATGAAGCTCGCTTAAGAGAAGCTCGTATTAAAGAAAGGGAGGCTGTAGGTCATGAGTCATGATACAAATACTGTTGATTCACGTACGCACGAAGGTCAATTAAATAAACTTGGCTTCTGGATTTTCCTTACAGCCGAATTCTCATTATTCGGTACCTTGTTCGCAACGTTATTAACGTTGCAACATGGTGGCGATTATGCTGGCAAAATGACAACAGAATTATTCGAGTTACCGCTTGTATTAATTATGACGTTTGCCTTATTAATTAGTTCTTACACATGTGGTATTTCAATTTATTACATGCGTAAAGAAAAACAAAACTTAATGATGTTCTGGATGATTCTTACTGTCCTTTTAGGTCTAGTGTTCGTTGGATTCGAAATTTACGAATTTGCTCACTATGTTTCTGAAGGCGTAACACCACAAATTGGATCTTATTGGTCTAGTTTCTTCATCCTATTAGGTACACACGGTGCTCACGTATCATTAGGTATTGGTTGGATCATTTGTTTATTAATTCAAGTGGCTACACGTGGTCTTAATAAATATAATGCTCCTAAATTATTCATTGTAAGTTTATACTGGCACTTCTTAGATGTTGTTTGGATCTTCATCTTCACTGCCGTATATATGATAGGGATGGTGTATAGCGGATGAATACAATCGTAAAACATACAGTCGGCTTTATTGCCTCAATCGTCTTGACGTTATTAGCAGTTTTCGTAACTCTATACACAAACATGACATTCCATGCTAAAACAACAATCATCTTTGGCTTTGCTTTTATTCAAGCTGCAGTTCAATTATTAATGTTCATGCACTTAACTGAAGGAAAAGATGGTCAAGTACAATCGTTCAAAGTTATCTTTGCGATTATCATCACATTAGTGACTGTTATTGGTACGTATTGGGTTATGCAAGGTGGACATTCTCACCACTTATAATTTAATATTTATCTCACACAAAGAACCTGTTATGAAACTCGTCAGAGTTTCAAACAGGTTCTTTCTTTATGCTTTCATATCATACCTGATTTAAGTTATCTTTAATTTAAATCATTTATTGTGAAGGAGATGCATTTGAATAATGACTTTACCTATAATCATAGATACTGATCCAGGAATTGATGATGCTGCTGCATTGAGTGTTGCCCTATTACATCCATTCTTCGATGTAAAAATGATTTCCACAGTCAATGGAAATGTCAGTATAGAAAAAACGACTGCTAATGCTCTGAAATTAAAAGCTTTCTTCAATAGTGACGTACCTGTTCACAGAGGTTCTGCAAAACCGTTAATTAATAAAGCAATAGATGCAAGCCAAGTTCATGGAGAAAGTGGTATGGATGGATACGACTTCCCATCTATATCAAATGACCAATTAGCTTCTACTAACTCAATATCTGCAATGAGGGAGATACTTTTACATTCAGACACCCCTATTACGCTTATAGCGTTAGGTCCACTTACGAATATTGCTCTATTGATAAGTACGTTTCCTGAAGTTAAAGATCATATTAGAGAAATTGTCTTAATGGGAGGAAGTTCAGGACGAGGTAATGTAACGCCACTTGCAGAGTTTAATATCTATAGTGATCCTGAATCAGCACATATTGTATTTGAGAGTGACCTTCCCATTACTATGATTGGACTTGATTTAGCACGACAATCGCTGTTAACTCATGACTATTTAGCATCATTTGAGCATTTGAGTAGAACAAGTGCAATGCTCTATCAAATCTTTCAACATTATAGAGAGAATGACTTCGCTAAAGGGTTAAAATTATATGATGTCTTCACTGTATTATATTTACTTGATCCTGAAAGCTATGAAACGATACTAGCTAGTGTACGAATTGAATTACATGGGACATTGACCAAGGGAGCTACAGTTGTTGATTACGACTCCCACTATCCAAATTGTAAAATTGTTACTTCAAGTATAAATAAGAACTACTGTTCAATATTTAAAGACACAATTAAATAATTCATTTAAATTAAAAAAGCTATAACAAAATGCATTTTTATTACATTTCGTTATAGCTCTCTTTATTTGGTTTCATAAATATTTTGACCGAGTAATTGATAATAAATATGAGAAATAATTGACTCATTTGACACTTTAGAATAATCAACTTTATTCGTAGCCAGTACAATAATATAATCTTCATTAAAATATACCGTGAATATTTGACCGAAAAACACACCATTAATTCGATTGACTTGAGGAGTCGAATAGAATCCATATCTATAAGATTCTGGATATTTAGTGCTTCCAATTTCTTGGAGTAAAGATGTTGTAACTGCTTGATTGAAAATATTATTTTGCTGTAAATCATTAACTAATCTAGCCATATCATGTGTAGACATAAATAAATTTCCTGCACCATAATATTGATCTAATGTATTAGGTTTCATCGTTTTTAGTTTCTCATTTTTCACTTTATATCCAGTAGCCATATTCTTTTTATAAGGCTTTTCATTAAAGAAAGCACTATGCTCTAAATGATAGGGTTCTGCTAAGAATTTATAATAATTTTCCACATAAGAATGATGCGTTACTGCTTCTATAACTTGCGCAAGAACTAGATAGTTAGCATCGTTATATAAATGCTTATGATAATATTTACTATTAATCCCTCTTCTTTGAATATCATGAACTGCCCCATCTAAACTCTTTGTATTAGGATTAGCACTAAATTTATATAAACCACTTCTATGTAACATTAAATCTTTCAAGGTAATAGTTTTATTTGTCTTAAACCAAGGCAAATACTTAGTAACAGGGTCATTAATATTAATTTTGTTTGATAATTCTAAGTGCTTGAGTATTAAGCCAGTAGTGAATTTTTGAGCTGATCCAATTAAATACATCGTATTTGCATTGCTTTTTTTCTTACTGCTAATATTTTGATAACCATAACCTTTATCAAGCATTAATTTTCCATCTTTTAAAACTGTAATTGATCCATTGAAATGGACATTTTTTAAATACGTATTAATTTGTTCAATATTATCATCTTTTGCTTGAACCGTTTTGAGCTTATCGACTGTTTTGTGGTTTTTATCACGATGTTCTATATAAGCCTTATTATCATTAACATTGTTATATTCACTGTCCTTGATACTATATTTAGTAACTTTAATGACGAATAATATAATGAGAAGTATTAAAACAATTAATACTAAAATAAAAGCTATAATTTTTAATTTGTTATTTTTCATGGGGTCCCTCTTACGTCTAATTATAGAAGTATATCTAAATTAAAACCTATTCTATCTAAATCATTTTTTATTCGTTTAATATTTTATATTATATAACACAACACCATTGAATTCATCTCTTTAATCATACACCTATAATTTTTTATTACATCGTACTTTAGTATGATAAAGTATTATCTAATATTGCTTTATCATCTTTTGTAAATTCTATTTTAATAATGTAAATTTTGTATTAAACTTAAAGTTGTAATTCTCTCCAAAAAGTAATACAATTTAAGGCTATGAGAGTATACATTATATATAATTGCACCATCCTTACAACTTTGAATACAAGCAAAAAATAAAAAATATAAATTTATTTTTGATTTTATACTTCATGTTAAATAAAAATATAACGATTTTTATTTTTCAAATCATAAAATCTCTTATAAAAGATAATATGTATAGGAGCAAATGCTATGAACCGATTTTTAAAATATTTTATGATGCTACTTACATTAGTACTAATCGTTGTTCCTGTAATTTTTATCATCAATTTGTATAAAACTTCTGAAAGTGCAATGCAAGCCTCATACGATAAATCTGATTCGAAGCGTCAATCAAACATACGTGAAGGAAAAGTAAATCCTTCTAAAGATGCTGTTTCAATCTTATTTTTAGGAATTGATGATAATGAAGGTCGTCGTAAAAATGGCCAAACTACAGAACATTCAAGAACGGATTCTATGATTCTTTCTACCTTCAGTCCTGAAAAGCGTCAAATACGATTACTTAGTATCCCACGTGATACGATTAGTTATATACCAAAAGTTGGTTATTACGATAAGATAACTCACGCACATGCTTACGGAGGACCTGTAGCAGCTATGGATTCTGTCGAGGCGACATTAAACGTTCCTGTTGATTACTATGTTCGAGTAAATATGGATGCCTTCGTTGAGGCTGTTGATGAACTTGGCGGTATTTATTATGACGTCCCTTACGACTTAAATGAGCCTAATACAGACGATAGCGGTAGAATTAAAATTAAAAAAGGCTATCAAAAACTTAATGGTGATGAAGCGCTAGCCGTTGCAAGAACACGACATCATGATTCTGATTTAAAACGTGGCGAAAGACAAATGGATTTAATTAAATTATTATTCCAAAAAGCTAAGAGCCTTGATTCATATGACAAATTAGATGATTTAGTACAAATAGTTGGGAAAAATGCGAAACATAATTTAACTTCTTCTGAAATCAAATCTCTAGCATCTATGTACTTATCTGACGACATTGAATTTAAAAAATCTCAACTTAAAGGTAAAGATGATTACTTACAAAATATTTACTATTATAATCCGAGCGTAAGTAGTATTATGAAATATTCAAATATATTGCGTTCTGATTTAGGACTATCTAAAATAACAGATAAGGATGAATTCTTAGATCAACGCGTTATTAAACATTACGGTACACTTATACCACTTACACCTCTTGATCAGTCTTTATTGAAAAACAATCAAAAAGATTCATCTTCTTCTGATGATAACAACGATGATTCAACAAATTCAGATAACAATAATAATATACAATCATCTGAAGAAAATAGTTCAAACTCAAATGAAGGTATTGACCAAAGTAGTCAAGGTAGTACTCAAAGTGATAACTACAATCAGACAAATAGTTCTAATTCATTCAATAACAATCAAGATCAAATGAATCAAATTTACTAATTGAGAGGAGCACAAACTATGTCACGTAAAACATATGAAAAAGCTGCTAACATTAATGGTATGTTTAATGTTTTAGAGCAACAAATTATTCATAGCAAAGACATGGCATTATTTAGAAGTGAATTCTTTTACGTTAATCATGAACATCGTGAAAATTATGAAGCATTATTAGTCTACTATGGTGAAAATTCTGTTAATCCAATTGTAAATGGTGCTTGCTACATTCTTGCTTTGCCAGAAATCTTCAATAAAGTAGATGTTTTTGAATCAGATTTACCGTTCTCATGGGTTTATGATGAAAATGGTATTACTGAGACAATGCAAAGTATTAGCGTTCCTCTTCAATATCTTATTGCGGCAGCATTAGAAGTTACTGATGTAACATTATTTAAACCTTCAGGCTTTACAATGGGAATGAATAATTGGAATATTGCTCAAATGAGAATATTTTGGCAGTACAGTGCGATTGTTCGCCAAGAAGCCTTATAATCAAATAATTTCCACTCCTTTTTACAAATTTGTTGTAAAAAGGAGTTTTTTTATATCTTTAAATCATATAGAATAACTTTATACTTTTATAAATTTAATTTTTGCAACTTTTAATAATTACATATATGGGGGGGTAAGATGTTTGAAATAGTAAAAAACAAAGATATGTTATCAGAATGCTTTTATATTAGAAGAGAAGTATTTGTGAAAGAACAAGGTGTTCCCTTGGAAAATGAATTAGATTCATTTGAGGAAGAATCTATACATATTATTGGCTACGACAAAAATCATGTACCTTTTGCATGTGCGAGATTTAGACCTTATAACAACGCAGCAAAAGTAGAAAGAGTTGCTATTTTAAAACCTTACAGAAAAGATGGATATGGCAAAACAATGATGCACGCTATTGAACGTTTTGCAAAAGATAAAGGATACAATCAATTAGTTTTAAATGCTCAAGTACAAGCTCAAGGCTTTTATGAGAAACTAGGTTATATTCAAACTGGCCCAGTTTTTATTGAGGAAAATATCGATCATATAAAAATGTATAAGAATATTTAAACTATTTATATTCTAAATTCATAGAGTGCATGTAATTAATTAAATAAACTATCTCATTTTTTTAATAGTAGCTTAAACTAATGTATTTTAAATTATCATTGCTTAGCAATATCGTCCTTAGTAAAACCATAATTTGTTCACTATTTGTAAGAAAGTATTAAAGTTAGTTTACAAATAAGTTAAATCAAATCATAGTCAAAATTTTAATACTATAATAGCATTGTAATAATAAAAATAATGAGGAGTAACAATATGAAAAAAAAGTTTAATTTAAAATTTCCTTCGATGATTGCGATCACATTATTTGGTGCTGCATTTACTTCACAACATGCACATGCAGCTGAAGCGAATCAAAATTCGAATAATACAAATAATGTTATTGATGATCAACAAAATATAGAAAATGCTGAGCAAGCTAAAAAAGAAGTAACTAATTCAGCTCAAAATGTATCAGGGGTACAAACGTATCAAAACCCTTCTGATGTTAAAGCATCTGTTGCTACAGTAAGCAAAACGTATGATGCTAAATTAGATAATTTAGCGACAACACAACAGACTTCACAAGATCAACAAAGTACGCAAAATCAAAGTACTGCTAACACAAGCGCTACTAATTCAAATAGTGAGCTAGCTAAGGTTCAAGATAACGAGCAAGAAGTTTCAACTTCAAATAAATCTGATCAAACAACTAATATTAATAACACACATAGTAATACTGATGCTAATAAGCAAACATTGCAAGCTTCTAAAAACGCTTTATCATCATCTCAAGTTCAGTCAAATGATGATACGTCTGCTAATAGTAATCAAAACACTACACAATATGTTAATAATCAAATTGATGAAAGTAGCTCTAACTCACAACAAGAGAATAGTCTAACTTCATCAAATAAGAATCAATTGAATTCATCATCTGTTACTCCATCACAATCTAATCAAGTGGCTCAGTCTAACAACCAAATAGAGTCTAAGCAAAGCAGTGATAAGAAAGTAAGTACTTATAGTAATAATGATAATAATGCAACTCAAGTAAACGTAGATCAAGCTAAAACATCACAAGAAGCTAATACTAAGAATGCATCAGCATCAAAAACAACTCAAACATCTACAAGTAACAGTACACAATCAGGTTATTCTGGATTTAGATCTGTTGGTGGCAAAGGTGGTCCTGCTACTTCAGTAAAAACAGTTAAACGTTATGCAGCTAAAGCAACTACATCATCTTTACCGAAATATAAACCACAAGTAAGTTCATCAATCAACAATTATATTCGTTCGAATAACTTACAAGCACCTAAAATCGAAGAAAACTATTCATCTTATTTCCCTAAATATGGATATCGTAATGGTGTTGGCAAACCTGAAGGTATTGTAGTTCATGATACAGCTAATGATAACTCAACAATCGATGGCGAAATTAATTACATGAAAAACAATTACAATTCAGCTTTCGTTCATGCATTTGTAGACGGTAACCGTATTATAGAAACTGCCCCTACTGACTACTTATCATGGGGTGCGGGTCCAAATGCTAATGGTCGTTTTATAAATGTTGAAATTGTTCATACACATGACTATGCTTCATTCGCTAAATCAATGAATAACTATGCAGATTATGCTGCAACACAATTACAATATTACGGATTAACACCTAATAGTGCTGAAAATGATGGTCAAGGTACAGTTTGGACTCACTATGCAATTAGTCGATTCCTAGGTGGTACTGACCATTCTGACCCACACGCTTACCTACAAAGCCATAATTATACTTATAATGAATTATACGATTTAATTAATGAAAAATATTTAATTAAAACAGGCCAAGTAGCACCTTGGGGTACTACTTCAAGCAGTAGTAGTTCATCGAATACCAATAAAGGTGGTTCTAGTAATAGTGGTTCCACTACTACATCACCTAAATTAACTGTTAAGTCTAATAGTGGCTTAGCTCAAATTAAAACTGATAATAGTGGTGTTTACACAACAGTTTATGATGATAAAGGTAAAGCTACTAACCAAGTTCATAACACTTTATCTGTAACTAAATCTGCCACACTTGGTAAAGATAAGTATTATCTAGTATCTGACTACAATAGTGGTAAAGTTTACGGTTGGGTTAAGCAAGGAGAAACCGTTTATAATACAGTAAAATCTCCTGTAAAAGTAAACCAATCATATAATATAAAATCAGGTGCTACTCTATATACAGTGCCATGGGGTAACTATAATCAAGTAGCTGGAACTGTTTCAAAATCTAATACAGCACCATTTAAAGCAACAAAGTCTCAACAAGTTGGCAAAGCCACTTATTTATATGGGTCTTTAAATGGTAAAAATGGATGGGTTAGCCAAGCATTTCTATCTAATATAACTAAACCATCTTCTGGAAGTAAAACACCTACTGTAGATAATACTTTAAAAGTATCGAATCTTAAGAATACATTAGGTCAAGTTTCTACTAAGAATAAAGGAACGTATACAACCGTTTATGATAAAAATGTGAAAGCTAACGCAACTATTGGTGGAAAAACGTACAACATTACTAAGAAAGCTACGTTGAACAATAAAGATTATTACTTAATTTCTGATTATAACGGTAATACTTCACGTGGTTGGGTACCTGCTTCAGAAATTTCTGTTAAAACTACAACACCTAACAAAACTAATGCCACTTATTACGATATTAATGGAAATGCAAATATTTACGACACACCTTGGGGAACAGCTAAACAAGTTAAAGCTACAGTACCTTCAAGTGGTAAACAGTTAAAATCAATTGATAACCTTAAAGTTGGTAACGAAACTTACTTACACGGTGTAATCAACAATATTTGGGGTTGGATTAAATCAACTGATGTTAAACAAACACCTAAAGTAAATGCTAAATTTGCTGTAAACACTAAAGCTACTAAGCCATCTACTACATCAACTCAAACTGTGTCTAAAGTAGCTCAAGTTAATGCGAACAACAGTGGTGCACGTGCAACTGTTTATGATAAAACAGGTAAAAATGCAACTAAGTATGCTAATCGTACTTTCAACGTTTCTAAAGAAAAAACAATTGATGGTAATACTTATGTGTTACTTCAAAATACTACGACAAATACACCTTTAGGTTGGTTCAATGTTAAAGACTTGAAAGTTCAAAACTCTAGTTCTGAACAAAAAACATCAGGTACTTATAAAATTAACAACAAAAATAATGGTCTATACTCAATTGCATGGGGTACAAACCAACAACGTTTAGATAATAAAGATTTAGCTAATAAATCATTTAAAGTATCTAAATCAGTTGTTATTGGAAACACAACTTATCTATACGGTACAGTTAACGGTAAAACTGGTTGGATCGCTAAGAATGATTTAACTTCATCAAATATTTCATCAGATAATGGTGAAAAATATCAATATGAATTTATTATCAACACAACTAATGGTTATTACTATGATGACCCTAGTTCAGCTAAAGCAACTTCATTAAAAGCTTTTAATGAACAAATTTTCCAAGTTACAAATCGTAAAGTCGTTAATGGTAAAACTTGGTATTATGGTAAATTAAGTAATGGCAAATATGTATGGATTAAAGATACTGATTTGAAAAAAGAATTAGTTAAATATTCAAAATCATATAGAACATTAAATCAAGTTGTATCACTTCAACAAAATGCGTACGGGGCTCCACCACAAGTTCAAAGAAATGGTTATGGTTGGTCAAACGCAACTTATAGTGAAATTAAAAATGCTATGAATACAGAAAAATTAGCTAAAGATGATACGCTTAAATACCAATTCTTACGCTTAGATCGCCCGCAAAATCTTTCTGTAGCAAGTTTAAATCAATTACTTAAAGGTAAAGGTGTTCTTGAAAATCAAGGTCAAGCATTCAGTCAAGCTGCTGCTACTTCAGGTATCAATGAAATTTACTTAATTGCACATGCATTAATTGAAACTGGTAATGGTCAATCTCAATTAGCTAAAGGTGCAAACATCGTAAATAATTATGTTACAACTAAAAGTGCTACAAAATATCATAATGTATTTGGTATAGCTGCTTTTGACGCTAATCCACTATACAATGGTATTAATTATGCTAAGCAAGCTGGTTGGAATTCAGTATCTAAAGCGATTATTGGTGGTGCTAAATTTATAGGTAAAGACTATATTAAAGCAGGCCAAAACACGCTATATAAAATGCGTTGGAATCCAGACCACCCTGCTACACACCAATATGCAACTGATATTAATTGGGCTAATGCTAACGCTCAATATTTAAAACAACTTTATAATGAAATTAAAGCTGTTGGTAAATATTTTGATATCTCAAGCTATAGTAAATAAATAACTATATTCACTAATAAATTGAATGAGACATAAAATTCTCATTTGAATTACCAAGATTCTAGGACATTAAGTTCTTGGACAAATTAAAAAGACAATTTCTATTGATAATCTATAGAAATTGTCTTTTTATAATTATTTTAATTATATATGTTGCTAGTTCGTACAATTTTAAATATTGAATTAAAAGTTATATTCTTTATGCCCATTTTACTATACTAAAAAAGCCCTATCGCTATAATGATCATTTGGATAAATTCATTAAGACAATAGGACTCATTTATTTAAATATATATATGACGACTATTTAGCTTATCTAATAGTTGATTTAAACTTTGAATTTCTTCCTTACTTAGACACTGACAACGTGCTTCTATTAACTCACATCTTGCCGTATTGATTTGTTGAATCAAATTACGAGCTTCTTCTGTTAGGTATAAGTCTTTGCAACGTAAATCTTCATGGGATTGTAGACTAGTTATATATCCTTTTTGCACTAATTTCTTAATCCATCTAGATACAATGGATTGTTCTCTACTAATCTTCATCGTTAAATCATATTGCGACAATCGATCATAACTATATAAAATTCTCAATAGTTCTAATTGATCATTTGTAATATCTGTACGTTGTCCAAAACGTCTATTAACCAAATTAAGGTCATTATTAGTTAGTGTAATAAGTTTTTCTAGTTGATTATACATTGTTGTTCTACTCCACTTTTGTAATTGATAATACTATTATACTATGATTTTTTTATATGTCATGTACTTTCAATATTTTGTCACAATACAATTCTAAATAATTCAATTTTAATTTCATTAAGTTTTAAAGCAACTCGCTAAATATATATTTAAACTATGAATCATTGATTAAATCCATTGCTATTGTTATTTATAATTAGGATTGTCCTTGTTAAGGTAATAATTACCGGCATTTAAATAACTTGCAAATGCAGACCAAAGTACGTATGGAATCTGTAATAATCCAGCCACTCGATGTATTTTAAACATTGATACTGCATTAGTAACTACTGAGATAAACAACATGATACTCTCAATGAATGCAATACCTCTTACTTTCTTTTTAAAATAAAGTATCGACCATAAATAGTTTAAAGTTAACTGCGTATAATGTGTCACTTTAATTCGAGTTGTCTTTGTTTTATTTTTAGTAGTGATTAAATAAGAAACGCCCATTAATAAATATAATATTGGCCAGACAATCGGAAATGCTTTTGTAGGTGGAGAAAATGGTGGTTTTCTAAAATTTTTGTAGTCCTGTCGTGATTCCTTTGCTATGATTCGACCGATGATACTCCCACCTACCATTGGATGTATCAGCTTAATTATGTCTTTTAATATGTTAATGTTGATCCACTCCTTTAATGTGATAACTTGCTCTTCCCTATTATGCAAATACTATTCATATTTAAATCTAATTTTCTAAAATCAAATAGAATTTACATACAAATAATAGTTATTACCCAACATTTCATCCTAAATTGTTGCATTTCAATGTTAATATATACTAAATTAAATACAGTTATTAATTAAAAAGGAGACAATCGTATGTCGATGGATACAAAAAGAGATTACTTTTTCGATAACGCGCGCGCCATCCTTATCTTTTTAGTCGTATTCGGTCATATGATTCAACCTTATACTTCTGAAAGTAAATATTTATCCGCATTATATTTGTTAATTTATAGTTTCCATATGCCATCGTTTTTATTTATCTCTGGATACTTTGCGAAACATTTAGATAAACCACATTATCTAGAGAATGTAGCTAAAAAGTTAATCGCACCTTACGCTATATTTTATGCATTCTTTTCTATCTATTATTTTGTAACTGGTAAAAGTGATGCAATTCAAATGGACCCTTTTAATCCTGTATTTGCTTTGTGGTTCTTACTTACATTATTTTGTTTCCATGTCATCCTTGTCATAGTACGTCGCTATAAAGCGTATTATGTGTTACCTGTCGCTTTGATTATTTCAATACTTGCAGGTTTTTCTGATGATATCGATGGTTATATGAGTATTTCAAGAACAATCGTATTTTTCCCGATTTTTTATGTTGGTTATTTAACAACGCGAGCGCATACTCAATTATTGAGAAATAAAAAATTAAGGCTAATTTCAATCATTGTACTTATTATATTTTTCATCGTTTACTATATACACCCAATCAATTCAGATTGGCTTTTGGGTAGTAGTCCCTATACTTCACTTGAAAATAATAATGAAGATGTGTACAGCCCATTGAAAAGACTATTGCTATACTTCGTTATCTTTGTAGCTATGTTCTCATTTCTCAATTTAATGAGTAATCATAAACGTGTTTATACTTATATAGGAAATCGCACAATGTACGTCTATTTATTACATGGTTTAGTTATAGGTATAGTTAGAGGATTGGAAATATATCCTTTTAAAGATCATATATCAGTATTCACTTACGGTTATTTAATTCTCATTTCAGTATTAATTGTATATTTACTATCGACGAACTTTGTTTGTAAATGGACGAATCCTTTAATTAATTTAAAGAAACCTTCTTCTTTTAGAGGATAATAAAAAAATTTAATACAAACGGACTTGCCAAATTATGGTGACTCAAAAATATGTTATTATAAGATTATTCTAAAAATTTTGTAGTAACATTCAAGGTTACTATAATTTGGTTTTTTGAGGTGTAAAAAATGAAATTATCTTTAAATACGAATTCCAAATTTTTAAGAGCACCAAGTATACGCCAGTTCTCCAATCGTATGAAGCACATTGATGATTGTGTAAATTTAACGATTGGTCAACCCGACTTTCCTATGCCAGATGTGGTAAAAGAGGTATACATCAATGCGATTAAAGAAGATAAAACGAGTTACTCACACAATAAGGGATTGCCGGAAACTCGACAGGCAATAAGTAATTATTTCAAAAATAAGTACGGTTTTTATTATAGTGAAGAGGAAATCATTATTACGAATGGCGCGAGTGAAGCGCTTGATACATCATTGCGAAGTATTATCGAACCTGGAGATGAGATATTAATTCCAGGACCTATTTATGCAGGCTACATTCCTTTAGTTGAAACATTAGGTGGTAAGCCTATTTATATAGATACTACAAATACAGAATTTAAAATCACTCCAGAATTAATTGCACAACATTACACTGATAAAACAAAAGCAATTTTGCTGAATTATCCTACGAATCCAACTGGTGTGATATTAGAACGTGATGAAGTAAAAGGCATTGTAAATTATTTGAAAGAAAAAGAAATTTTTATTATTAGCGATGAAATTTATGCAGAAAATACTTTCAAAGGTAGTCATGTCTCATTTGCAGAATTTGAGGAAATTCGTGATCAATTATTACTTATTGGTGGGTTAAGTAAGTCTCACTCCGCTACCGGTATTCGTATAGGCTTCTTACTAGGTCCTGAGTACCTAATTGAAAAGTTAACATTTATGCATGCATATAATTGTATATGTGCAAATGTACCGTCACAAATCGCATGTATTGCTGCACTTAATGAAGGATTAGATGCGCCTCAATACATGAACCGAGCTTATATAGAGCGTCGTAACTATTTAGTAAGTAAATTAAAAGAATTGGGCTTCGAATTGGATGCTCAACCAGAAGGTGCTTTTTATATATTCCCAAGTATTCGTAACTATACTTCTGATGATTTCGATTTCTGCGTCAAAGTGCTTGAAGAAGCACACGTAGCAATGGTTCCCGGATCATCATTCACCGATATGGGTAAAGGTTACATTCGTATCTCTTATGCATATGATATGGATGTCTTAAAAGAGGGTATGCGTCGATTAGAAAGATTCTTAAAAGCAAACTACAATAAATAACCTTAATTAAAAAAGGACACTTAAAATAGTGGTTAACTGTCAATCAGTTTATCACTATTTAAGTGTCCTAAAATTATACATTTTTATATTACCGTTACTGATTTATGGGAATTTAGGGAATTGATCGAAGTCTGGATCACGTTTTTCTTTAAACGCGTCACGACCCTCTTTAGCTTCATCAGTAGTGTAGTAAAGTAATGTAGCATCTCCTGCCATTTGTTGTAATCCAGCCAAGCCATCAGTATCCGCATTCATAGCAGCTTTTAAGAAACGTAAAGCAGTTGGAGAATGTTTCATAATTTCTTTACACCATTGAACTGTTTCATCTTCGATTTGATCTAATGGTACCACTGTATTAACTAAGCCCATGTCTAAAGCTTCTTGTGCATTATATTGACGACATAAGTACCAAATTTCACGTGCTTTTTTATGACCAACGATTCTTGCTAAGTAACCAGAACCATAACCAGCATCGAATGAACCTACTTTAGGACCTGTTTGTCCGAAAATAGCATTATCAGCAGCGATTGTTAGGTCACATACTACGTTTAATACGTTACCACCACCGATGGCATAACCTCTAACCATTGCGATAACTGGTTTAGGAATGACACGGATTAAACGCTGTAAATCTAATACATTTAAACGTGGGATTTGGTCTTCGCCTACATAGCCACCGTGTCCACGTTTCTTTTGGTCACCGCCAGAACAAAATGCTTTGTCACCTTCACCTGTTAAGATGATTACAGAAATATTTTGATCATCACGTGCACGACTAAATGCATCAATCATCTCAGCTACTGTTTTAGGTGTAAATGCATTTCTTACCTCAGGTCGATTAATCGTTACTTTAGCAATTCCTTCGTAGAATTCATATTTTATTTCATCATATTCTCTAAGTGTTTCCCACTGTCTAGTCATTTTGCTCCTCCTTTAAAAAAACTAATACTATTGTATCAAATTCCGCTTTATCTTCCACATGAATTGTATGACCTACATTTGAAAAAATATGGATTTGACTGTATTTCATACCCTTATTCATAGCTTGTCCAGTTTTTACAAATTTTTGGTCTAATTCACCAGTTAAAATAAAACAAGGTATTTGAATATTACCAATTTGTTCCCATAAATTAGGCATTTGACCAGTGCCATAATCACGCAATGCTTTTGCTAATTTATGTGGATCTTGGGATAATCGCATTTCTCTTATAGCCGACTTTTTATCTTTATCTAGTTCATATTGCGTATAAAATAATGGTAATTTTTCCCAATCATTAACGAATACCTCTAACCCAGCAATATCTAATACTTTCGCTCTTGCTGCATCTATTTGTTGACGCTCATGTCGATTATTTTCATCTTTGATTCCTGGAGAACTACTTTCAATTATCAATTTTGACAAAGAGCATTTACCGTACACCGCATAATACAAGGCCACTCTACCACCCATTGAATATCCGAGTAAAGTAATATCATAAGATTTGTATATATCTAATAACTCATCTAATTGTGTCGTAATGTATGGAAAGTCCCAAGTTACATCAATTGGTGATTGATCTTGTCCATGCCCTGGTAAATCGATTGTAAGAACATTAGCCTCCTGTGAAAAATATTGAACATCATCATTAAACGTACGACTATCACTAATAAAGCCATGTAAAAGTACTAATAACTGATTTGAATTGTTTTGTGATTGATAGAAGTTATAGTGTAACATTTAGAATACCACTCAATTTCTTATATAGAATTTGATGTTGTGACATATTGTCATCACGATTGGTTACCATTTCGTAAATATGTGAATTCACATGTGATAGCTTTTCTTGAGTGAAATCTGCCACAGTATTAAATCGTTTGAATGTAAAATCATAAAGTAATGCTGTATATTCAAAATTCAATCCAGTCGGCGTTCCAAACAAACGTTCAAAATATGCTTCAGCAGATGCTTTTTGTGGAAGATATGAGAATATACCGCCACCATCATTATTAAGTAAAACTATATTTAAATTAATATTATTAATTTTAGCCATTAAAAGACCATTCATGTCATGGTAGAATGCTAAATCGCCGATTATCAGCGTGATTTTCTTGTGTACAGCCATTCCAATTGCAGTTGATACAACTCCATCGATACCATTTGCACCGCGATTCGCATATACTTTAACTTCACTATTATAAAGTAGATTATCGATATCACGAACTGGCATACTGTTACTTACAAAAATAGCATCGTCTTTAGTTAATTTATCAATTAAAATTTTTACAAATGCCGCTTCATCTGTTGCATTTGTCATATGTTTATCGATTGTATTTCTAGCCTGTGATTCAAGTGTTCGCCACATGTTTATCCAGTCTTTTCGATCGACAGCTGCTTCTTCGATAAGATTTCTAAAGAAATCATTTGCAGATATTTCGTATGAAATACTCGGTGGCGTTGGAAATACATCTATCTTGTCATTATTCTGCACTAAAATTTGATATGCATTTGTGCGCTTAAGCCATTGATTTAATTTTTTTGAGATAACAGGTTTACCAACTCTTATTACGAAATCAACATCTATGTCGAGTCCTGCACGATAGTATAAATCATATGTCGTAATCACATTTGGATGATTATACTTACGTAATTGACTTAATGGATCTGCAAGTATAGGTATGTCATGCACGGTCGCATAAGTAAGTATTTGATCGATAGCTTGATGTTGCATATCACCAACTATTATTAACCCTTTTTTCTCTTTTAATATATGTCTGATGTCTTGAACATTAATATTTTTTTGATAATGCGGCAGCTTTTTAGAATAAGATGTTAGCCACTCTTGTCTTTCTAAGTTAGGTGTTAATGGCTCTCTAAATGGTAAATTAAAATGGATAGGACCTCTATGTGGACCATATAGATACTGACTTGCAATTTGCATTTGATAATAAATTGCGTCTAGCATGTAATCAGTACCATCTGCTACAGGCATATCAAATTGAAAATTAACATAATTTGCGAACATATTAACTTGGTTAATTGCTTGTGGTGCCCCCACACTTCTTAATTCATGTGGACGATCACTTGTTAATACAATTAAAGGTATACGACTGATTTGGCTCTCTGCAATTGCTGGTGTATAATTTGCCGCCGCAGTCCCAGAAGTACATAAAATAGCTACAGGGCGTTCGCTACCTTTTATTAAGCCTAAAGCAAAAAACGCTGCACTACGTTCATCAGGATGTATCCATGTCTTAATATTAGGATGTGCTTCAAAAGCAATGGCCAATGGCGTTGATCTTGAGCCGGGACTAATTACAACTTCACGTACTCCATAGGCATATAACTCCGAAGCAAATGTATATACTTGTTTTGTTAGTGCTTCATTATGATTCATTCTTATCCACTACTCCTAAAGCATTCATCATCGGTGAAAATTTAACTGCAGTTTCAGCCAACTCACTATCAGGGTCAGAATCTTTTACGATACCACACCCTGCAAATAACGTGGTTTGGTTTTGTTTTATTAACATTGAGCGTATTGCTACAATAAATTCACAATCATCATTCATGTCGATATAACCAACTGGTGCACCATATAAGCCTCGTGTTCCAAATTCATTTTCTTCAATAAATTTGAGTGCTTCATTTTTAGGATAGCCACCTAAAGCTGGTGTAGGATGCATTTCATCAATTAATCCTATAAAGGAATTGTTTTTCAACTGACCTTGAATTTGAGTATATAAATGATATAGATGGTCGTTTTTTAAAATATTAGGTGAATGATTATATTCAATATTATCAACATAAGGCTTTATGTCATCTAGAATACTTTTAACTACAAAATCATGTTCACCTAAATTCTTTTTATCTTTTAGAAATGCTTGTATATTTTTTTCATCTTCGTCTATGTCGTTAGATCGCTTAATCGTACCAGCTACAGCTTTTGTAGATAGAACACCGTCTTCTACTTTTAAAAGTTGTTCTGGCGTTTGTGAAAAGAATACAGATTGATTGGATTCTAAAATGAATAAATAGCTGTTTCTTTCGCTTTGTAATGCTCGATTAAGCACATAAGGTATACTAATTGGTTTATCAAATTTAATCATACGACGTCTTGCAAGAACGATTTTTTTAGTTTCATCAAGCTGAGCAATCGCATCCCTAACGAGTTCTTTCCACTCATCAACATAGATATCTTCCATTCGTAAGATATTCCCCAATGTTTCATCATGTTCAGCTTTAGCAATTTGAGTTTCTTCAAAGTAATTCACTACTTCTTTAAACTGTTCAATATCAAATTGGGCTCTTTCAACTGTATATGTCAGATAAGTAGTTTGTCCGATATTTGATATTAAAACTTGAGGTATTACAAAATGATTAATGCCAAATTCACGCCATTCATCATCAGATTTATGGCTAGAAAATTGAAATCCTCCTATGACTTTCAAATGATGCTTTTCTATATCCGGGTGTACCAATTCAATATCTTTTTTAAATTTTTCCCACTCACGAAAGATCGATTGCTTATTATCAAAGTTATTTTTGAATCTTTGAACAGCATGATAGCCGAAAAATGAAGACGCATTATCATTTAAGCGAAAATAGAAGCGATCTCCTGCCTGAGATTCTGTTAAATTGAACAATTCATCAGGTGCAAGTTCTCTATCAATTTTCACTTCAACAGATATCCAGCTTTTGTTACTTTCATATATTGACTCAATAATGTCATCTTCCTTTATATTCGCAGCCATTCATTTCACTTCTTTCATTATCTATTTTTTCTCATTACAATATTGTATCATTTTTAACTATTTATGGTGGCATAATTGCTTAATCTTCTAGAGAAATATTTCACGTTGATTGACCTTTATTTACTATTCCTTTAAAATACATATATTAAAACAATATACAATAAGAGGTAGATCAAATTATGGCAAATCAATATCAACAATATTCTACTGTTAGAAAATATTGGCATTTGATGCGACCTCATACTTTAACTGCCGCTGTTGTACCGGTTTTAGTTGGTACTGCAACTGCAAAACTTTTTTTATTAGGTAGTCAAGATAACATCAAGTTCATGTTATTTATTGCAATGTTAATCGCTTGTTTACTTATCCAAGCTGCAACAAACATGTTTAATGAATACTATGACTTTAAAAAAGGTTTAGATGATCACACATCCGTTGGTATCGGTGGTGCTATCGTAAGAAATGGTATGAGTCCAAAACTTGTCATGAATCTAGCAATTGCTTTTTATATCGTTGCTGCATTACTTGGTATCTTTTTAGCAGCGAATAGTTCATTTTGGATCATTCCAGTAGGAATCGTTTGTATGGCAATTGGCTATTTATATACAGGTGGCCCAATGCCAATTTCTTGGACACCTTTTGGTGAACTGTTTTCTGGTTTATTCATGGGTATGATTATTATTTTATTAGCGTTCTTCATACAAACTGGCAATATCAATAGCTTTGTGGTTTGGATTAGTATTCCAATAGTAATTACAATTGGTCTAATTAACATGGCTAATAATATACGCGACAGAGTCAAAGACCAAGCGAGTGGACGTAAAACTCTACCTATTTTATTAGGTAAACGCGCTTCAATTACATTTATGGCAGTTATGTATATCATTGCATACGTTTTCGTTGTCTATACTGCATTATTTGTAGATGGTGGTTCACTATTTTATCTACTTGTATTGTTATCATTCCCTATGCCAGTTAAAGCTATTCGTCGTTTCAAAAAGAATGATATACCTGCAAGTATGATGCCAGCTATGGCTGCAACTGGAAAAACAAACACAATTTTTGGTGTATTATACGCTTTAGGTATTTATATTAGTGCTTTATTAGGTGGAATTTAATATATTATTAGACAGATTTTAAATATTCACTAGTAAGATAATACGGGGTGAGGCAATGAAACTAATTAGAGTTTCTGTCTCCTCCGTTTTATTTTTACCTATTTTGAATAAACCATATGTAAATATTGATGGTCATACAATTCTATATCCTCAGTCCATTTAAAACCTAAGCGTTCGTATAATTTCTTAGCTCTAGGATTATCATAGTCACAACTTAAGCTCCACTTTCTATCTGGGTATGTAGATATTAAATAGTTAAATAATTTAGTTGCAATACCCTGTCCTCTATATTCCGAGAATGTTGCAACAGCCTCAATGTACCATTCATCATCTTTAGATTCTTTCAAAGGTAATGGCGTACCTAGTGCTTTTATGTCTTCTTCCAACGGTAATTTATTCCATGCTGCTTCTAACTCTAATTCTTTATCACCCTTATATGCTATGATGCATCCCGCAACATGATTGTCTTGCTCATATACCCAAATGTTATTATAATTCGTTCTATAATTAATATTGACTATACTTTCTTCAATTGCATGAATAACACGTTCTTTAGTGATTTCTTGTACAATATCTAGTTCCATATCATGCCAAATGATATAACATAATTCCGCTATTTGCTTACTGTCGCTCGGACGTGCTTTTCTGATCAATTTACCGTTCTCCTCTCCATAAGTTTTTGTTAACTATATTATATAAAATTTACAAATAATAATAAATTAATTGCAGTAAATTGAAACATATTAATTGTGATTATAATCATTTTTTCAATCACCTTAGTAATATTTGATTTAATTTTTGAAATGCTTAAAATATGAGATTAAGGAGGCAACAAAGTTATGAGAGTTAATAAAACATTATATGTATTATGTTCTTTATTTCTGGGTGGTGTCGGCATTCATAAATTTTACGCAGACAAAGTGTGGCAAGGCGTGCTTCATTTAGTGTTCTTTTGGACTACTATTCCAACCATTATTTCAATTATCCATGGTATTATCATAATCTTTACAACTAAAGCTGATCAAAATGGCTATATATTTATACCAAATAACCGCCATCCAAAAATTTAATCAGTAATTTTAGAAATTATCTTTAATAATGTGTAGAACGGGTAAACTCAAATAAACATAAAAAAGGAGTAAGCTAGTATGAATATTATCAAACGCGTACTTAGAATTGTTATAACAGGATATTTAGTAAAATGGATTCGTAATAAAATTGAGGGAAAATCAAACGGTGGTCAAAAATAAAATGTAAAAAGGTCTATTCGCTAACTTTGATTTAAGTAGTGAATAGACCTTTTATAATGAGTTACAGGATCCTAATTTACTCATTGAGAAATGCCTCCAGATTTTTATATTCAGTGGTATAGTTGATAAATTCTTCCTCGTTCTTATTAATCAACGCTTCATCAATCAATTTCATTAACTGTTTCTTTCGTCCCTGACGAAGTGCCTCTTCAATGACTAGCTCAACGCCTAAATCATTAACTGTCGTTACAAAATCTTCTAGTGTCGTATTCTTGACATTCGTGTTGTGATTCATTGTAATCACTGCCTTTCTTTTTTGTATAAGGATAGTATACAAGCTTTTATTTTTTAAATCAATCGAATATTCTGACTTTTCACAAAAAATAAGTGTAATTTTATATGTAATGATTATCTTGACAACATATAAAAACTTTATATAATAAATTTATATTATTAATCGTTGAGTTTTTAGCGCTTAATAATGATATAAATTTAAGGAGGTTAAGAGATGACAAATATTTCTCAAAGCCAAAATACTGTATATATTATTCGAAAAGGAGATATGATAATCAAACCCGTCATTGATGATTATGAGCAAACAAAAGGATCAGAAATATGGAAATATGATTCCACAATAGTTTCAAGCCCATTCAAAACTCAAAAAATCGTCGAACGCTCATGTAAATTTTATGGTAATAGCTATATTAGTAAGAAATCCGAAACACAACGAATTGCCGGCATTACTAGTAAACCACCTATTTTATTGACTCCTCTCTTCCCCACTTATTTTTTCCCTACGCATTCAGACCGTTTAGAAGAAAACATGTGGATTAATATGCATTATGTACATGAAATTAAACCTCTTAAAAATCGAAAATGTAAAATTATTTTTGCAAATCATCAAACATTAACACTTAATGTTTCCTACCACAGTATTTGGCACCAATACTCTAACTGCATTTTTTATTATTACATGGTCGATAAACAATCTCGTATGAAGTCAAACAATCCAGAAATGCCAATAGATTATGAGAAAACGACTTTAAATATTTTCGAAGCACTTTCACATTATTCACTATTACAAGATAAATAGTTTTACGTTTAATTTTAAATCATACGGGACTTTTATATTAATATAGTGTAAATGTTCCGTATATTTTTTAAATATAATCCCTTGCAAATTTTAAGTTTATTGATATAATAATATTTGTGCTCATAGAGATACATTATATAAATACATATTATTCCGCAGTAGCTCAGTGGTAGAGCTATCGGCTGTTAACCGATCGGTCGTAGGTTCGAATCCTACCTGCGGAGCCATATGGAAACGTACTCAAGTTGGCTGAAGAGGCGCCCCTGCTAAGGGTGTAGGTCGCGAGAGCGGCGCGAGGGTTCGAATCCCTCCGTTTCCGTTCATTAGTAAAAATCTATAAAATTTGTTAACTCAAATCATTAAAGAACGTTGATATATAAACGTTCTTTTTATTTTTCTTAAAAATCTGAAAAAGTCTATTTTAAAAATTTTTGTCAACGAGTGGACAAAGTGGACATAATTTGAAAGTTCGTTGTCCACTTTTGATACCCCCCATGATTTTATTCATTCTAAAATCACGAAGTTATACCACCATCTTTAAGTAGTTGTTCCTAGTATTTAAAACTATATGCATGATTGTTTTGTCTTTTTTGACATTGATTACCCTACTCTACGTACACCTTTTTAAGAACACCTTAATTATTACTAATATTGATCTAAAATTAAAGATTTTTTTCGTTATCACTAACATTTTTATATTTCGCACTATTTTTTAATGTTATAATCTTATTGTAAATCGTTAAATTGTATAAATGAATATTTTATATAAATTAAGTGAAGCGTACGAAATGGATATACATAAAAACAATAAAATTAAATACGGTAACAACACTTATTACAATAATTATTCTATTATGTTTGAATCATTACGAGTGTTTGGATATGAAAATTTAAATTAAAGGAGTTTTTCTCATGGCTAACAAAACTAAAAATTTAGATTTGATAAAAGATGTGTTTTTACATGATAACGAAACAATTATTTATGCAATATTTGGTGCTTATAAAACTAAATCTCTTGGTAAAAATACAATAAGACATGGTGTTCTAGCAGCCACTGACGAAAGAATAATCTTTTGCGCAAAACGATTGAGTGGATACGATTCTGAAATTTTTCATTATAGTAAAATTAGTACTTTTGAATTAAGCAAAATCTTAATGTGGAATACTATTTCTTTTTATTCAAGTGGTAATAAGGTTTCTATGAAGTGGGTTAATGATAAAGATTTAGACAAATTTATAGAATTTGTAAACAAGAATGTTGAAGGAAGTAATAATTCTCTAGGTCTTATTGATCAAGCAACTCATTCAGATAATGACTTACAACCTCTTGAAAAAATTAAAAAATTAAAAGAGTTATTAGATATGGATGCTATTACACAGGAATAATTTGATAAGAAAAAACAGCAATTGTTAAATTCATAAATTGTTATGTCTTAATTATTAAAGGAGATATATAATGAAAAAGTTTTTAGTCTTATTATTTACTAGTTTCTTAATTCTAGGTGCATGTAGTAATAAAGATTCATCAAGCGAAAACTCAAATAAAAGTTCTATAAATAAATCAGATAAAAAATTACACGATAATAAAAAGAAGAAAGATAAATCAAAAGAGAAAAAGAAAGAATATAAGAAAAATTCTTCTAGTAAAGAAAATCAAGCTAGCCAAGAACAAGCACAATTACAACAAGATATCACACAAGTGCCACAACAAAATAACCTACAATCTACATCTCAAGAACAAAGTTCTCAACAAAAACAACAAACTAATGCTAATAATCAACAAACTCAACAAAGATACGACTATGACCACAATGGCGTATATAGAACTCCTGCTGAACAAAAAGCACATGAACAGTGGATTAAGGATCAAGTAGAATGGAACAAGCAAAATGAAACTAGAAAACAAAAGTTACAAGATGAATATTTCAATCTTTCAGATAAAATGTATGAAGATAGAGTTAGCAAAGCCGAATATAATTCTATGGAAAAACGTCAAAATGAAATATTAGATGAAGTTCGACCTATCAACTGAAATACACTACAATGGTTGCTCAATTAATGTTGATTTTTTAATCTTGTATTAGAAATTTTGCAAAAATGAATCATTGATAAAGAAACAATTTATAATCAACTCACTTCTAGCTACGGTGAAAAATTCACACAAAAAGAAGCGCAATATGCTATTGACCATTTAGATAAATAAAAATATAGCGGCTATAGAATTAACTCCTCAATAGCCGCTTAGTTATATTAATAAGACATTAATTTTAAGATAGCCTCTTTCTCAATATCACCGAAATAATGATAAAAGTCAAAGTCTTCCATAGCTTCTTTAATATGCGTATAATCATGTAACGCCCCTATTAAAGCATTCTCTAATTCAGTGACATCTCCTTCACCAAAGAAGTCTCCAAAGATTCTAGCATGTTCAATTTTGCCTTTTTTAACATCGAATTTAATTTGTACAAAGCCTTTTTCAAATTTTTCATCGCGTTCAAAATTATATTTAGGATTTCGCCCGTAGTTCCAATCCCATGTACGGTATTTCTCATTGCTTAATGCTTCAATATTCTTCCAGTCTTCATCTGTTAACTTATATTCTTCGACTTCATGTTCACCAAAGATTGTTTTCAAAATGATTTGTTTAAAGTCATCAATGGAAATCGATTCATCTAAAAATTCGTCGATATTTGCTACACGCTTACGCACTGACTTAACACCTTTAGATTGAATTTTTTTAGGATTAACTTTCAATGCATTTTGTACTTCTCCTAAGTCACTATTTAACATTAATGTACCGTGACTAAACATTCTATCTTTAACTTTAACCATGGCATTCCCTGAAATTTTAGCTTGCCCTACTTGAATATCATTACGACCAGTCATTTCAGCATCTACACCCATTGATTGAAGTGCTTGTACAATTGGCTCTGTAAACTTTTTGAAATTATGGAAGCTATTATCATCATCATCTGTAATAAAACTAAAATTTAGATTACCTTGGTCATGGTATACAGCGCCACCACCTGAAATACGGCGTACAACATGTATGTTATTTTCACCTACATATTGTTTATTAACCTCTTCTATAGTATTTTGATTTTTTCCGACAATGATAGACGGTCCATTTACATAAAATAGAAAGTAACTGTCATCCGAAGGTAAATGTTTTAACACGTACTCTTCCATGGCAAGGTTAATTGTAGGATCAGTAATATTATTATTGCTTACAAATTTCATCTATATCTCTCCTTTGACTCTCTCGTATATGCCCTTAGTTTAGTTATGCCTTATATTTAGTTATTTTGCCAATTATTTACTCAAATTTGACATTATTTTCATAATTAAAATATTATTTGCCATTTTTAGCATATATTTGTTTATTATTATGCAAATTTTTAGTACAATATAGCCTAGTTATGAATTTAGGAGGACTCCGTATGACTGTTGCAGAAGTAGGAAATATCGTAGAATTTTATGACGGTTTAAGAGGCCGTGTTGAGAAAATTAATGACAATTCAGTTATTGTAGACTTAACAATTATGGATAACTTCAATGAATTAGACTTACCAGAAAAAACAGTTATTAATCATAAACGATATACTATCGTTGAATAAGAAGGTATACATTAAAATGAAAAATATATCAAAAGCTTTAATTTGGTTTATAGCAAGTTTCATTGTATTCCATTTGATTTTATTTGTTATGTGGGGAGAGCATCAAGAGTACTGGTATCTATACACTGGTATTATGTTAATTGCAGGTATTAGTTATGTATTTTACCAAAGAGATATAGAATCCAAACGACTTTTAACTTCTATCGGAGTTGGTATCGCTACAGGTATCGTCTTGGTTATAATACAATTAATTTTTTCATTACTTTCACCACAAATAACATATGCAGAACTTATTAAAGAATTATCAAGAACAGGTGTTTATTTCAAATGGCAAATGTTAGTGACGTTAATTTTTGTAATTCCTTGTCATGAGTTATACATGAGAACTGTTTTGCAAAAAGAACTAACTCAATTTAAATTGCCTACTTGGTTAATCATCTTGATTACTGCATTATGTTCTAGTTCTTTATTTATTTATTTAGATAAATGGTGGATAGTGGCATTTATTTTTGTAGCTCAATTAGTATTATCATTGAGTTATCAATATACACGTCGCATCGTAACTACCTCTTTAGGACAAATTGTGGCAATTATACTATTATTAATATTTCATGGATAAAAAACTTTTCTTAGTTAAAACTAAGAAAAGTTTTTTTGAAGTAATTTACAATTTAAATACGTTTACTTATATGAGTACTATTTTTAATACGCTACTGAAAAATTAGAGTCCAACTTTAAATAATAATCAGGTTGATTTAGCTTTTCAGCGATAAGTGAACTCATCGGTCGATCATATGTGGAATGAAGTATTGATTCATCTTCCAAGTATTGACGATAATTTCTATAACAATAATCTGTCATTGTAACTCTATACTTTTCATCTAACTCAATATTTTTTATATTCACTCTATCAAAACGAGGCGCTGACATATCTACCTCATAATCAAATCCTTGCCACAATGTACATAATGTTTCATCAATAATAGTCATACTTAATTGATTTTGCTCAAATTGAATATAAGAATAAGTATATTCAAGCATTTTTTTAATTTGATGGCCTCTAAGTGTTATATCTATTGCTTTATCAGGGTGTGGATAAGCATTATAGACATCCTCATTAGTCACTATACCTTTTAATCCCTTTTCGCCATTTTTAGGCACGTTAATACAAGTAATATTATTCACATAGGCTAAATGTAGACTATCATGTAATAATTGTATAAATGGATGTGGACTACTTAGTAAGTCTTCCAAGCCATTAACCTGTAAATCGACTTTATTCTCTGAAACAATATCCTTTGACC
The DNA here is from genome assembly GCF_058807855.1 of Staphylococcus sp. GW821-FHT11H10. Classification (NCBI taxonomy): domain Bacteria; kingdom Bacillati; phylum Bacillota; class Bacilli; order Caryophanales; family Staphylococcaceae; genus Staphylococcus; species Staphylococcus sp. GW821-FHT11H10. Next base: position 91,364 of record NZ_JBXARC010000004.1, on the reverse strand, counting down.
AATGTTCTAAGGCTTTACGATCATAATAAGTTGTCTCAAGTAATTCCTGATCTTCTGGAAACTCACTTAAATTAATTACTGTAGATTCAATATCTTCTTTTTCGAACGAGTTCGTACGTTTTTTAAATTTAATTTTGACATGTACTAACTCTTGAGCATCTTGTCCTGCTTGAACATATACTGTTTCAAAATCATTACCTATAATCGTTTGATGCTGGTGCGCTGTTATCATTAAATCGATCACACCTATTTCCTTCATTATTTTTTCCGCTTCATGAGAACCTTTTCTATGTCTTGTATTTGTTTGATTTATTTTATATAGTCCTCCATGATAGATTACAATTAAGAAGTCAGGATGTTCACTTTCATGTATATATCTAATCCAGCGTTTAGCAGATAATAGTGCTTTTTCAATACTAACCTCTTTCTCCATTTCAGCGAATTCGTTTTTCATTAATCCATCTGCAGTTAAACCTACAATTGCGATTCGAACATTATCGTATTCTTTAATTATATAAGGTGTTGAGAAGTATGGTTCCTTTGTTAATGCAAATTCTATATTCGCAGATAACCATTGAAACCTTGATAGTGATACTGCTTTAGTCAAAAATGATAATCCAAATTTAAAATCATCCGGACTTATACCACTAGCATCATACTGCATAGCATTCATTAATTTAATCATAGGATGACGTTTATAGGGTGCGACAATAGCATAATAATGCGCAGCCAATGAGCCAGCTACACTTCCCCCACTATCTAATAAAATGACTTTATCATTGTTTTCTCTAATATTTTTAACATAGGTACCAGCACGATATATATTTGATCCAAAATCTCCATTCATAAAATGACTATGCATATCTGATGTTGCCAAGATATCTATATTTATATGTTCATTTTTCTCCAATTTACACACCCCTTATTTAAAGCTAGTTTAACATTTATTAATCTGTTGGTGCTATTTATTTCTAATCAAAAAAGCATTCTCAGAATTAATAATTTCTGAGAATGCTAATATATTTAACCAATTTGAACACGTTCTTTAGGATAATGGTATTTATCCGGTTCCTTACGTCCAGCTATCATAATAATAAATGAAATTAAACCAACACGACCTATAAACATTAATATCATTAGTATTACTTTAGTAAGTCCACTAATATCGTCTGTAACACCTAAAGATAGACCACATGTTCCAAAGGCTGACATGACTTCAAAGAATACTTGTAAAAATGTTAGATTTGTTTTTTCAGTAGCGAGAATAACAATCATACTTACAAATGTTAGAATTGATGCCATAGTAAATACGGCGAATGAACGTTGAATATCAACTACATGTATTTCTCGATTGAACACTTTTATAGCTGTTTTTTCAGCATTATTATTAAAGTTAATTACAAAGAGAATTAGTATCGCAAATGTAGTTGTACGTATACCACCACCAACTGAACTTGGAGATGAACCAATAAACATGAGGATACTCATTATTACATTCGTTGCATCACTAAAGTTTGTTACATCAATGGTTTGTAATCCAGCACTACGTGTTGTTGCAGATTGAAATAATGAATAAAATAAGGATTGATGCCAACTTAATCCTTTAAAAGCATGGTGATGTTCTAATGCTAATATGGCTAAAACACCAAAAACAAATAAAAATAGATATGTGCATGTAGTTATTTTGGTAAATAGTGAAAATCTAAAATGGCTGACCCTATTCCTTACATATGCTCTGATTTCAAGTAATACAGGAAATCCTATTGATCCTAATACGATTAGAAACATAACAATCGTTTGAACAAAATAATCCTTAGCGTAAGGTATTAATGATTGCCCTGTGATATCTAATCCACCGTTAGTAGTAGCAGAGACAGACACAAATAAACCTTGCATGAGTGCATTTTTCAAATCTGGATTATCTCTATAGAAATAAAATGCTAATAACAGTGCACCTATAAATTCTATTGTTAATATCGTTTTGATGATTTCTAATATCAGCTTAACGGTTCCACTCATTGTATCTTTATTATTATCTAACATAATTAATTGGCGTTCGCGGATACCTATATGTTTCCCTAACACAACCCATAGTACTGTACCAACCGCCATGACACCAATACCGCCTATATTAAGTATGATTAATATAATAATTTGGCCAAATGTTGAATATGTATCTACTATGTTAACGGGAGATAGTCCAGTAACACTAATGCCTGATACAGCAACGAATAACGTATCGATTGGGCTAACATCCACACCATGTTTATGCACAAATGGGAGGTTTAATAATAAAAAAGCGACAACTATGGCTATCAAATAATATAAAACTATCCCCTGTTGAGGGCTAGATTTTTTAAGCAACTTACTGAAAATAGACACTCATTTGTCACCTCAACATTATTTCAATTTTATTCTTATCTCTTGAGATTTTCCTTCTCTATAAATTTTAGCCGACAATGTTTTTAAGTCTTGTCTATGATTAAAAATTATTTGTCTATACTGTAAATTATTTTGAATTGATTTACTATCTAATTCTACAACTACATCACCAATTTTTAAACCTGATTTTTTACCTAAACCATTTTCTTTTAACTTTTCTACTACGATTCCATTTTGAACATCTTCGGGCACTTTTAATAAATTTCTTTCATAAGGCATTAAATCTGAAACATTTTTAATTCCAATACCAGTATTGGGATATTGAATTTCACCTTTTTTCTCTAGTTCCTCAGCAATTTCTCGTGCAGCATCTATTGGAATTGCAAAGCCCATGCCTTCAATATTAGGCATATTTATTTTTAACGATACTAAGCCTACTAATTCTCCAACTCTATTGACGACAGCACCTCCTGAATTACCTGGGTTAACTGAAGCATCAATTTGAAATGTATTAACCCATTCATCATTCTTATTATCTTTATCGAAATCGACAGGTACTGCCCTATTTAATCCGGAAATAATACCTTTCGTCACTGTATTTTTAAAATCATTTCCAAGTGGATTACCAACAACTAGGATGGATTCACCTAGCTTTAAATGTTTTGAGTGACCTATTTTAATTGGCTGCATGTTTTTATTTTTTATCGTTGCTTTAAGCACTGCAATATCTGACCACATATCTCTCCCAACGACTGTAGCAGTAGCTGTTTTATCATCATCATATGTAATATTTACTCTTTTATTACTTCCAACTATATGTGTATTGGTTAAAATAAAAAAAGTATCGTCTACAGCTTTGTAGACGACACCTGAACCAACTTCATTATTTGAGTTTATATTTGTTTTATCAATTGTTTGTGTTGTTATGTTCTTAGGTGTGTCATTCTCAATTGTTACCACTGATTTAACAGCAGTTTCTGCATTCTTCATTGTTGTTGTGTATTTTGTATCATTATTACTACTTTGTTCAATACTACTATTTTGGTTCATCGTTGAGATAATTGCACTAATTAGTATAACAATTAATATGATTGCAACTACTATGACTATTTTAAGCCAATGCAATTTTAAAAAGTCTTTTACTTTGTCCATCGTATCATTGTTCTTAGGCTCATTTTCTAAGTGTTCATTTTCTTCTAACTTATTAGAATGAGCTAAATTTTGACTAGATGCTTTCTTTAAGTCTTGATTATCTTCAACTTTATTGTTTTTATCTTTAGTATAGGAATTTAATTCCTTGTTAGAAGTTTCATTAGAACTTGCTTTTTGTTCCTTTTGTTCAATTTTTTGACTTTTATTTGTTTCTAAAACGTCTTCCGATGATTCTTTAGTTTCTTTATGTTTTTTAGTTTGTTCACTTTTATCAAGATGATTAACTTCACTTTTATTAATATTATCTTGTTTTTGTTTGCCTTTATTCTTTTCAACTCTACTATATTTAGGTTCTATTTCATCGTGTTTGGAAGAGGCAGAATTATTGTCTTCTTTCTCCTGTTTTTCCATTTCGTCAGTAGATTTAGTTACCTTATCATTATTTTCTTTATGTTCATTTTTTAGTTGTTGCTCTTCAGGTAGTGTTAAATGATGCGTGTTAGTATCATTTAATTCTTGATCAGATTCATTATCAGATCGTAATTTAGCTAAATGTTGTTGCTGGTGAATTTCTTCTTGTGTTAATTTCTCAATTCTTGCTTTTCGCATGTTATCTTTAACACGTTCTTCATTAACTTTTGCTTGTTCTTGCTCTTTTTTGGCAAGTCTCTCACGTTGTTCTCTCTCTCGTTCTAATCGTTCTTCACGTTCTTCATTATGGAAATACTCATGTCGTTTTCGACGATACTGTTCACGTGGTATTACGTGTTTTTTATCATTATCCAAAGGTGTCCACTCCTATCGACTAACTCACAATCTATCATGCTAACGTTAAATTATGTTTTATGGTTGTGGCTTTATTTAAATTATTCATTAACTAAAGTTTAATATCAATATCGCCAATTAGCAATGAATTGAAGGTTCAAAATTAAATTTTTCTTATCAAATCACTAAATTGCACAAATGATAATAATAAAGCCTTTTAAACTTAATGATATACATCAAATCTAAAAGGCTCGAATCACTTATTTAATACTATTTATTGGCTTTCTTCTTGTTGCTACGTACTGATGTTAACCAACCGATTACGACTAAAAGAATCATAACTGTCCAGAAGATAGCTTGCCATAATGTACTATGAGGGAAATGTTCAGGTAAAATACCTATATCTTCATGAGCAAGTACTATAACAACTAATTTAATACCTACCCAACCTACAATTGCGAAGGCAGCTCCTTCTAATCCAGGATATTTATTTAGTAAGTCAACAAACCATGTAGCGGCAAAACGCATTAGAATAACACCGATCATTCCGCCAATAAACATTACTGAGAATTGACCTAAGTCCATGCCACCAAAATGAATGCCAACTTCAGGTAATGTAACAGCAATTGCCATCGCTGCTAACATTGAGTCAATTGCAAAAGCTATATCTGCAAATTCAACTTTTAAAACAGTGCCCCAAAATTGCATAGGTCCGACTTTTTTCTCAACGCCAGACTCGTCAAAATGATGGTCGTCACCTTCAGGCTGATCTTCATGTTCTTTGTGGAAGAATTGCCAGAGATTTCTTATTGACATAAAAATTAAATACGCGGCACCAAGTGCTTGGATAAACCAGAAATTTGCGATAACACTAATTAAGAATAAGGCAAGAAAACGGAATACAAATGCACCTAGCAAACCATAAAATAACGCTTTTTTACGTTGTTCAGGTGGTAAATGTTTTACCATAACAGCCATTACAACCGCATTATCAGCTGCTAATAACCCTTCTAAAAATACAAGAACGAGAATTACCCATAAGTAAGGTAAAATTAAACTCGGATCCATAGTGGACAGCTCCTTTTTGTTTTAATACAAATAAAGAGACCTATGCTAAATAATAGCAAAGGTCTCACTTAGCAAATAAATGCCCACTTTACCGGAAGATAATACTTCGTAATGACGATAAAGCGCTAACCATCAAGTAGTTGATGGTCTTCAAGTTACTCCCCTCTGACAAATTGTCATAGGTATTCATTTGTTAAGTGTATTATACACTATACTTAATATAAATAAACAATTAACGTATAACAAATTGTCTATTTAAAGAGATATTTTTAAATACCCATTATTTTCAATCATAATCTTATAAAAGACTATACAATTTAATTTCTGGGAATTTTTCTTCGAACCAGCGTGTTGCAAATTCATTTTCGAATAAGAAGACGAAATTATCATATCTATCTTTCACTAATATAGAACGAGACGTGTTCATTTTATCTTGTATATCATCTTCGTTTTCAATCCAACGCGCAATTTTTCTACCAACAGGTTCCATAACAACATCAACGTTATATTCGTTTTTCATTCGATGTTCAAACACTTCAAATTGTAATTGACCAACGGCACCTAAAATAATTTGATTAGTGTGAAGCGTTTTATAATATTGGATTGCTCCTTCTTGAACAAGCTGTTCAATTCCTTTATGGAAATGTTTTTGTTTCATTACGTTTTTAGCTGAAACTTTCATAAATATTTCCGGTGTGAATTGAGGTAAATCTTGGAAACTATATTTTTGCTTGCCACCAACTAAAGTATCTCCAATTTGATAATTACCTGTATCATATAAACCAATGATGTCTCCAGCTACTGCATGGTTAACAGTTTCTTTATCGTCAGCCATAAATGATGTTGAACGCGTAATTTTTTGTTTTTTGCTCGTACGTTGTAATGTTACATCCATACCACGTTCGAATGCACCACTAACAACACGCATAAACGCAATTCTATCACGATGTTTAGGGTCCATATTAGCTTGAATTTTGAAAATAAATCCAGAAAATTCATCATCAAATGGGCTTACTTCAACTTCTTCATTTGTCTGACGTGCATTAGGCATCGGTGCATGATCAACATATGCATTCAAGAAGTTTTGAACACCGAAGTTAGCTAATGCAGAACCAAAGAATACGGGTGTTAATTCACCATTTAATAGCGCATCATTATCAAACTCTTCACCTGCTTCTTTTACAAGCATAAATTCTTCGATAGCTTGAGCAAATGCACTGTCATTACGAATAGCATGCTCTTCTTGTAGTTCATAATCATCATTTAAATGTAAAACATTTTCTTCATCTCTAAATGGTTCTATAGATTTAGAATCACGATCGATAATACCAAAGAAATTTTGACCCATACCAATTGGCCAGTTCATAGGATAAGTATCAATGTTTAATGTTTCTTCAATCTCATCTAATAATTCAAATGGCTCTTTACCTACGCGGTCCAATTTATTAATGAATGTAAAAATTGGAATTCCTCTCATTCTACAAACTTTAAATAGCTTTAAAGTTTGAGGTTCAATACCTTTGGCACAGTCAATAACCATCACTGCACTATCCACTGCCATTAAAGTACGGTAAGTATCTTCTGAGAAATCTTCGTGTCCTGGTGTATCTAATATATTAATTTTGTAATCATCATAGTCAAATTGCATTACTGAACTCGTTACTGAAATACCACGTTCTTGCTCCACTTTCATCCAGTCACTAGTTGCAAATTTACCTGTTTTTTTACCTTTAACTGTACCCGCTTCTCTAATTGCACCACTAAAATATAACAACTTCTCAGTCAGTGTCGTTTTACCAGCATCCGGGTGAGATATTATGGCAAACGTCTTTCTTGATTCAACTTCTTCTTTTAAACTCATCTATTGATCTCCTTTAAAATCATTCACAATCCAGTTTGTTAAATTCGAAGCAATTTTGATTGCTTCATTTTCCTCGATAAAAGCAAATAATTGCATTACCAATTCTTCTTTAACATCATTACTGTCCATATTCAAATCAAGTTCTATTGACCAAAATATATCTGGAATAGCCAACATGATTTGATTTTTATCTTCACTTATATATAAGTAAACATTAACAATTTCGTCATTTATAGATAATTGTTTAATGTTCACTTGGGCCACCGCCAAATTTTTTGTATGCCGCTTCAAGTCCAATTAAATCATCTCTATGTGGCACTTTAATATGTCCAGGCATGATTTGATAAGGTTCTCTTCCTTTAGAAGCTAATACTACTGTATCGCCCGGTTCAGCTATATCAATGGCATGTTTGATCCCTTCAGCTCTATCATCAAATTCAACATAATGATTATGTGTTGCGCCTTTAGCTAGTTCAGCAGTCAACATTTTAGGATCATCATTAGCAGGATTATCTGGCGTAAATATTACGTAATCTGCTCTACAAGCTACTGCGCCCATTTCAGGTGTTTTAGTTAAGTCACGTTCTCCAGCCATTCCAATTAAAAAGATTAATTTTTGTTTCACGAAAGGTTTTACTGCATCTATAAGTTTATTCATTCCGTCAGCAGTATGTGCATAGTCAATAATTAAATCAATTGGTAGCGAAGGATCTAGAACTTCCAAACGCCCTTCAACTGGCTCTAAATTCTCAACTACTCTGACGATATCTTCCATAGATGTTCCTTTACTCCAGACGGCAATCATGGCAGCCATAATATTTGAAATATTAAATTTACCTACATATGGTGTTTTAACACTGTAAGTACCTATAGGCGTATCGAAATCAAAGTGAACACCTTGTAAAGATTCTTGAATATTTTTAGCCATAAATTGAGCGTCATGGTCTATTCCATATGTAAATATTTCATATGGTGTAACTGATGCTAAATATTTGGAGAAATCATCATCATTATTTAAAACAGCATATTTCTCTTTCGATAAATCTTCTCCCAGTTGACTAAATAACAATGATTTAGCATGTCCATAGGCTTCCATTGTGCCATGAAAATCTAAATGGTCTTGTGTTAAATTTGAGAATATCGCAACATCAAATTCTACACCTCTTAATCGCCCTAGTGATAAACCGTGACTAGATACTTCCATAGTCATAGCTTCCGCATTTTCATCAACCGCTTGCTTAATCTTTTTAGTTAAAGACACTGTTTCTGGAGTTGTATTGGCACCTCTAGTTTTATGTTCATTTATTTGGAAACCATTTGTTCCTAAATATGCGCTTCCTTTACCTAAACCTCTATAAATAAGATGAATCATAGTAGCAATTGAAGTTTTGCCATTAGTGCCTGTCACACCTATTGTAGTTAATTGATGGCTAGGAAAATCATATAAAGTATGTGCTAACAGGCTAGCAACTCTTAATGTATCTGGTACGATAACCTGCGTCACGTCACCGTTAATGTCTTGTTGATGGTTAACCACAATGACTTTTGCACCTTGATCAACAACATTTTGACAAAATTTATGGCTATCAACTGTATAGCCTTTTGATGCGACGAATATACTCCCTTCACTAGCGGTACGTGAATCTGTAGTGATATCAGTAACATTTATATCTAAAGTACCTATTACTTGTTTAACTCGTATTTTTTCGAACAACTCATTCGCATTCAAAATGTATCGCTCCTTTTTTTACAATAATTTTATTATACACGTTTTGAAGTTGTTGATAAATTTATAATCATTAAAATATTGATTAGATTTAATACGAACTTGATATGTTTTACACCTCACACTAAAGATTTCATTAATATAATTGAAGGAATTATTAATTAATAGTTAATTATTTTAAAATTTCCTATATATATCATTTTAATTCAATACTTTTAAATCTATTAATGCTAGGATAGTTATATAAAGATGATGTTAACTTCCTTAATATGCTATAATGCACTATAAATGAATTTTATACTTTCAGTAGAGGGTATATATATTATGATAACTATGTAAGTATGTTTATTGCTACTATAGTTAAATCAGAATGCGTTATTGCGTGTTTTAAATTTAAATTAATGGAGGGTGACTATTAATGGTTACTCAAAATAAAAAGATATTGATTATTACCGGCTCATTTGGAAATGGACATTTACAAGTGACACAAAGTGTTGTTAATCAACTCAATGAAATGAACTTGTCTCATCTATCAGTTATTGAGCATGATTTGTTTATGGAAGCACACCCAATCTTAACTTCTATTTGCAAAAAATGGTATATCAATAGCTTTAAGTATTTTAGAAATATGTATAAAAACTTTTATTATAGTCGCCCTGATGAATTAGATAAATGTTTTTATAAATATTATGGATTAAATAAATTAATCAATCTACTACTTAAAGAAAAACCAGACTTAATCTTATTGACATTCCCTACTCCAGTAATGTCAGTGTTAACAGAGCAGTTTAACATAAATATTCCAATCGCAACTGTTATGACAGATTACCGTCTACAAAAAAACTGGATAACGCCTAACTCTCATAGATATTATGTAGCTACTGACGATACTAAACGTGATTTCGTCAATGCTGGTATCCCTGCTTCTGATATAAAAGTGACTGGAATACCTATTTCCGATAAATTTGAATCTGACATCGATAAAGTGGCTTGGTTGAAGAAACATAATTTAAATCCTGATAAACCAACTATTCTGATGTCTGCCGGGGCATTTGGTGTATCAAAAGGATTTGACTATATGATTGATAACATCCTTCAGAAAAGTCCACAATCACAAATCATAATGGTTTGTGGTCGTAGCAAAGGGCTAAAACGTACTTTAGAAATGCAATTTAAATCATATGACAATGTCCTTATTCTAGGATATACAAAACATATGAATGAATGGATGGCATCAAGTCAACTTATGATTACAAAACCAGGTGGCATAACGATTTCCGAAGGTTTAACACGTAGTTTACCAATGATCTTCTTGAATCCGGCTCCAGGTCAAGAACTTGAAAATGCATTATATTTCCAAGATAAATCATATGGCAAAATCGCGAATACACCTGAAGAAGCTATAGATATTGTTTCTGATTTAACAAATCACGAGTACCGCTTACAAGCTATGACTAATAAAATGACTGAAGAAAAGGTTAACCATTCAACTTATAGACTATGTACCGATTTATTAAATATCTTGGACAGTTCATCACAACAACAAGAAATATATGGAAAGGTTCCTTTATATGCCAGATTCTTCGTTAAGTAATAAAGGAATTAGTAAAAACTTCAAGATAATGCTCGTTATTTTGTTCTTAATGGAGTTTGCACGGGGAATGTATGTATTAAGTTACGTTAATTATTTACCAACCGTTACCTCTATTGCTGTTGCAGTGACTTCAGCGGCATTATCAATTCACTTTATATCCGATGCGGCAACGAATTTTGTCATCGGATTTCTTTTGAAAAAATTTGGTACTAAGCTAGTATTAACCTTAGGTTTTTTATTAGCTTTTATTAGTTTATTCTTAGTCATTTGGTTCCCAACTAATCCAATAGTTATCATTTTGAGTGCTATCATGTTGGGGATTGCTGTTAGTCCTATATGGGTTATCATGTTATCTAGTGTAGAAGAAGCACAACGTGGTAAACAAATGGGCTATGTTTACTTTGCTTGGTTATTAGGGTTACTCGTAGGATGGGCATTTATGAATGTTCTAGTTAAATTACATCCTACTCGATTTGCATTTATGATGTCACTTGTTGTAGTCATTGCATGGGTATTGTATTATTTTGTTGATATTAAATTAACAAATTATAATACTAAACCGGTTAGTGAACAATTAGGACAAATCGTTGATGTTATGAAACGTCACTTAGTGTTATTCCCTGGTATTTTATTACAAGGTGCTTCTATTTCAGCATTGCTACCTATACTACCTACATATGCTACAAAGGTAGTAGGCGTAAGTACTATTGAGTACACCATTGCCATCGCTATAGGTGGTGCCGGTTGTGCCTTTTCAATGTTATTCTTATCTAAGATTATTGATAAAAATAGTAAAGGCTTTATGTATGCAGTTATTTTTACAGGTTTTATACTATTCACAGCATTTATCTTCGGTTTATCTTTAGTAACAAATATCCTTATCGTTTGGATTGTAGCGATATTTATAGGTTTAATGTATGGGATATTATTGCCTGCATGGAATACATTTATGGCAGGACAAATTGATCCCGCTGAACAAGAAGAAACTTGGGGCGTATTTAATAGTGTTCAAGGATTTGGTTCTATGATAGGTCCTTTATTTGGAGGCTTAATCGCTCAATTTTCTAATGGTTTAAATAATACATTTTATTTTTCTGCAGCAATCTTTTTAGTATTAGCGATATTCTACGGTGTTTATTTTGTAAAGTATCGAGGCAAAGCAAATCGTTTCTAATAAAAAGTAGATAAAACACTAAAAATCTAGTTAATGTACATCATACACTGTACATTAGCTAGATTTTTATTTTACATATTATTTAATTTTACGCTAACTTAAAAGTATCAATCACTTTCCATTTATCCTCTTCTTCGTCATAGCGTAATAATGAAAGTTCTTCAATTTTTTCTTTAAGGTCTACCCCTACTAATTCTACTTGACCAAATATATCCTCGAATTCTTGGCTTGTTAAACCTTGAGCAATCGTAAAGTGTGGCACGAATGGATGCTCAGCTTCACCATGAAAATCTTCAGTATTAAATAAATTGAAAAGTTGTTCTAATTCATCAGTTTTAGCAACTTTAAAATAAATTACATTGTTAGTTGGTTTAAAACTTGAAGCTTTTGTAGCATGAACATCTACAGGTCCGAAACCTTCTAATCTTTTTTTAACTTCTTCTTTTACTGAATCTAATTCATCATCATTGATTTCAAAGTGTGATTTGATCGTAATATGAGGCATGATACGTGCATACTCAGTATCATAACGTTTACGATAACCATTCACTTCATCTTGAAATGATTTTGACGGAATTAATGCTAATCCTATATTCATTGAAATTCCTCCTTTGTTTAACATATTACCATTATAGCAAAATTCTATATTTTACGTTATTAGTTAGCAGAATTTTTTGAAAAGGTTTACAATATCTAAACAATTTATTTCGTAGTATTGTACATTAAATAATCTCAATTACATCTTAGCATTGATTATCCTATTAAAAATACAAGTAATTAAACCTCATTTGACTCTTGTGTAATTAGCTCATCGCTTAAATAATATTTAAGTATGTCTGATAATAGAGGTTTCCAAGATTTCCAGTTATGTCCACCCTCAAATTCTAAATAATGATATGTGAGCCCTTTGTCTTTAATTACTGTTGCTAAATCTCTATTTGGCGTTAAAAAGTTTGCACGTTCTCCAGTTGTTGGCAAAGCAAAATCTTCTTCTTCTAAACCAATAGCGTGCCAAATAGACAATTCACTATATTGTATACACTTATTAAATTTATCTATTACAGTTTCATCTGAATGCGGGCTAAGCATTGCTACTTGACTGAAAATAGTTGGGTAAGTCAAGGCGGTTAAAAGTGCTATACTACCAGCAAGACTATCTCCCATTAAAATTCTGGCATTACCTACTTTATAAGTTGGAAACGTCTTATCAATAAATGGTAGCAACTCTTTACCAACAACTTGTACTGTTTTATGACTTCTAGTACCCTGCGGATGGAATTCTTCTCTACGTTTATCAACATCTTCATAATGAAATCCAATTATAATGGCTCGTTGAATTTCATCTTCTCTTCTCAACCGTTCATATTCACGTTGAAGTCTTCCAAATCTTAAAAAATCTAGCCCGTCAAAACATATAATGACTTGATACTTAAATAATTCAGAGTAATCTTCAGGCAAATATACTGATAATGTAACATCTCTTTCTAAGATATTACTATGTAATATATGTTTATTAATTTTGCCTGGTTTGAAATTCGACATGATATTGACGCCCCCTAAATAGAATATACTTATTGTATCAAGATAATGATGACTTTTAAATCTCTGATAAAAATCTAATGTTTCATACTCACGAAATTTGGTAATTTATACAGAGTTATAACACTTTTTCAAAATGTAGCTCTATATTTATTAATTTCAATATTAAATATGAACTTCATTAATCTCAGTGTACCTCTCTAGAAGTTAAAATTTCCCTTTTTAACGCGTCTTAATTGATATATACTAATTAAATAATGAACAAATGAAAATAGGAGGACGTAAGCTTATGCTTAACAAAGTTTGGTTCCGAACAGGAATTGCCCTAGTTATCTTGTTCGTGCTAATTAAATTGTTTATGGAAGTACAAAGTGTTTTTGCACCTATTGTAACCATTATCGGTTCTGTATTTCTTCCATTTATGATTAGCGGATTTTTATTCTATATCTGCTTACCTTTCCAAAGTATTCTTGAAAAGTGGGGTTTCCCACGTTGGGCAAGTATCACTACAATTTTTATTGGTTTAATTGCTATTATTGCTATCGTAGTCGCATTTATAGCACCAATTATTATCTCTAACGTGAATAGTTTAATCAAAGCAACACCATCACTGCAAAAAGAAGCTGAACATATTGTTAACTTCTCACTTACGCAAATGGATAAACTTCCAAGTGATGTAACAGATAGAATTAATTCTGCTGTAAAATCAATTGGTGATAGTATGACTGGAATTTTGGCTAATTCATTTACATACTTAACGTCATTTATTTCAACTGTCTTCTTACTTATCATGGTACCGTTCTTCTTAATTTACATGTTAAAAGATCATGAAAAATTCATTCCTGCTCTTGCTAAATTTTTCAAGGGAGAACGTAAAGTATTTGTAGTCGACTTAATGAAAGATTTAAACTTCACATTAAAATCATACATTCAAGGACAAGTGACTGTAAGTGTTATTTTAGGGGTCATTTTATATATTGGTTATACCATTATTGGTTTACCATATACACCTTTATTAGTACTATTTGCTGGTGTAGCTAACTTAATACCTTTCTTAGGACCATGGTTATCATTTGCACCTGCAGCTGTGCTCGGTATCATAGATAGTCCTACTACTTTTATTTGGGTTTGTGTTGTTACATTAATCGCTCAACAACTTGAAGGTAATGTGATTACACCAAATGTTATGGGTAAATCTTTAAGTATTCACCCACTTACAATAATTGTTGTTATTTTAGCCGCAGGAGATTTAGGTGGTTTCACACTTATTTTAATTGCCGTACCACTCTATGCAGTACTTAAGACTATTGCGAGCAATGTCTTTAAATATCGTCAACGCATTATTGATAAAGCTAATAGCGACGTTAAAGACTAGATTGATATAAATTTAAAAAACGTTTCAGTAGTGAACTTGAATTTACAATGCATTCAAGTTCACTTCTTTTTGTAAACATAAAAAAAACTTGGTGCTGTACACACCAAGTAATTGATTTAATTTATTATTTTATTGCGTGGAAACCACTATCTACATGGATATTCTCACCAGTTACGCCACTTGAGAAATCACTCAATAAGTAAGCAGCTGTTTTACCTACTTCTTCTTGATCCACATTTCGTCTTAATGGTGCACGTTCTTCAATTTCTTTAAGGATTGTGTTGAAACCACCAACACCTTTAGCACTTAACGTACGAATTGGACCAGCAGAAATAGCATTTACTCGAATGTTGTCCGGGCCTAAATCATAAGCTAAATATTTAACATTAGCTTCTAAACTTGCTTTAGCTACACCCATCACATTATAGTTTTGAACGGCAAATTCACCACCAAGGTATGTTGTTGCAACAATACTACCACCGTTTGGCATTATTTTCTTCGCTTCGTGCGCAACAATTGTTAATGAATATGAACTGATATCTTGCGCAAGTAAGAAACCTTCACGTGATGTTTCAGAGAAACGTCCACGTAAGTCTTCAATGTTTGCAAATGCGATAGAGTGATATACGCCATCAATATTGCCTACTTCTTCGCCAATTTTAGCGAAACCATTTACTACATCTTCATCTTTTTGAACATCGATTTGATATAATTTTGGCTCTTCTTGGTTTAATTGTTCTAATAATTTTTCTAATTCTTTGCGGCTACGGTCTTTACGATAAGTGAAAACAAGTTTAGCCCCTAATTGATCTAATACCTTTGCAACGCCAAATCCGATACTACGTTTATTAGCAATACCCATAATTACGAAGGTTTTATTTTCAAGATTAATCATTCGAAATAACTCCTTAATCATCGTTTTTTATATCTTAATCTCACTGTACAAACAATGTAGACTAATCTAACGTTATTATTTTACCATTTTTGCTTCATAATTATAAAGCAATATTATTACCTGGTCATATAGGAAATAGGCTGGGACAAAATAAAATGTCTCAGCCTATTTTATCATTTTGTCAGTAGCTGACTGATTTGAAAATGCGCTTGAATCAAGCTTTTTTCAAACCTAGTCATCCTTGCCGGGGTAGTACAACGAAATAAATTTTGAGAAAATATTATTTCTGTCCCACTCCCAGACGTCTAATATTGATTTTTCTATATTAATAATAAAACTCTAGATCTGATTTTAACTCATCTACGTATTCTTTTGAACCAGTCACGATAAGTCTATCTTTGTATCTAAGTTGTGTATCACCATGAGGCACGATTGATTCATTATTACGAATAATTCGAACGAAGATAATATCTCCGCCAAATGGGAAATTACGTAGTTGAATATTTTCATATTGATGATTTAACATTTCAATTTCATACAATGATGTTTCAACATTGCTTAAAATGTTTAACATATTTGGTGTTTCAATTAAGCCTTGTAGGAAGATTTTATTACTAATGAAATTACTGAATACTTCAATACCTTCACCTTTCATTTCTTCATCTTCGTTACTATTTTCAAGTCGACAAATTACGCGTTTAACATCATGTGCTTTGGCTAATTTTGCCACATCACGGTTAAGACTATCATCATTAGCAGAACAAACTACGATGTCTTGATTGAATAACCCTAATCTTTCTAGGAGTTGTTCTTCATAATTCGCTATTTCTACAACAGTTATATGGTCAGATAAATTACGCTTATCTCCTAAATCTTTGCGATAATATAATGTCACATTATATAAGTGTGGTGATAAGTTCTGCACAATTGGAATCGTCAATTGATTCTTGCCGATTAATGCAATATCAATTTTACGATTAGCCTCATCTGGAATTGGGAACATTTTCTTGAAAATAATCGGTACAAACACACACGTGATGATTGCACTTAAAATCAATATGCCTGACATTTCAGATGATATTGTATTCAATTGCTCTGCAATTTTAGCAGATGCTATAACTAATGATAATGTTGAAGTAAGTAAAAATGCTGATGCTATCGTTGTCTTATTATCAAACCAACGTCTAATAAAGAAAACTGGAATTAATTTTGAAATAATAAAAGCTAAAATGAGCACCGGAATAATTAATAATAACGATGGTTCTTTAATTAATGACGGAATATTTAAATCAACACCAACCATGATAAAGAAGATTGGTATAAAGAACCCGTATCCAAATGAATCGAGTGTATGCACTAATTCTTCATCTGGTTTCAGCAAGGAAACAACCACACCAGCTAAGAATGCGCCTAGTATATATTCAGCGCCTACACCCTCTGCAAGTGCAACTAAAAGAATAATTAATGCAAAGATTGCTCTTATACCTATTTGTGTAGTACCACCAATTAAGCGATGTAAAAATTTCATACGCTTAAATACAACGCCTAATATATAGAAAATAGCAGTAAATACAAGTAAAATTGCTGAAAGCCAAACTGAACCATTACCACTACCATTGATACCACCGTAAATAGTTAACAGTACCATCGTTACTAAGTCAGCCAATACGGCTACTAATAATATAAATTGACCGATAGTTGTACGCATTATATTCATTTCTTTTAAAGTAGGCACTACGACACCTAGTGATATCGTTGATATGATAATTATCATCAATAAAACATCATCTACGAGTCCTAACCATTTGAACGCGTAAGCTAATATTACTGATATAATCATAATAAATGCGAATACGGTTAGCGCTAAATTAAGATGGCTTGGTACATCTTTTTCATGTTTGTTCGTACCTTGTCGATTTCTCTTATCTTTTTTAAAAGTGCTAAAGTCAATCTCTAATCCACTTAAAAACATTAAAAAGATAAAACCCAACGTTGATAATATGTTGAGCATACTATCTTTATGTACTAGATTTAAGAAAGACTGTCCAATAATAATACCCATGATGATTTCGGCTACAACCACTGGTAAAAAATTGATGTTCAGCCTATTTATAATAATTGGTGTAAAAAACGCTGCAAGAACTACAATGACTAGTGAAAAGAACTCCATTTTGTCCCCCTATGTTAAATATGACATGAATGTTGTTGCTAAACCAAAGTAAATTAACATACTTACAATATCATTAATTGTTGTAATAAATGGTCCGCTAGCTACGGCTGGATCAATATTCAGTTTATTCATAAATAATGGAATCATAGAACCAACTAACGTACCAACCGTCATTGCAATAGTAAGACTGCCTCCAACTATTAGTGCTAAAAATGGTTGTCTATATATAACAACGATGATAATAAATAAAACAATGGCACAAACTAATCCTGAAAGCAAGCCACTTCCCGCTTCTCTCAATGCAACCTTAAATTTACTTTGTTCATCAATTTCCCCAGTAGAGATATTACGTACAGACACCGCAAGTGATTGTGTACCAGAATTTCCGGACATACCACTAATAATAGGTATAAATGCAGCTAATAATGCAACTTGTGATAATGTTGCTTCAAAACTACCCAAAATAGTAGCGGTAATCATGCCTAAAAATGTAAGTATAATAAGCCACGGTAATCGTTTTGTAGCAGTTTTGACAACAGAATCGTTTGTCGAGTCGATATCAGATACCCCAGCTAAACGTGAGTAGTCTTCACTAGCCTCTTCATCCATAACATCTAAGATATCATCGATTGTGATAATACCAAGTAAATGCTGTTGATAATCAATAACTGGCATTGCAATAAAGTCATAATCTCTCATCTTTTGAGCTACATCTTCTTGGTCATCTGCGACATTAACACTAATGACACGTTCACTCATGATATCTTCGATGTAAGCATCATTTTCTGCCACGATTAAATCTCTTAAAGATAATACACCAACTAATTGTCCGTCCGTGTTTACGGCAAAAATAACATAAATCGTTTCGGCATCTGGTGCTTGTTCTTTTACTAACATTAATGCTTCTTTAACCGGAGTATTGACATCTAATGAGATATATTCCGTCGTCATAATACCGCCGGCTGTATCTTCTTCATAATGTAATAGATGCTTAATTTCATTAGCATCGTCACGGTTCATTAACGTTAGCAAACTAGCTACTTTTGGTTTCGAAAGTTCATTTAATATATCTACAGCGTTATCAGAAGACATCTCTTCTAAAACTTTACTAGCATAATGTGCATTCATCGTATCAAAAAGGTCTTCATATGCTTCATCATCTATTTCTAATTGTTCAAAGAATTCCCCTACTTCTTGAGGTGATAAAAATTCAAATATCTTTTGTCTATTTTCATTTGTAGTGTCTTCAAAATATTCACTTTGTTCATACTCGTGCATTGCTAGAAATTCTTCTCTAAAACGATCTATATCGTCTTGTTTTAATAGATCATCTAACAAATTTTGGTTATACACTTCGTCAGTATTATAGTCATTATTTTCTGTTTCTAATGACAACGTCAACACCTCCAAATCTTATTATAATTCTGCAAAAATGTTTTGTAGCCATTTATAATCTATTTCTATCTCAATTTCTCTATTATAAATTGGATGTATGAATGTCACTTTATAGCATTGTAAAGATTGCGTATAAATTTCAGGATGACTTCCTTCATATAAATCATCACCAACAAGAGGATGTCCTACATAATTAAAATGAACGCGTATTTGATGCGTCCTTCCAGTATGTAATTTAATTTCACATAAACTCGCTTCAGGTTTGGTCATTACTGTTTCATATGAAGTCTTTGCGTATTTTCCTGAAGCATCAACTTTCCTAGTAATAATACTCTGGCTATCTCTAGCAATCGGTTCTTCTATAACACCACTCAATTGCATTTGACCATAACATACACACATATACCTTTTATCTATTGCACTCGTCGTCATTAAATGATGGATATGCCCATGCTTAGCAAATATTACAATGCCTTTAGTGTTACGATCTAAACGTGTAACAATATGCGGTACGATCGATGTATCGATTAACTGACCAACATTTAAATAATAAAGTACACGTTCTATCAAACTATCGTGCGGATGTTCTCTTGACGGAGTGCTATTTAAATAGTTTGGTTTTGACACGATGATTAAATAATCATCTTCATACAATATTTCAATTGGATTACGTGATGGAATCAAATATGAGCTAGGTGTTTCATCAGGTAACATAATAGTTAACTTATCTCCTGCCATCATCATTTTCCTGACAGTTACATGACTGTTATTAATAATTAAAGCGCCATTATGTTTAATGGCGCTAATTGTCTTTTTAGAATATTGGTGACGCTGCAAAAAAGACTTAAGCATTTCATTATGCTGTATCACATATTCAAATTTCATCGTCCATCTTCACTTTCAATGAATGAATCATGTACTCTTTTCCAAAATGGGAAAGGTCTAAATCTAGCAAAACGCACTTTCTCATTAGCCACTCTAAACTGAATACCATTGACATTTTTATGTTTTAAACTAACATGATCAATTGTTGTTAAAATGGTATCGTGATTAACAGGTGTGATTAAACATGTATGATGCTTTGGCAAAACAAGTGGTGAACCCACTGTTCTAAATACTCTATTATTGATAGAGGCTATTTCTGCAATCTGCATAGCTTCAAGTGAGGGATGTATTAGTGCTCCACCTAATGCCTTATTATAAGCAGTTGAACCTGAAGGGGTTGATATACATAAACCGTCACCTCTAAAACGTTCAAATTGCTTACCACGAATGCCCACATCAACTACAAGTGTTGAACCATTTTCCGTTTTCATTGTTGCTTCATTTAAAGCTAAATAACGTGTTTCATAACCATTATCATTGTATCTGACAATAATTTCTAATAATGGATATTCAATGACTTGAAATTCAGAGTTATTAATTTCAATAATTAATTTCTCAACTTCATGAGGTAACCAATCAGCATAAAAACCTAAATGTCCTGTATGTACACCTACAAATGCCACTTGAGAAAGCATGTGGCTGTATTGATGAAAGGCTTGTAATAAAGTTCCATCTCCACCTACCGAAATAACAATTTCTGGATTAACGGCATCTTCTACCATGTGGAAATCTTTCATATGATTTATCATTTTATGCTTTAATGCATTGGATTTTGAATCACCTTTAGACAAGATAGTATAACGCATCCCCACACCTCATTAGTCATGTTTTTTTGCACGTTTTTGAGAATAATATTTCTGTGCTTCTTGAATTTCATCTTTAATCTCAGACATCTCTTCATCTAGAAGATATGCCGCTTCAGCTGCACGCTCAAGACGATGCTGAATTTCCGCTGGATAATCCCCGTCATATTTATATCTTAATGTATGTTCAATTGTAGCCCAGAAATTCATTGCTAATGTTCGTATTTGTATTTCCGCTAAAATGGCTTTCTGACCGTTTAATGTTTCAATTGGATATTCAATAATCACATGATATGAACGATAACCACTTTGTTTTGTGTTATTGATGTAGTCACGTTCCTCAATCACTTTGAAATCTTGTCGTTGTCTCAGCATATTAACAACCACATCGATATCGTCCACAAATTGACACATCATTCTAAGACCAGCAATGTCGTACATCTCTTCACGTAGTCTATCAAACGGTATACCCCTTTTATTCGCCTTATCAATAATACTCGTAATTGGTTTTACTCGACCAGTAACGAATTCAATGGGTGAAGCATCTTCTCCAACTTCATATTGCTTACGCAAACCTTTTAATTTTACCTTTAATTCATCAACGGCTTGTTTATATGGTGTTAAAAATTGATCCCATTGATTCATATTGTTTCACTCCGCTTCACTTTAGGTCAAAAGTTTCTTCAACAGCTGAAACAAACTCCTTACCATAGTTATTATTTCCTTCAACATTCTCAAGTATGTAATCTAATTCCTCTTGAAAATGTTCTAAAACCAAGTCATCGTTTACTATTAGTTTCTTGCCTCTATTCTCATGCAACATGGACCATGTTTCTTGAACGAAAATCAAGTAATCATATGATTGTCCGTCATCTAATAAGTAGGCAAATCCGTAATTATCACTATCAACAAGCATTTGCCCTACTTCTACTAATCCATCAGTTGGATCTTCTGAGTAGCAATAAATGCCATCATCTTTAATTTTAATTTCATTTACATAAATACGCATGCTTGTTCCTCCTTATTATTCTTTATTAGTTTAACATAATTTAACTGTATAACACACGTTTGAAATGCACTTCTTACTCGTCTATCCACTATTGAATGAAGCTCATTATGTCGTGACAAATCAAATCATTTTATAAACTATACTTAAGTACTCAGATTTACCTTTTCATTCATATATAATTACTTTAAATATTTATATAACTCAGTCATAATGAATTACAATAAATGGATTTAGAGGTGCAAATTATGGCGACGAATAATGAAATAGAATTTAAACAATTACTAAGTAAAGATGTATACGATAAATTTAAATATACTTTTTTTGAAGATAAAGAACCTTTTATTCAAATAAACTACTATATTGATACTCCTAACTTCACATTGCGAGATCATAAATCCGCATTACGAATCCGAGTTAAAAACGACACATATGAAATGACCTTAAAAGTGCCCGCCGACGTAGGTTTGATGGAATATAATCATATGGTTAAACATATACCTAAAACAGGTGATGTAATATTTAATAACTCACTACCAGAAGATATACGAGAAATTGTCGAATCATACGGTATTAATGACAACGAATTAACTATATTAGGCGCATTGAGAACAGCTCGTTTAGAAACAAACTATAAAAATGAATTGTTAGTATTAGATCGAAGTGATTATTTCGACAAAGTTGATTATGAGTTAGAATTTGAAGTTACTGACTATAACAATGGTTTGAAAAAATTTCATAGTTTATTAGAAGAATTTAATCTTGAGCACACCGTACCTAACAATAAAGTTCAACGTTTCTTTGACTATAAGAATCAAATTGACAAGTAGCAGTACGTCGCTGTAAAAAGTCAAATTACTTTTAAATGTAAAAATTCATGTTATATTAGTAATATATTAACGGAAATTGGTGATATTATGTCTAAAACGCCATACGATATTATAGGTGAAACAGCACTTTATAATATGATTGATCATTTCTATGCTCTAGTTGAGAAAGATGACAGAATCAATCATTTGTTCCCTGGGGATTTTGCCGAAACGAGTAGAAAACAAAAGCAATTTCTCACTCAATTTCTAGGTGGACCAAACCTATATACTGAAGAACATGGACATCCGATGTTAAAAAAGAGACATATGGAATTTAAAATTACAACTTATGAAAGAGATGCATGGTTAGAAAATATGCATACTGCAATAACCGAAGCACAGTTTCCAGCTGGTGTTGGAGAGTATTTATATGAACGTTTACGTCTAACCGCTAACCACATGGTAAATTCCTAAATATAATTGAAGGTGAGTAAAACATGGCTGAAGAACTAAAAATTGTAGACAATAGAAGTCGTGAAGATGCTAATCTGTCACCTGTAAATAAAATTGAAATTTATTCATTTTTTGATCCATTTAATACAGATTGCTTTAAATTATCAGCGATTATTTCTAAATTAAGAATTGAATATAATCAATATATCCGTATCAGACATATTCTAAACCCTTCATTGAAAGTACTTACTAAGTGCCAAGCGCAAAGTACATCTGATTTTGATAATATCGCCTTAGCTTATAAAGCGGCTGAATTACAAGGTCGTTTAAGAGCGGAACGTTTCATCCATTTAATGCAAAATGAAATTATTCCTAAGAAGGATATTATTACGGAAGAAATGATTTGTGACTGCATCATTAATGCAGGTTTAGATTACAATGAATTCAAAGAAGATTTACAAAAAAGCAAATTAACCGAAAGTTTAAAAATAGATTTACACATTGCTCGAGAAATGGAAATTGAGCAAGCACCTTCACTCGTATTTTTCAGTGAAGATGTTCATGAGGAAGGCCTGAAAGTAGAAGGATTATATCCATATCACATTTACACATATATTATTAATGAATTAATGGGTACGCCTATTGAAAAAAATCTTCCACCTAAAATTGAGCATTATATTCAAAAGAAACAACTCGTTACTACGGAAGAACTATTGACCATATATGAGTGGCCCGAAAAGTTAATGACAAAAGAACTTAAGAAATTAGCGTTACAACAAAAAGTAGAAAAACTTCAATATCCTGAAGGAGATTTTTGGCAATCAAAAATGCCTAGAATATAGGATAGCTAACAATAGCCATTCAATGATGATTATATTCATGCATTGGGTGGCTTGTTTTTGTGTACACATCAATTTAAGGTTGAACGACTCTGTTTCTATTATTGTTATATAAATCAATTGCAATGTATAGTAGTGGCGTCGAAGTACAATGAAAAATTTATATACAATGAGGAATTCATTGATAGTGGTAGTTATTAAAAAAGAGTATAAAAAAACGCCGTGTCTGATTACACGACGCTAAACAAAGGGGATGGGAGAAATTTTTCACTTCAAACAAAGGGGTATGTTTGTTATGTGATTAATTTCATGTTCATAATATAACACGCTAATATAGGTGTTTCAATATTAAAGACCCCTTATTTTAAAATTGTCACAAACTTGACATATTGTAAACGGATACAGTCATTCTAAGCTTTCATAAGTTTTTCAAAAGTATCTAATTTTTGTTCAAAGACCTCACAAGCCTGCTCAATAGGTTCTGGTGAAGTCATATCCACACCGGCATTTTTCAGAATCTCAATTGGATAGTTAGAACTTCCTTTTTTCAAGAATTCATTAATATATCTTTCAACTGCAGGTTTACCCTCAGTTAAAATTTGATGACTTAAACTTTGAGCTGCACTATATCCAGTAGCATATTGATATACATAGTAATTCATATAGAAATGAGGGATTCTTGACCATTCTTTGCTAATATTGTCATCTGTTTCAACAACATCACCAAAGTATTGTTTATTCAATTTAGCATATTCATCATTCATACGTGTTGCAGTTAATGGTTCGCCTGCTTCTTCAATTTGATGAATTTTATGTTCGAATTCTGCGAACATAGTCTGACGGAATAAAGTCGCTCTGAATCTTTCAAGTTCTTGATTTAATAATAATAAACGACGTTCATCGTCTAAATGTTTATCCATATAATCACTTAGTAATGCTTCATTACAAGTTGATGCAACTTCAGCAACAAAGATTGAATAATCACTAGAATTAGATGGTTGATGTTTACGACTGAAATAACTATGTGCTGAATGACCAAATTCGTGGATAAGCGTATATAAATCAGAGACAGTATCTGACCAATTTAATAAAATGAATGGATTAGTTAAATGTGCACCAGATGAGTAACCACCTGATCGTTTACCTTTATTTTCATAAACGTCGACCCATCGATTATTCAAACCTTCTTTTACTACATCAAGGTACTCTTCACCCATAGGTTCTAACGCTTTTAACATCCATTCTTTTGCTTCTTCATAAGGCATTTCAAATTTAACGTCCTTAACCATTGGCGTATATAAATCGTACATTTTCAGCTCATCAACAGCTAATAATTCTTTTCTTAGTTTCGTGTATCTGTGCAATAATGGTAAATATTTATGCACAGTTTTTACTAAATTATCATAGACTTCTTCTGGTATATGATTATTACTTAACGCACGCTCACGAGCTGTTTTATAGTTATGTGTTCGAGCATTAAAGACATTCTTCTTAACTTCCCCTGCTAATGTTGAACCTAGAGTATTATTATAAGCACCGTAAGCTTTATATAAATTATTATATGCTGATTGACGTAACTCGCGATCATCAGATTCTAAATATTTGATAAAAGTTCCTTGTGTTAATGGATGTTTTTCACCATCTTTATCTACTGCATCTTCAAATTCTAAATCTGCATTACTAAACATACCGTACACATTACTTGGTGTAGATAGTGCATCTTGAGCCTCAGTAAGTAATCTCTCTTGCTCGGCATCTAAAATGTGTGGTCGTTTTTCATTGATAAGTTTTAAATCAAATTCATAACGTTTTAAGTTGTCATTAGTTTCGATAAATGATTGAAGTTTATCTTCATCAATTTGAAGAATTTCTGGTACTAAGAAACTCCATGCGGAACTAATTTTAATTATAAGTTGATGTGCACGTGACTCGAATCCTGTATATTTATCGTTTGAAGTATCTTGGTCTTGTTTTAAATGTGCATAGACATATACTTTCTCTAGTTTAGTACCAATTTCATCTTCTAATGCAAGCGCATCACATAATGTATCAGCGCTATCTGCTAAGTGCCCTTTAAATTGCTCTTCTTTACCTAGATAACCTTCAACCTCTTTTAATGCTTCTTCAAAAGCTTCATCATTTTTAAAAATCGTTGTTAAATCCCACGTATCATTTGGATATTTACGTTCTTGCTCTTCTCTTGTTAATTGTTGACTCATATAGTAAACCTCCTATAATAACTAATGTTATAATTTTCTCATTATTCCCTATGAATTGCACGTTTTAACTATATTTAATGTAATGATTAATAAGTTCTGAGACAACACAATCCATAGAAATAGTGTTAAGGTACATCTGCCTAAATTTAAGAAAGGCTTTTAAACACTGATGTACATCAAACTCTTGTTCATTAAATAATTTAAATTGTAATTGCCACTGAACTGGATGATTCTCAATATAAAGTTGATAAGGGAATATGTAGCCGAAGTTATGATAAACAGCTTCATCTGTTAATCTTAACTGGTATATTGCGCTTAACGATGGTTCAAGGACGGAATTTTTCCTTCTACATTGATTCAAGTAATAATGTATTTTAGATTTAGTTAGTTTGAAAATGTGTTGATATGGCGTAGACATGATACTAATCAGATTCACTAATTCGTTGATTTCAATTACTGTTTGTTTTGCGATAAATTGTTTGCCACCAATATGCTGAATTTGACTATATAAAACAACACACTTGTTCTTTTGATTCCATACATATAAACACCTATTTATTGGATGTATAAAATGTGCTTGAAATGAATTGAGATATAGCCTCCCCCTATGATATCGACAATCTTGAATTAACCAAATGACTTCCATATTCAGCTGTTTAAATCCCTTTGTTCGTTCTATGATCTCTTCAATATCTATTCTAGAAAATTGAATTTCAATTACGTATTTTGAATTCACTAGTATGTCTGGGTATTGTTGAATAGTTGGACAATAAGGTTCAATTTGAACGTGATAATGTAGTTGTGATAACATCTTCGCAATAAAACACTTTACAAAGTAATGTTGTTCGGATTCTTGTTTTGCACAATAACATACGCTATCAACCTTATGCGCGAAATGCGGGATATTTTTTGTGCCACACTTTAATAGTAGTTGTGAGCTACAATGCGGACAAAAATAGCTGTCCTGTTTCTTTGCACGATGTGCATATACTTGCTCGCCTTGTTGATTTATAGCGATTAACATAAATTTCACTCACCTCATAAGATTAAACGTATGAAATGGTGATTTTACTTCTCAACACAAAAAACCGAAGCAATATTCATTGCCTCGGTAAAAATTTTCATTATTCAACTGTGTCTGAGAAATAACGTCTCACTTGAGCAGTTACATTATGACTCATAATAATCTTAGCATAATCATTTAAGTATACTTCAGTTTTATCTGTTGGATATGCAAACTCTAACATCTGACTATAACTATCGTTAATCATTTCTTGACTGACTGATTCATCAAAGTGAATAGCATAGTAATATTTATTGTCATTCATATATAATAAATCTTCAAATTCATCAGTTGATAAATTATGGTGATATGCATAACTAATAACTTGCTCTAAATCATCAAATTTAACGATAACTGTTCTTATGTTCGGACGTTGTTTCGTTTGTTTTTGTTCAGACTTATGAGAGTGCTTTTGTTGTTGTGCTCTTTGTTCGAATAAATCTTCAATGCTCTCTTCATTTTCTAATGTATTTGCAAGTAATTCGTTAACTTGTTCTTCAAATTGCTCGTTTGCATCTTCATCAGACATATTCATAGCTTCTTCATTTTTAGATTTAGAAACCGTAACTTCCACACCTTTTTCAAAGGCATGTACTTGTATCCAAAGAGGTCCTTCAACTACGAAGTCTTCTTCTTCATTGATTTCATCCATCATTGACCAGAAGAATTCTTCGCCTCTTTTACGGTTAGTCCATAAATCTTCTCGACTGAATCCTCTAGCTTCAATATCACTATAAGTTATAAATAATTTGACTGTTGTGTCATCAACGCGTTCTATTCTCATATCATCTCACTCCTTACAGTCGATGAATAGTAACCATATTGTATTAGAACGTGGTGGAAATTACAATTTATTTGTTTGATTAAATTTAACTATTTTACGATCGTTATATATACTAACATATTCCCTTTTTGAGTTACAAAAAACAGCACTAAAATAGTGCTGTTTCATATTATTATAATCTTCAATTAAATTTTAAAATTAATCAACAAGACGTTGCGCTTCTTGTAATTGGAAAGTACGAACCTTTCTAGGTAAGAAACGTCTAATTTCATCTTCGTTATAGCCAACCTGTAAACGTTTTTCATCTAGAATAATTGGACGACGTAATAGTCCTGGATTATCTTGAATGATTGCATAAAGATCTTGTAGTGGTAAAGAATCAATATCAACATTTAATTTTTGGTATGTTTTAGAACGAGTAGAAATAATTTCGTCAGTACCGTCTTCAGTCATTTTTAAAATTTGTTTGATTTCATCAATTGTTAAATGTTCAGAAAAAATGTTACGCTCCGTATATGGAATGTCATGTTCTTGTAACCATGCTTTCGCTTTACGGCAAGATGTGCAACTTGGTGAAGTAAATAATGTTACCATACATCTCACTCTCCTATTGAATGAATATTATTCATTATTTTTGAATTTATTGATTAAGAAATGTTAATTTATTTAGTCCTCTTAACCCTACAATGTTAGTATAACCAACTAACATTAAAATTAAATGAGAAAATCCTAATTTTTCTGAGAAATCTCAAATTTTCTAAAAACCTAAATTTAAAGGCTTAGAATTAACGTATAACTACATACTAACATAACTTACATTTTAAAGAAATACTGTTATAATTTAAATAATATGAATTAAAACTAAGAAAGTAGGCATCTAATATGGAGACATTATTTTCAGGAATTCAACCTAGTGGAATACCCACAATTGGTAATTATATTGGGGCATTAAAACAATTTGCTGATGTACAAAATGATTATGATTGTTATTTTTGCATCGTCGACCAACATGCAATTACTGTGCCACAAGATAAAATCAAATTACGTAAACAAATCCGTCAACTTGCGGCTATTTATTTAGCATCTGGCATAAACCCAGAAAAAGCTACCTTATTTATACAATCTGAAGTACCAGCACACGTGCAAGCAGGTTGGATGCTCACAACAATTTCAAGTGTTGGAGAACTTGAACGTATGACTCAATATAAAGATAAAGCTCAAAAACGTACTGACGGTATTCCAGCAGGATTACTAACTTACCCACCATTAATGGCTGCAGATATTGTGATATACAATACTAATATTGTTCCAGTTGGTGAAGACCAAAAACAACATATGGAATTAACACGTAACTTAGTCGAACGTTTTAATAGTCGTTATAATGACATTTTGGTTAAACCAGAAATTCGTATGCCTAAAGTAGGTGGTCGCGTCATGAGTTTACAAGACCCAACGAAGAAAATGAGTAAAAGTGATGATAATCAGAAAAACTTTATTTCATTACTAGACGAGCCTAATGTGGCAGCAAAGAAAATTAAAAGTGCTGTAACAGATTCAGATGGAATTATTAAATTTGATCGTGATAATAAACCAGGTATTTCAAATTTATTAACAATATACTCTAGCTTAACAAATGAATCTATTAAAGATTTAGAAGCTAAGTACGAAAATGAAGGATACGGTAAGTTCAAAACAGATTTATCAGAAATCGTCAAAGATTTCTTAATTAACTTCCAAGAAAAATATAATGAATTTTACAATTCAGATAAATTAGATGACATCCTAGATCATGGTCGCGATAAAGCTCAAAAAGCGTCATTCAAAACATTGAAAAAAATGGAACGTGCTATGGGACTGGGACGTAAAAGATAAAATAAAAAGTGAGACGAGTGTTAATTAACTCCTCTCACTTTTTTATTGATCTATATTTATTTTCTACCTTTAGGGTTAAAAGCATCTTTCAACCCTTCACCGACAAAATTAATACTTAAAATTGTAAACATAATCATTAATGCTGGCGGCATCCAAATCCACGGCTTAGAACTAATGATATCTCCTTCTTGAGCATCACTTAACATGTTTCCCCATGATGGAATTGATTTACTAATACCAAATCCTAAAAAACTCAATCCAGATTCTACTACAATCATTCCGGCAAAGGTTAAAGTAGCTTGTACAATAACCACGCTTAAAATATTAGGTAGTAAATGCTTTAAAATAATTTTGTAGGTAGGCGTACCTATTGACTTTGCAGCTAGAAAGTATTCGTTTTCTTTCTCTTGCATTACTTTTCCTCTTACTAATCTAGCAATACCTCCCCAACTTAGGATAATAATAACTGCAACTAGTATTATAGCTGAGCCATATGGATTTTTAATTTTATCGCCTAATGCTGCATTTAATACGATAGCAAAAATTAAAAACGGGAACAGCATTACGAATTCAGTGACTCTCATCAGTATCGTATCAAGTAATCCTCCAAAGAATCCTGATATAACACCGATAGCAATTCCTATAACCAACATACCAATCGTAGAAACTAAACCTATAGACAGTGACATTCTACCTGCATATAATAATCTACTAAAATTGTCCCTACCACCTGAGTCAGTCCCTAAAATATTCTGAGATGTCATATCTCCTTTTATATTTAATAAATCTTGTTGATTAATTGGTAATGGTGCTAATAGTGGCGCAATAATAGATATGATTGCTATTAGAATCAAAAAAATTAATGAAGCCATAGCAATTTTATTTTTAGCAAACTTTTGTAAGGCAATCCTTGTAGGTGAAGATGCTTTATTTATCGTTGTTGAATTATTATGTCGTTTTATCATCATTTACCCCTTCCTCTTCTCATTCTAATTACTACGAATTCTAGGATCGACAAAATTATAAGTTATATCAGATATAAGATTTCCGAATAAACCTAAAAATGAAAAGAACAGGGTTAATGCCATCATTAATGGATAATCTTGACCTGTTACAGATTCTAAAAATAATTTACCAATACCATTAAATGAAAAAATAGTTTCAGTAATTACTGCACCACCTAAAATACTAACGATATCAGCTCCTAAAAAAGTAATAATTGGAATTAATGAGTTTCGTAAAATATGTTTATTATATATTTTATTAATAGTTAGACCTTTTGCTTTGGCAGTTAAAACGTAGTCTTTATTAGCGTTATCAATAATGTCATTTCTTAAATATTGAATATAACCCGCTGTTGATAATAAACCTAAAGTTAAAGCTGGCAAAATAGTATGATAAAGTTTACTCAAATAATATGTGAAACTACCTTCTTGAAGATTGATATTCACTGATCCCTGAAAAGGAAATATTGGAAATTGAAATGCAAAGATATAAATAGCAAATACACCGGCAATAAATGAAGGAATTGCTAGCATAACGTAATTGAATACTTGAATTGTGTAGTCTCCTAACGAGTATGCATATCTCCCTGAAATAATTCCTAGAATAAACGACAATATATATGTAATTATTAGAGATACCACGCCAAGCAATATTGTATTGGGCATGCGTTCGATAATCAAATCCATCACGGGTCGCTTATATTTTATAGATTCTCCTAAATTACCATGTGCAACATTTCCAATCCATCTCACATATTGCGTTGGTATAGAATCATTAAGACCTAGTTTTTCTCTCTGAGCGTCAATCGCCTCTTGCTTAACATGAGGGTTATACTGTCCACTAAAAGGATCACCTGGTTGAATAATTGCTAAACTAAATACTACTATCGATATTAAAAATAATAGTGGTATCATTAACAAAAATCTTTTTAAGATAAGTTTAATCATTTAATATTCACCCTTTCAGTAAAGAAGCAAGCAACATGATGATTCGGTTTAATTTCTTCAAGTTTTGGTCTTTCCTCGCGACACTTTGCTTGTGCAATAGGACATCTAGTATGGAATGGACATCCCTTCGGTGGATTACTTGGAGAAGGTAATTCTCCTTTCAAAATAATTCTATTCCCCTTAGATTTATTAAATTGTGGGATAGAAGAAATTAAAGCTTTAGTGTATGGATGTTTAGGATTTTTATAAAGTTCCGTACTATTTGCAATTTCTACCATATGACCTAAGTGCATTACGCCTATCACATCACTAATATGTTTTACTACGCTTAAATCATGTGCAATAAATAAATAGCTTAAATTAAATTCCTTTTGAAGATCTTTCATAAGATTTAATACTTGAGATTGCACTGATACATCTAAAGCACTTACAGGTTCATCAGCCACTATAAGTTTAGGTCTTATTGCTAATGCTCTAGCAATACCTATTCTCTGTCTTTGACCTCCGGAAAATTGATGTGCATATTTATAAAAAGTATCCTCGCTCATACCTACACAATTTAATAAATACATTACCTCATCTTTTAGTTTCTTTTTATCTACTATATGATAATTTTGCAATGGTTCTCCTATTATATCTCCAACCATTTGCATTGGATTTAATGAAGCATAAGGATCTTGAAATATCATTTGAAAATTTTTACGAGCTTCTCTTAATTTTTCCCCATTTAATTGCGTAATATTAACACCATTAATTTTAATTTCACCAGATGTTATATCTTCCAATCGAACAATTGATTTACCAAGTGTCGACTTACCACATCCTGATTCTCCTACTAAACCAAATGTTTGCCCTTTTTTAATTGTAAAAGAAATATCGTCAACAGCTTTTACATATTGAGTTGGTTTGAAAATTCCTGATTTAATAGGATAATAAGTTTTTAAATTCTGTATTTCTAAGATGTTATCCATTTTTATTCCCCTCTATTTAAAAAGATGACAGCGAACTTGACTACCATCCCTACTTATAAGTTTTGGTTCTTGTTGATTACAGCTTTCCATTCTCACTTCACATCTATTAGCAAAGCGACATTGATTCTTATTAAATTGAGTTATACTAGGTACCATGCCATCAATCACCTCTAAATATTCTACGCTTTCATTTAATCTAGGAATGGTACGCAATAGTTTTTTGGTATACGGATGTTTAGGATGATTTAGAATTTGCTGTAAATCACCGAATTCTACAATTTGTCCAGCATACATGACGATGACTTTATCACAAAATTCTGATACCACACTAAGATCATGTGTTACTAGAATAATCGACATATTAGTTTCTTCTTGCAATTTTTTTAATAACTCAAGAATTTGTGCTTGTATCGTTACATCCAGCGCTGTAGTTGGCTCATCAGCAATAAGTACTTTAGGGTTACAAGAAATTGCTATGGCAATCATAACTCTTTGTCGCATACCACCAGATAATTGGTGAGGGTAACTATTTAGAATCTCGTCCGCTCGAGCTATTCCTACTTGTTGTAATAATTCTTTAGCTAGTAAATACGCTTCCTTTTTATTTTTATTTAAATGTAAAATAATAGGTTCTATTATTTGATTCTTAATTTTAAAAACAGGATTCAATGCAGTCATTGGTTCTTGAAAAATCATTCCTATATCTTTACCTCTGATTTTTCGGTATTCACTTTCACTAGCATTTTGCAATTCTTTGCCATTAAATATAATTTGCCCTTGAGTTATTTTGGATATTTTTTCTGGCAAGAGCTTAACTATTGATTTATTTAAAATTGATTTACCACACCCTGATTCTCCTACAATCCCTAATATTTCATTACTTTTTAATTTAAAAGAAATTTGATCAATTGTAGGATACCACTCGTTTTCAATCCTAATTGATGTTTCTAGATTTTTTATTTCTAATAAATAGCTATCCATAATTTGCTCCAATCAATAAACCTCGACTAAAGTCGAGGTTCATCTTTTATTCTTTAGTTATTTGATATAAATCCTTTTCTGAGCCTATTGAGATATCAACATTTCTCACTTTATCATTTACTACTGTAATAGTATCTAATTGAACAATTGGTAATGCTGGAAGAACTTCATTAGTATGTTTTTGCCATTCTAAGTAAATTTCTTTACGTTTTTTATCGTTATTTCCTACTTTATTGAAATCTAACGCATCATCTAACAATTTATCTGATGTTTTATCAGTAGTACGCATTTCGTTTTGTGGTCTGTCAGTATGATATAAATCAGAAGGGTCTGGGTCTGAACCGCCAGTCCATGTTCTGAAATAAACTTCCATATCTTTAGAAGCACTAGCTAAGTCATCATTATATTTACCAAATTCAACCATTTTCACATTTGTTTTTAATCCTACTTTTTCCCAGAAATCTTTAATAGCTGCTGTTCTAGGTTCAAAGGTAGGATTTGAGCCAGCATAATGTTTTAAATTAATTTCAAATGGTTTACCATTAGGATCTTCTCTGAAGCCATCTCCATTTCTATCTTTATATCCTAGTTTATCTAACATTTTTTTAGCTTTTTCAGGATCGTAACTATAGTTATTTAAGTCTTTTTGATCGGCTGCAATCCAATGGATAGACGGAACAAAGCTATTTAGTTCTTTACCATAACCTTGATAAAATGCTTTAATCCATTTTTTTCTATCAATTGCATATAACATTGCTTGTCTAAGTTCTTTTTCTTTATATTTAGGACGTTCTGCACCAGTTTTATTCTTCTCTTTATCATAATCATGAGATACAAAACCAATAACAGAATAGTCTGTGCCTGGTGTTGATAATACTTTAAGTTTACCATCTCCAGATTTTTTAGCTTCTTGAGCAATACTACCTGTAGTAGAATCAGTCATATCAATTTCGCCATTTTTCATAGCTTTCACAATTTGTGTTTGATCAATAACTTTTAAATTAATTTTGTCTAAACTTGGTTTACCTTGCCAATAATCATTAAATTTCTCTAATTGAACTGCTTCACCTTGAACAACTTTTGTCACTTTATAAGGTCCAATACCAATTGGATGTTTTCTGATTTTATCTGATTTCGCTAAATCTTTAACTGCTACATCGCTTAAATATTTTTTACTTAATAATGGACCAGCAAAGAAGCCTTCAAGATAGTTCACTTTCTTCTCTTTAAAAGTAACTTCCATAGAATAGTCATTTAATTTTTTCAATCCACTAATCGTATCCGCTTTGCCTTCATGTTTTTCTTTAGCACCTTCGATGTTTTCTACGATAGGGAAATAACTGCCTTGATAATCTTTGTCTGCTAAAACATTTAAAGTATAAATCCAGTCATCAATTTTAAACTCATTACCATCTTGCCATTTAATGCCTTTTTTAATTGTAAATTTAATCTTCTTACCTGGATCAATATCTTTCCAAGAAGCAATAAATGGTTTAGGTTTCATATTTTTGTCAAGCTTAATTAATGACTCATTATAATAAGCTTCGACTGCTGAATCCGAAGCATCTGAACTCAATACTGATGATAATGTTCCTGAAGGGGCAGCATTTAAACCGACATTTAATTCTCCACCCTTATGATTAGATGTTTCTGTTTTAGATAGATCTTTTGAATTTTCATCCTGTTTCCCTTTTCCACATGCACTTAATACTAATACTGCTATTAATAAAAGTATTAAATATTTACCAATAACTTTCACTAATATCAAACCTCCTGTTGTTTCTATGATGTTTATCAATGATTTTACTACTAAAAATTTTATTAACAACTTTATTTTAAGAATTTTCAGAAAAATATACTTTTTAAATTTTTGCTTAGATTATAAAAAAACCGCAAAAAAGCCTCAGGCATCTGTTAATACCTAAGACTTTTATTTTGTTATTGCTATTTTTTCTTGCCAGTTTCACGATCAATAGATTTATCCATGTATGCATGTTTTAATGAATAATCTCCACCAATCTGATGATACTCAATCCCTTTTAATTGTGGATTTCTTAACGAAGCGCCACCTTTTTGATAGATTGGTGCTACAGGTGCATCATTTAAGAAAATTTCCTCAGCTTGACGCATTGCAGCATATCTTTCATCTGGTTTTTGAAGTAAACTACTATTGGCTTTTTTCAGTAAATTATCATACTCTTTACTACTCCAATTAGTATTGTTTTGAGCATTTCCAGTTGTCATTGTGTCTAAGAATGTCATAGGGTCAGGATAATCTGGTCCCCATACGGAAAGTGACATTGAATAATTCATAGTCAATTCCGCTTGTAATCTTTGTTTAAATGGTAATTGTTTAACTTTAACCGTTACACCAGGTAAGTTGTTTTCAATTTGAGACTTAATAAATTCTGCAGAAATTTTAGAGTCTGGCGTATCTTCAGTATTAAGTGTGAATGTAAATTTATCTTTACCTAGTGCTTTCTTAGCTTTTTCTAAGTGTTTTTTAGCTTCTTTAGGATTATAAGTTAATGGTGATTTTACTGTTTCAGCATAATCTTTTCCGTCAGGTGTCTTTGCAGTACCTTTAGCTGTAAATCCATCAAAAGGCTTAGCACCTGTACCTAAAACATCGTTTACGTAATCCTCTTTATTTACTGATTGCGCAATTGCGTATCTCATATCTTTGTTTTTAAATTCCGGTTGTTGCTTCTGGTTCATTTTTAAAAATGCAGTAGAAGCTAATAATCTTTTAAATAATGCAGGACTATCTTTATACTTATCTACTTGTTCTGATGTTATACCCGCAACGTCTACGGAACCTGTATCATATAAAGAAGCACCCGCTTGCGTATCTTTTAATACTTTATAATTAACTCGATCTAACTTGACATTATTTTTGTCCCAATAGCCCTTATTCTTAGTTAACATTATCTTATCTTCTACAGCCCACTTATCAATTTTAAAAGGACCATTATATACAGTTTTATCAGCGGTTGTACCATAAGATTTGCCATATTTTTTTACTACTTTTTCATTTTGTGGCATGAAAGTACCAAATGCCAGCATTTGTTGGAAATAAGGAATAGGCTTTGTTAATTCAACTTGTAATGTATAGTCGTCTAATGCTTTTACTCCTAAGTCTTTTGGTTTCTTACCATTTTTATTCAAGTTAATATCTTCTGCATTTTTTATATCGTACATTATGTATGCATATTCTGATGCATTCACTGGATCTACAGCTTTACGCCATGCGAATACAAAATCATTTGCAGTTACAGGATCACCATTTGACCATTTCGCATCTTTACGTAGTTTAATTGTCCATGTTTTATCACCATTTGATTTTTTAGGTTTTCCTTTAGCAACGCCTGGCACAGCTTCATCTTTACCATTAAGGGAGTATAAACCTTCATATACTTGATTATATATAGTAAATGAGACTGTATCTGTCGCTAATGTTGAATCAAGTGTATTTATATCCGAAGATGTGGCAACTCGATATGTTTGACCGCTATCATCATATAAACCTCCACCTTTACCACATGCACTTAATAGTAAAGTTGTTACAATTAATCCTAAAATTACTTTAAAGTTAATATTTTTCATAACTATTATCCCCCTTTCCCAGTCTTAAACGCTTTGCGTCAGATGTTGTTCTTTTAATTGAGCAGCTTCTTCATCAGTGACAAACACATAATGACCTGGTCTTATTTCCTGAAGTTTTCGCTCAGAATTTTTAGATTCATCTTCTTGGTATACTACACGTTTACGTGTTCTCTCACTATCTGGGTCAGGTTGAGGAATCGCTGATAATAATGATTTCGTATAATCATGTAATGGATGATAATAAATTTCGTCAGCTGAACCTAATTCAACAATTTTTCCGAAGTGCATCACTGCGATACGATCTGAAATATATTTAACCATTGATAAGTCATGCGCGATAAATAAGAAAGTAATACCTCTCTCTTTTTGTAATTTCAACATTAGGTTTACTACCTGAGCTTGTATTGATACGTCTAGAGCTGAAATAGGCTCATCCGCAATAATAAATTCCGGTTCCACTGCTAGCGCACGCGCGATACCGATACGTTGACGTTGCCCACCAGAAAATTCGTGTGGATATCTATTCGCATGTTCTTTGCTTAAACCGACTGTTTCAAGTAAGTCATAGACACGACGTTTACGATCTTTTTTACTGTTTGCTAATTTATGAATATCAATTCCCTCTGCAACGATATCCATTACTTTCAATCTAGGATTTAATGAAGCATATGGATCTTGGAAAATCATTTGAATCTTTTTATTAAACTTTAATAAATCTTTACGCTTTGAAATTTTTTGAATATCTTGTCCTTCATATAAAATTTCTCCACTTGTAATATCATTTAGTTTAATAATTGCTTTACCTGTAGTCGATTTACCACATCCTGACTCTCCAACTAACCCTAATGTTTCCCCTTTATAGATATCAAAAGATATGTCCTCAATGGCTCTTACTTCATTACGTTTACCTTCATTAAAATATTGTTTTAAATTTTTAATTTCTAATAATACTTCATTATTTTTATCCATCGAACGACACCCTTTCTACTAGACGTGGTTTGTCGTAATTATTCGGCATTTGACGCTGTCTTTTTACTACCATTTCTGGTGGTTTTACTTTAGGAGCTCTCTCATCTAATAACCATGATTTAACAAAATGTGTTGGTGACACTTTGAACCATGGTGGCTCTTGTTTAAAATCAATATCTAAAGCATATTGACTTCTACGTGCGAATGCATCTCCTTTAGGAGGATGAAGTAAGTCAGGTGGTGTTCCAGGAATAGCAATTAATTCTGTATCATTACTAGTAGTTAAATCAGGCATTGATGATAATAATCCCCATGTATAAGGATGCTTAGGGTCATAGAAGATTTCATCTACATCTCCTGTTTCTATCATTTGACCTCCGTACATAACAGCTACTCTATCTGCAATATTTGCCACAACACCTAAATCATGGGTAATAAATATAATTGATGTATCAATCTTTTTCTGCAAATCTTTCATTAAATCTAAAATTTGAGCTTGCATTGTTACATCCAATGCTGTTGTTGGCTCATCTGCAATCAATACTTTAGGTTCACAAGCTAAAGCTGTTGCGATAACAATTCTTTGTCTTTGTCCACCAGAAAACTGATGTGGAAAAGCTTTAAAACGTTTCTCTGCATTTGGTAATCCTACTAAATTTAATATTTCTAAAGCACGTTTTTTTGCTTCAGATTTACTATAATTTTTATGTTTAATAAGTGGCTCCATCACCTGTTTACCAATTTGCATCGTTGGATTAAGTGATGTCATAGGATCTTGGAATATCATTGAAATGTCTTTTCCACGTAATTTGATTAATTCACTTTCTGATTTAGTAGCTAAATCTTCTCCCAAAAAATCGATTTTACCTTTTTTTATTCTTCCAACATCGCCTTGGAATAACTTTGTAATTGCTTTAGTGGTTACTGATTTTCCAGAACCAGACTCTCCCACTATTGCTAACGTTTCACCTTTGTTCAAATAAAAATCTACGCCTCTAACTGCTTGCACTTCCCCTGCCGTAATGTCAAAGGAAACATGCAAGTCGTTTACTTCCAAAACTCTTTCTGACATACCCTTTGCCTCCTTTTTTATTTACGCATTTTAGGGTCAAATGCATCGCGTAAACCATCGCTAAATAAGTAAAAGAATAAGATCAGCAAACTCAATACTGTTGCTGGAATAAATAATTCATGAGGATGAATTAATAACATTGCACGACCATCATTTACTAAAGAACCTAGTGATGTTTGTGGTGCTGGTACACCTATACCAATGAAACTTAAGAAAGCTTCAAAGAAAATGGCACTTGGCACGGTAAACATTGAAGTTACTACAATTGCACCTAATGTATTTGGCAAGATATGTTTAAAAATCAAATTGAACTTAGATGCGCCCAATGTTCTTGAAGCCATTACAAATTCTTGGTTGTTTAATTTTAAGAATTCACCACGAACAACCCTACTCATTCCTAACCAACCTGTGATTGACATGGCTAAAATAATCGTCCATATTGATGGTTCAAATATAAGAACAAATAAGATAACGACAATTAGATTTGGAATTGAAGCAATGATTTCTAAAATACGTTGCATGATATTATCAATCCGACCACCAAAGAAACCTGATATCGCCCCATAAACAACTCCTATAAAGATATCTAATACAGCAGCCACTATACCGATAAACAATGAAATTTGAGCACCAGTCCATGTGCGTGTCCATAAATCTCTTCCTAGT
Source organism: Staphylococcus sp. GW821-FHT11H10 (assembly GCF_058807855.1). Lineage (NCBI taxonomy): Bacteria > Bacillati > Bacillota > Bacilli > Caryophanales > Staphylococcaceae > Staphylococcus > Staphylococcus sp. GW821-FHT11H10. The sequence goes on along the minus strand of NZ_JBXARC010000004.1, from coordinate 51,318 downwards.
TGGTCAGTACCAAACCAGAAATTTTCTTTAACTCCTGCGTCTTTATATGCGTTTGTTCCATCTGAGCCTGTTCCATCAAACGGAAGGAAAGGTACCTTATCCAGTACTGGTATCTTAGCCGGTAAATTTCGTCTTGTAACATCTTGTTCAGCATAGTCATGGTCACTTAATAAAGGACCAATAAAAGCCAAAATAACAATTAAAACCAAACCTATTAAACCCAAAATGGCTAACTTATTTCCTTTTAATTGAGTCCATGCATCCTGCCAAAAATTTTTACTTTCTCGCTGCATTTCTGGCTCTCTATTTAAATCTAAATCTCTCATTACGAAATCAGAAGATGCAATGCCTTCAGAGGTATGTGTCATAGCTGCATTTGAATGATCATCAAAAGGTTTCTCAAATTTTTCATTTCCCATTATTTCTTACCTCCCTGCACACGTATTCTCGGATCAATGATTCCGTAAAGAATATCAACGATGAAGATTGAAACAATAAATAAAGTACTAAATAAGATGGTTGTAGCCATAATAACTGAGAAGTCATTGGTTGTAATCGATCTTACGAATTGATCCCCTAATCCTGGAACACCAAAGATATTCTCTATTGTTAACGTACCAGTTAGAATCCCCGCTAACATTGGTACAATAATTGTAATAATTGGTATAAGTGCATTTCTTAATGCATGTCCAAATAGTACACGCATGGATGAATTCCCTTTTGCTCTTGCTAATAATATGTAATCTGAACTTAATACTTCTATCATTTCTGCTCGAATATACCTTGCTACAGTTGCCATCACACCTGCGGATAATGCAAGTGAAGGTAATACTGCTGTTGAAATACCTTCCCATCCTGCTACTGGGAACCATCTTAATCTAACCGCAAAAACATATTGTAATAGTACGGCTAACACGAAAGATGGCACAGAAACAGCAATAACTGAAATCACAGTAGTTGTATAGTCAACCCACGTATTTTGCTTAGTTGCAGCAGCAATACCAAGGATTAGACCTAAAAATACACCAATAATCATGGCGATAATACCCATTTCCATTGATGGAATCAATCTCGGTTTAATTAGCTCCCATACCGGTTGATTATGATACTGGAATGAATACCCAAAGTCTCCAGTTACGACATTCTTTAAATAATGAAGATATTGAATGGCAACCGGATCATTTAATCCATACTTTTCATTAAGGATTGCCTTTTGTTCGGCACCTAATTTTGCATCATTAAATGGTGACCCTGGCATCATTTTCATTAAGAAAAATGTAATCGTAATAATGATAAATAGCGACAAAAACATGTACCCCAAACGTTTTAAAACATATCGCGTCATTACTCCGCCCCCTTTAAATTTTCAAAATTAACATTCCCTTCAAAATTTTCAGAAATATTTAGTAATATTATATATACAATTTTCATATAATTGCAATATAATTTTCACAAAATTAAAAAAGTAAGCGTTTAAATAAAAACATTTTAAGGAGTACTTTGACAATCTTTTTTATTCTAACTATAAATAAGAATATATATTTTATAAAATTTAAGTTACAATAAATTAAACCGTCAACTGGGGGCTTTATTATGAAGAATTTAAAGAACTGGATGATATGGTTGATAATTACTCCCATTTTATCTATGATACTGTGGATTATATTTACAAATCATACTTTTGTTTCATATATTAATACACTTTTTTATTTGTCTCTTATTATATTCATCTCCATTTTTTTCATTTTATTAGTTCAAGAGGGCATTTTTGATGCAACGAGCTATGGTTTTAGAAGAATAAGATATCAACTATCGTCTCGCTCAAAAAAGAGAACAATGGCGGATGATGAATTTTTAAATCCTCAACAAGTTAAAAAGGAACATTATTTTATATCTACATGGATTGCTCCAGCTTTAATATGTAATATTGCATACTTTGTGATGACAATAATAATTTCATTTCTACTTTAAATCATTCTACATACAAAAATAGACCAAGGACATTATCAATTAGTGTCCTTGGTCTAATATCATTTTTCAAAATTAATCTTCAAATTTCTTAAATACTAATACAGCATTATGACCACCAAATCCAAGACTGTTACTCATTGCATAAGTAATTTCTAAATCTTGCGCTTCATTTGGAACGATGTCTAGATCACATTCAGGATCTGGTGTATTCGCATGAATAGTTGGTGCGACTTTAGAGTCACGAATAGATAATGCTGAGAAGATAGCCTCTAAACCACCAGTAGCACCTAATAAATGACCAGTCATTGATTTAGTAGAGCTAACTTTTAGTTGATTAGCAGCATCTCCAAATGTATTCTTGATCGCTCTAATTTCATACATATCACCTACAGGTGTACTTGTGCCATGTGCATTAAGATATTGAACATCTTTTGCTTCAATACCTGCATCATCAAGTGCTGCTTGCATTGCACGTGAACCACCTTCACCTTCAGGAGCGGGAGCTGTAATATGATATGCATCACCAGTTGAACCATAACCAACTATTTCAGCATAGATTTGAGCACCACGTGCTTGTGCCGATTCTAATGATTCAATCACTAAAATACCAGCACCTTCACCCATAACGAAGCCATCTCGACCTTCTTGGAATGGACGACAAGCTGTTTCTTTATCATCATTTGTAGACAAGGCACGACTAGCACTGAATCCTGCAAGTGCCATGTGTGTAATTGGCGCTTCTGTACCACCTGTTATCATCGCATCTGCATCGCCACGTTGTATGATTTTAAATGCTTCACCAATTGAGTTTGTACCAGTTGCACATGCTGTAACTGTAGAACCATTTGGCCCTTTTGCACCTAAATCAATTGATACTTGGCCGGTTGCCATATCAGGAATTAACATAGGTACGAAGAATGGACTTACTCTTCTTGGACCCTTATTTTGAAGTGTTGTATGTGCTGTTTCAAACGTTTCCATACCACCAATCCCTGAACCAATCCATACACCTATGCGATTAGCAGTTTCATCATTGATTTCCAATTTAGCATCTTCAACTGCTTGACGTGCTGCAACTACCGCATATTGTGTGAAACGGTCCATACGTCGAGCTTCTTTCTTTTCAATATGGTCTTCAATATTAAAATCTTTAAGTTCACCTGCTAAATGAACATTATAATCTTCTGTATCTATTCTAGTAATAGTATCGATTCCATTAACACCTTTCAAGGCATTTTCCCAACTTGTCTGGGCATCATTGCCAATAGGTGATAATGCACCCATACCAGTAATTACAACTCGTTTATTCTCAGTCATACATTATATCCTCCTATTTACCCCATTTGATAACCATAGCGCCCCATGTTAGGCCACCACCAAAACCTACTAATACTAGTGTGTCATCATCTTTTATTCTTCCATTTTCTAATTCTTGTGAAATACTTAAAGGTATTGAAGCAGCAGATGTGTTACCAAAGCGATTAACAGATACACTCATCTTTTCTCTCTCTATACCTAGTCTTTCTCGAGCTGATTCCATAATTCTAATGTTTGCTTGGTGAGGTATAAACATATCAATATCATCTGATTGTAGACCAGCTTTATCAACCACTCGTGTTGATGCTTCACCCATAATTCTTACCGCAAACTTGAAGACTTCTCGTCCGTTCATTACTAGTTTACCAGTATCTTTGTTTAAGTATAAGTATTTTCCACCGTTACCATCAGATCCCATTTCATAACTAATGATACCTCGTCCTTCTGAAACTTCTCCAATAACTACTGCACCAGCGCCATCACCAAAAAGGACTGCTGTTGAACGATCTGTTAAATCAGTAATCTTAGATAATTTGTCTGCACCTACTACAAGGATATTTTTATAATCACCTGATTGAACATATTGTTTTGCTGTAATCATAGAATACATAAATCCAGAACATGCAGCTAATTGATCCATTGTTGGTACTTTACGTGTATCCAATTTTTCTTGCAATATATTGGCAACCGATGGGAATGGCATATCTCCAGTAGCAGTTGCAACAATAATCATATCTATATCAGCAGGTGTGATTCCTGCATCTTTAATCGCTTTTTTACTAGCCTCGAATGCTAAGTCAGATGTATCTTGATTTTCACTAGCCCAGCGTCTTTCTTTAATTCCAGTCATTTTAGAAATCCATTCATCTGAAGTTTCTAAAAAACTTTCGAAATAAGCGTTATCAACGACTTTCTCTGGCGCATATGCACCAAATCCTTTTATACCTACGTTCATGAACGTACACCTTCTTACTTCATTTTTTAATACCAGGTATTAATTTAACACATTTTTTTACCACTACTCAAGTAGTTACCCTTTCACAAATACAGATTTCATTAAATAAAATTGATTACAAATTTTTATCAGTTATCTGCTATCTCTATACAAATAGATTACTTTACTTTAGAATGAAAGTATATAAATAATGGAGGTCATCGGTATGAAATACCTCGTAACTTTTATTTGGGCAGTCATCTTATTACAAATGGTTAACTTTGTATTAAATAGTTTAAATGGCGGTGGAACATTAAACTTTATCACGCCAATAGTTTTAGCAGTTATCTTTACAATTGTAATTGCTATTCTAGCTGCCATGATTAAACCAGATGATTTTACCCGTTCAGGTAACAGATAGTCTTATTACTACATAATAATACAATACGTTAAAAACGCTTGGAATTTGAATTTAGTAATCAAATTCCAAGTGTTTTTCTATATTAAACTAGATATAGATGAATCCTTAATATTTTAGCGATACACTACAACCTTCATGACTTTAAAAGGCTTTTAAGTGAGAAATTACTTATTCTTACTAATCTTTGGTTTAAGCTATAATTAGGGCAAGTGAATACAACAATACACTGCAACTGCACTTGAAAACAAAAAAACCTAGAAAGTGCTCATCACACTCCCTAGGTTTACCTAAACATTCATTACTCATTTTCAGGCTTTTGTACATCGAAAGTTAATTCGTGATTGTCATCTAAATCAACATTCACAACAGTACCTTCTGGCATACCTTCTTTAATCATCATACGTGCTAATGGTGTTTCAATTTGACGTTGTACAAAACGTTTCAATGGTCTTGCACCAAATTGTGGTTCGTACGCTTCTTCGCCTAACCATTTTTTCGCGTCATCAGAAACTTCAATTGAAATACGTTGATCCATTAAGCGTATATTTAATTGAGTTAAGATTTTATCAACAATCATACTCATATCATTAATAGATAATGGTTTAAATAATACTATATCATCCATACGGTTTAAGATTTCTGGTTTAAAGAATGCATGTAAGCTATCCATTACAGCTTTTTCAGTTTCTTCAGTAATGTCACCAGTATCTTTAACATTCTCAAGTAATACTTGTGAACCGATGTTACTTGTCATAATAATGATAGTGTTTTTAAAGTCAACACTGCGTCCTTTAGAATCAGTTAAACGACCTTCGTCTAATATTTGAAGTAAAACGTTGAATACATCACTATGTGCTTTTTCAACTTCATCTAATAAAATCACTGAATATGGATTACGTCTAACCGCTTCTGTTAATTGCCCTCCTTCATCATGACCTACATAACCTGGAGGGGCACCAATCAATCTAGAAACTGAATGTTTCTCCATATACTCACTCATGTCGATTCGTATCATATGTTTCTCAGAATCAAACAATGATGCAGCTAATGATTTTGCTAATTCAGTTTTACCTACACCAGTTGGTCCTAAGAATAAGAAACTACCAATCGGTCTATTAGGATCTTTAATACCTGCACGTGCTCTTACAACAGCATCAGATACTAAATCTACTGCTTTATCTTGACCCACAACACGTTCGTGTAAGATATCACTTAGATTTAATAATTTTTCTCTTTCAGTTTCAACTAATTTTGATACTGGAATACCAGTCCATTGACTTACGATGTCTCCAATTTCTTCATCAGAAACAACTTCACGAATCATGCGTTCGCTGTCACCTTGTTCATCTTGATAAGCTTCTTCAAATTCTTTTAATTCATTTTCTAATTGAGGTATTGTACCATATTGTAATTCTGCTGCTTTTTCTAAATTACCCTCGGTTTGTGCATCTTCTAGAGCTTGACGACTGCGATCTAATTCAGCACGTTTTTCTTGTACATTTGCAATTTTTTCTTTCTCTTGTTCAACACGAGATTGTAAAGACGCTTGTTTTTCTTTTTCATTTGAAAGTTCTTCTTGTAATTCTTCTAAACGATGTTTACTTGCGTTGTCAGATTCATTTTTCAAAGCACTTTCTTCAATTTCTAATTGCATAACTCGACGATTAACTTGGTCTAATTCAGTTGGATTTGAACCCATTTCTGTTCGAATAGTTGCACATGCTTGGTCAACTAAATCGATTGCTTTGTCAGGTAAGAATCTATCAGTAATATATCGATCTGATAATTCAGCTGCTGCAACTAGAGCACGGTCTTGAATACGTACACCATGATAAACTTCATAACGTTCTTTTAGTCCACGTAAAATTGAAATTGTATCTTCTACATCTGGTTCACTTACGCCTACTTTTTGGAAACGACGCTCTAATGCAGAATCTTTCTCAATATATTCTCTATATTCATTTAAAGTAGTTGCACCAATACAATGCAATTCACCACGTGCTAACATCGGTTTCAACATGTTACCAGCGTCCATTGCACCATCTGTTTTTCCTGCACCAACTAACATATGAATTTCATCAATAAATAAAATAATGCGTCCATCTGACTCTTTTACTTCTTTAAGCACTGCTTTAAGTCGCTCTTCAAATTCACCTCTAAATTTTGCACCAGCAACCAATGCGCTTAAATCTAATTCAAAAATTGTTTTATCGAGTAATGATTCAGGCACATCTTTTCGTACAATTCGTTGCGCTAAACCTTCAACAATTGCAGTTTTACCTACACCAGGTTCCCCGATTAATACTGGATTGTTTTTAGTTTTACGACTTAAGATTCGAATTGTGTTACGAATTTCTTCATCCCTGCCAATAACAGGGTCCATTTTACCTTGACGTACTTCTTCTACTAAGTCACGACCATATTTTTCTAAAGCTTCATAATTTACTTCTGGATTTTGTGAAGTCACATGATTTCCCCCTCTTACTTTAGTTATTATTTCTTTCACTACTTCTTCTTTATTTCCAACAAATTGTTTAGTAGTATCATCAATATCCATCGCAGCACGAAGGACGTGTTCCATTGAAATATATTCATCTTCATATTCTTTCATATATGATTCAGCTTTATTTAATAATTCATTTGCTTTAGCTCCTATATACTGTCCATATTGAATATTATCTCCTTGTACAGAAGGATAATTTTTCAATTTATTTGTATACGCTTGATTTAATTCATCTGTATCTATATTTGCTCGTTCTAATATGCTTTTAAATAAACTATCAGTTTCTTCTAAAGTTCCTTTTAATATAGCTTCAATTTCAATATTTTGTAATTCGTTTTCTTTACTCAATTCAACGGCTTTTTGTAATGCACCTTGAATTGCATATGTCATTTGATTAATATCCAAATTTGTTCACCCCTATATATTTGATAAGAGCAAGGTCAATTAGTTTGTTTTGACTTTGACTTTCTTTGACCTTAATTACATTATAGACCCTCTTAAATGATTACGCAACACTTACAATCAACTTTTAAAAATTTCTCAAACTGCCTGGTCAAGCTAGTTTGACGTAATTAGTGAGTTTCTTTTATTACTTGTTTTATCACACTTTTTTTGTTATAAACATCAAATATACGTTAAAACTGCAAATAAAATAAACCAGTTCAATGATTTAAAATCACTAAACTGGTCTAGAATGAATTATTTGTTTTTTGAATTTTTCTTTATAGTTTTGATTATTTCATCGGATAAAGCTTTTACACCACTATTTTCAAGATGCACACCATCTGGTGCAAAATATTCAGAATGTCCAGCAGATCGTTGGTACCAATCCACTAAAGTTACATTCTTATGCTTCTTAGCAGCATTAGCTAGTTGTTTATTCACATTATCCTGCCAATCTCGAGGAACACGTGTATTAACAAGGTAAATTTGTGCTTTACCAAACTTATTAATTAATTGATTTAATTCTTCCTCTGTAAAATCACCATTTGTACCTAGTTCTAAAACGACTTTATCTGATGGTTTATTATAATTTGAATAATTGCCTGCTATCGACAACGCTTCTTGTAGGTGACGCCCAACTTTACCATCAATAGTTGCTTTAGGTACTTGAGATTTAAATTCTTCACCAATATCTACCATCACTGAGTCTCCAATAAGTAATGGACTAATATTAGTATAAACTTGTTTTTTACTTTTACTATTACTACTAGAGCCATCGATTTTTATATTTTCCCCAGGCATCATTCTTACTAAATATTTATCTTGATCATTCGTGTTGAATGAATTTGCTTTGTTATCAATTTCATCTTTTCCAAAACGATCGAAGACACCTAAGAATAACAATACTATCGGTATCACAGCAATAATTGACACTATTGTTCTAATAAATTTAGGTCGCTTTAAATAATTGAATGAAAATGCCTTTAAACCTTCTCGTCTAAATGGTGTTTCAATATAACGATATGATAACTCAGCAAATAAAACTGTAAGTATGATATCAACAAAGTACACATAAATAGGAAGTTGCCCATCAACAAAATGAATGTGTATAAAACTTATGACAGGAAAATGCCATAAATATAAACTATAAGAGCGTTTACCTATATAAACAAATATACGATGACCTAATACCTTTGCTAAGATACTAGAAGGGTGTACGACACTAGCAATAATAAATAATGTCATACCTGATATGAGATAAAATCCACCATTATAAATCCATGCACTAGTATCTTTCACTGTAAAGAATAAGTAGATAAGTATTATTAGCCCTAAGATGCCTATACCATCAATAGAACGTTGCAATACTTTTGGTGGATTGGCTTTTAATTTAAATGGTGGCCATACAAATGCTAATATCACACCCAATAATAACGTTTGCAAGCGAGTATCTGTCCCAAAATAAACTCTCGAATACCCAACATTGGGTTGTGAAATAATGACCATCGCTAATAAAGAAACTAAAGAAATAATCCATAATATCAAAGTAACATTGCGATATTTTTTAATCGTTAAGAGTAAAATGACCAACACAAATGGGAAGAACAAATAGAACTGTTCTTCTATTGCAAGTGACCACAAGTGTTTTAATGGCATAAATGAAAATTGTTCGAAGTAGTTAACATCTTTGGCAATATACCACCAATTCGACACATAGAATAATGCAGCGATAATATCATGTTTTACTCGAACGATTTGTTGTGGTTCAAATATTAATGTAGCAATCCCAACAACGATTAATAGCGCAACAACTGCTGGAAGTAACCTTTTAACTCGTCGAATCCAGAATTGTTTAAGGCTAATAATACCTCGCTCTTCGTATTCCTTTAAAAGTAAACTTGTGATTAAATATCCAGAAATAACGAAGAAGGTATCTACTCCTATGAAACCACCTGTAAGCCATTTCCTGTTTAAATGGTAAATGATAATACCTAAGACAGCAATTGCTCTTAGTCCATCTAAACCAGGCATGTAACGCATTTTAGTCTTACGTTGTTTCCCTTTTTCAAAATCTTGTTTCATTGTTCACATTCTTTCCCTATTAAATAATAAATTTTAATAAATTCATTAATTACTAAAGCACTGAAAATCAGGATAAAACGAAAGCCGATGATCAACAACATGAGAAAATATGATTTAAGTTAATATTCTTTTATATTTTAATGTATATGATTGAATCGAGTTTTATACTTAGATGTCTGAGCTTGAACTATAATAATATTTTATAAAATTTGACGCATTTATTATTATTTTTCATAAATGCAAGTACAACTTAAATTATTTTATATTGTAATTCTTATGTATTGTAGTATAACGCTTAAACAAATTCAATTTATATTACAATTATGTCATTTATTAACTTAACTTTGTCACTAAAAGCATTGAAAATGAACATTTAAATTGTTTCTATTATAAATAAAAAAACAATAGTACATCCTAATCGTGTACTATTGTTCAAAAGCGATTAATTAGCCAACGCCTAATGCAATTTTAGCGTATCTTGACATCATATCTTTGTTCCAAGGTGGGTTCCAAACAATATTAACCTCTGTGTCTTGTATTTCTGGAATCTCAGCTAATACTGTTTTAATTTGTTCGATAATTTGTGGTCCAAGTGGGCAACCCATTGATGTTAAAGTCATTTCAACTGTACATAAACCATCATCATCAACATTCACTTTATATACTAAACCTAAATTAACGATATCAATACCTAATTCAGGGTCAATAACCATTTCAAGTGCACCTAGGATACTGTCTTTTAATGCCTCTTCCATTAGTATCACCTCTCATTATTTATCTTTACACTAATATATCAAATATCCGACAAAACGCCAATAAAATGCTATGATACAACTAAGCGAATAAAGACGTTATAATAACATTATAAAGTTGATTTATGTATCAATTTTAAGAGCATTTAATATGAAATGATAATGTATTTTATTCTATAGATATGTAGCTTAAGGAGAAATATATGAAACCTTATTTAATTTGTTTAGACTTAGATGGGACATTATTAAATGATAATAAAGAAATTAGTGACTATACTAAGCAAGTACTTACAACATTAAAAAAGCAAGGTCATCGCATTATGATTGCGACTGGAAGACCATACCGTGCAAGCCAAATTTATTATCACGAATTAAACATGGACACACCTATCGTTAACTTCAACGGGGCTTATGTTCATCATCCTAAATCAGATGATTTTAAAACGACACACGAAGTTCTAGATGTGGACCTCGCTAGAAATATGATTGAAACACTTCAAAAAGCAAAAGTTACAAATATTATTGCTGAGGTTCGCGATCACGTGTTTATTAATAATCATGACCCTAGATTATTTGAGGGTTTTTCAATGGGTAATCCTAAAATTGAAACAGGTAATTTATTAGAAGAATTAGATGAAGCACCAACGTCGTTATTAGTAGAAGCAGAAGAGATTTACATACCTAGAATCAAGCAAATGTTAACGCGTTTCTATGCAGAGAATATTGAGCACAGACGTTGGGGCGCGCCTTTCCCAGTAATCGAAATCGTTAAACGCGGGATTAGTAAAGCGCGTGGGATTGATCAAGTCAAAGACTATTTAGGAATTGAACCTTCACATATTATAGCCTTCGGAGACGAGGATAATGATATTGAAATGATTAAATATGCTAAATATGGTATCGCAATGGACAATGGTCTAGATGAATTAAAACATATTGCAAACCATATTACTTATTCAAATAATGATGATGGTATCGGCCGTTATTTAAATGATTTCTTTAAATTAAATATACCTTATAAAGGTTAAACAACAATTCTTAAGTGAGACAAATGTATACTTTTATAATGTCTCACTTTTTTAATATATTTTTTACGGGGGGAATGTATGATGCGTAAAATAATTGTAGTCGGTGCTGTCGCCGGTGGTGCGACCTGTGCTAGCCAAATACGACGTTTAGATAAAGACAGTGAAATTACTATTTTTGAAAAAGACCGCGACATGAGTTTCGCAAATTGTGGATTACCCTACTTTATAGGTAACATTGTTAATGAACGTAAAGATGTTTTACCAATTACGCCAGACGTGTTTAAAGAAAAGAAAGATATTACAGTTAAAACATATCATGAAGTAATTGCTATTAATGATAAAGATCAAACAGTGACAGTAGTAAATCGTCAAACGAATGAAAAATTTAAAGCGAGTTATGACAAATTAATATTGAGTCCTGGTGCAGGTGCTAATTCTTTAGGATTTGATAGTGATTACATATTCACTTTACGCAATATGGAGGATACTGATGCCATCGATCAATTTATAGATCAACATCAAGCTAAAAAAGCATTAGTAGTAGGAGCAGGTTATATTTCATTAGAAGTCTTGGAGAATTTATATGCTAGAGGATTAGATGTTACTCTAATTCACCGCTCTGAAAAAGTTAACAAGTTGATGGACCAAGATATGAATCAAGTTATCTTCGACGAGTTAGATTCGCGACACATACCTTATCGATTAAATGAGGAAATTGTAAGTGTTAAAGATCATCTGGTTACTTTTAAATCAGGAATTCAAGAAGACTTCGATATAATTATTGAAGGCGTTGGCACACATCCAAATTCGAAATTTATCGAGTCATCTAACGTAGCATTAGATGATAAAGGCTTCGTTAAAGTTAACTATAAATTTGAAACGAATATCCCAAATATTTATGCTTTGGGTGATGTGATTACCTCTACCTACCGTCATGTAAATCTACCCGCACAAGTTCCATTAGCTTGGGGAGCACATCGTGGCGCAAGCGTCATTGCAGAACAACTAGCTGGTAATAAAAACATAATTTTTAAAGGTTTTTTGGGTACCAATATCGTTAAATTTTTCGACTATACATTAGCAAGCGTCGGCATCAAAGTCGAAGAATTAACACATTTTGATTATCAAATGGTTGAATTAAATTCTGGCACTCATGCAGGTTATTACCCTGGAAATACTAATGTCCACTTACGCGTTTACTTTGACACAAATAATCGTCATCTTTTACGTGCTGCCGCAGTAGGTAAAACAGGTGTTGATAAGCGTATTGACGTATTATCAATGGCAATGATGAGCGAATTAACCATTGATGAATTAACTGAATTTGAAGTGGCATACGCACCACCTTACAGTCATCCAAAAGATTTAGTTAATATGATTGGTTACAAAGCTAGAGATTTATAAAAAGTAGCCCTTAAATGATTACTGCAAATTCGATCATTTAAGGGCTATCCCTATATCATTAATAATTTAAATTTTAACTAATTCCAAAAAGGCTACTAATTGGACCCCATGGTAGGATGATACCTAACGACATAGTAATAATTATTAAAATAATTGTTGCCCAGAATAAACCATGACTTGCTTCGTGTTTCTTGCGTTTAGCAATAGATACTTCCATTAGTGCAACTACCGCTATACCACAAAGCATCTTCAATGTTAACAACATATGGTTGCCTCCACCACCATGGCTAGCAGCCATGAATTCTTGAATTAACAACCAGAACCCTGAGAATAAAGTGAGTAACATAAAGACTCTTAATGCCATTTGTAATGGTTTAAACATAGGTGTAGGACCTTGTGATTTTGAAATATGTAAAAATGCAATTACATATAAAATAATTGTCAACGCCCAACTTGCAATATGCATATGTAACAAGACCGAATTCCCCCAATACTATTTATTACCTTTTTACTTACCTATCATATCACATAAACACTTGAACGTATTGTTAAACGATATAAGAGATGGGTGTGGAACTAAAATAATGGTTTTGTAGAATTTCCATGTGAAATTCTCTCTGCTGGGCCCCAACCCCAGCCTGCTTTGCTTGTGGAATTTCCATGTGAAATTCTCTTTGCTGGGGCCCCTGAATTAAAACGCTTGTAACAAGTACGCTTTTATTTCTGACAACTATTGGCAATATATAATTAGAGCCTGGGACATTGATTTATGTCCCAGGCTCACCTGCATTTACTGATTAGAATTAAGAAGTACTTATAATATAAGATGTCTCAATTCAATCATTTATTATGAACTAATTATGATAGACAATCCTTATAGCGTTTTTGAACTATTAATTAATCTTTAGCAATATAAGTAGTTAATGTACCAATATTATCAATAGTAACTTTGACTTCATCACCAGGTTGTAAGAACTGAGGCGGTTGTAAACCTGCACCCACTCCAGCTGGTGTGCCAGTAGCAATGATATCTCCTGGATGTAATGCTACATATTTAGAAATTTCTTCAATTAAATCATCAATTTTATTAATCATTTGACTTGTATTACCATCTTGACGAATATCATTATTAACTTTAGTTACGATATTAACATTTTCAGGTGTTGGTAACTCATCCTTAGTTACAATATAAGGCCCCATTGGGCAACCACCTGTCAAACTTTTAGATAGAAATGCCTGATCTTGTTCATTTTGCGCATTACGATCAGTAATATCATTAATAATTGTATATCCGTAGATGTAGTCTAATGCTAATGCTTTCGGAATTTTTTCTCCAGATTTACCGATTACGATACCTAATTCACCTTCGTAATCTAATTGATCAGTGATATCTTTATGATTTGGAATTGTTGATTCATCACCAGTTAATGATGATGCTGCTTTAGTGAATACGTATAATCGTTGTACCTCATGATTTAATTCACTTGCGTGATCTTGGTAATTACGACCGAATGCAATAACATTATTTGGTGGTGTAACTGGTGGTAAGAATTCAATGTCATTAAAGGCGATTTTGAATTCATCTGCTTTACCACTATCTTCAGCCGCTACAACTGCTTTACGTACTTGTTCTTGGAAATCTAGTGTTTGGTTTTGTTGTAATCCCTCTAATAATGTTTGAGGGTGGAAGTCACCTTCTCCAAATTCCGCAAATACCTTTTTAAGATCCCAAACTGCGTCTTCACGCTTAACTTTTACGCCGTAAGATTCAGCGTCTTTATAATTGAATGATAGAAATTTCATTCAGTATCAACTCCTCATCTATATCTTAATACATATTATAACTTTAATCTTTGCTAAACCACAAATATATATGTCTGAAATTTTAGATATTTAATACACACTTCATTCCTTGGATTAAAAATATGTTAAACATCTTCTTCAATACTCATTTGACCAAATTGGAAGAAATAAAGGTAACCGTATACTTTAGAATTTAAAATTGTTTCTAATGTGTTTTTATAATATTTCATTTGAATTTTGTACTTATCACGAAGTTGTATACCTACCTCTTCATCTGTCATACCTCTACGCTTATTAAATGCATCTGTTTTGTAATCTACAAAGTAATATTGATCGTCTTTTAAAAATATTAAATCAATCATACCTTGAATAATTGACACATCTTCATCTGATTCAGGCATTTCATCTACACGCGCTTGATTTACGACAAATGGTAACTCTCTATAAACTTTGTCAGCTTGTGTAATAGTCATATACAAGTCACTTCTAATAAAATTCATAACTGCTTCAAATTGAATATCTTTTTTAGCATCTTCTTCAATAATATGCTTTTCAATTAATTCATTAATATAGTCATTCAATTCTGTTTCAGTCATACGCGTTTCTTTAAATGGTAGATGTTGCATGACTGTATGCATTAAAGTACCAATTTCATTTGCTTTACGCTTTTTATTTTCACGTAAAAACTTAGGTCTCTCATAAGTTGATACACCTATACGGTACTGTCTTACCCTTTCGTAACTTGTACCACTTTCTTCTGTTTCTAATTGACGCTTTAATTCTGAAACAGACTGTTTAGATGGTTTCTCCGTATCTTTTAAATACGGATATTTAAATGACAATTGATCATTAATTTGTTGTTTTAACGTATCATCATGTGAACCTTCTACTTCTAAATCTGAAATATTTCGACTTTCTTGTTCTGATTCACTGTCCTCAATCGAAAGTTCTTCAAATTGTGCAATTTTAATATCTACAGTAGGACGCAGACTCTCATCTAAATTATCAATGGATTTCTCAAACTGATACTCTGGTAATAAAGATGTAGATTGGTATTTAGCCAAAATACTATATATTAAATCAAAAGGTCGATCTGCTGATAACCGCTTATGCAATGCAATTTGATTACCTGAAATTGGCAATCGCTCAAGTTTTTCTAATGTTTCTTCCTTATCAATAGTACCAATAAGAATGAGTTGCTCTTTCGCTCGCGTTAAAGCTACATACATCAATCGCATTTCTTCAGAAATAAGTTCTTTTTCAGTAATTGATTTAATGACAACTGACGATAATGACGGATAGGTTACATTTTGTTCTAAATCAAAATAATCAATACCTAGACCATATTTTTGATTTAAGATGAGTGGTTTACGTAAGTCGCCTTTATTAAAATTCTTTGAAAGTTCCGAATAAATAACATATGGGAACTCTAAACCTTTACTACTATGAACTGTCATCATACGTACCACATTATCATTAGGACCTATAACATTCTCTTCACCAAAGTCTTTATTGCGTTCTATTAGTTCGTCAATAAATCTTATAAATTGATACAGCCCTCTAAAACTTGAATTTTCAAATTCTACTGCTTTATTAAACAATCCATATAGATTCGCGCGTCTACCTTTACCACCAATAAGACCACTAAAATATTGAATAACGTAATGATCATTATAAAACTTATCAATTAGTTGATACACAGGATGAGATTGACTATATTCTTGATACATGTTTATATCATCCATAAAATGTTCTAATTTCTCAACTAACAAAGGGTTCGCTTCTTGATCTTTCATATAATGCAATATAGATTGATAGAAATAATCATCGTTCATACTTTGAACTCGAATGTTTGCTAATTCATCTTCCGTAAATTGGTATATAACCGATCTCATCAATCCTACTAAATATATATCTTGTAAAGGATTATCAACGGTTCTTAAAAATGATAAGACGAGACGTACTTCAGTTTGTTCAAAGTACCCTTCCTTACTATTTACATGGAACGGAATATTATAGTCTTTAAATACTTGTTGTAAATTGCGCGCATTTTTCAACCCTCTTTCAAGTATGACGATATCTTTGAAAGTAGCTTGTCTATAAGTTTCTGACTTCATATCATAAACTTGTTTATGCTCAATAATATATTTAACTTGCTCAGCAATATAGCGAGCTTCTTGTTCTGACTTTTCTAAATCATTATCGCTACTTTTATCTTGAATTAATGCATGTAGTTCAAGAGGCATAGATTTATCAGAATATTTAGTAGCACCAAAATAAAGTCTCGCATCAGCATCGTACTCAATTTCACCTACTTCTTCATCCATCATATGGTCAAATAAGTAGTTTGTTGTGGCGAGTACTTCTTTACGTGAACGGAAATTCTTAGATAAATCGATACGTAATCCTGATTGATCGCCATCTTTTGTGAAACGATGATATTTATCCATAAATAACGTTGGATCAGCCTGTCTAAATTTATAGATAGATTGTTTAACGTCACCTACCATGAATAAATTCCCATTAGATTCGTCACCACGTTTAATTTTAGATATGATTGCTTCTTGTACTTGGTTCGTATCTTGGTATTCATCTACTAAAATCTCTTCAAATTGTGATCGATATTCTTTAGCAATAGGCGAAGCATTGCCCTCTTGGTCAGTTAATATTTGTAAAGCGAAGTGTTCATAATCAGAAAAATCCAGTACATTGCGACTACGTTTTTTTTCAGCAAAGCCATTAATAATATCCTTAACGATTTGTACAAGGTATTGAATTCTAGGAGCCAAACGTTTCATATCTACTTTTAAATCTTCATAAGAACGCATTAGATACTTATTTTTTACTTCCGATAATAGTTTTTTATAATCATCATAAAAATCTTTAGCGTTTGTTAAAAATTGAGAACTTATACCTTCATCTTCATTAGTATCTTTTAATTTTTTTGTTATTGTAGGCAATTTTTCAGAGGTATAATTAATGATTTCTTCAAAATTTATCACATTACCCTCAATCATTTTTTCGCATTTAAATTTTTCTAGCTTGATAACATCTAAATGCTTTTCCGCCTCTATACAATTTAGAAAGTTATTTTCCGCTTCTAACAAAGTATGATATGCAGCTTTGATATAAATTTTCGATAATCTTTCTAATTCGTCTAGATATAATTTATGTTTATTATCGTCCGTGTAAATTTCAACTAATGAATCCAACCACTCAAACGGTGAAGGATTGGCTATACTGAAATTATAGAAACGTTTTAACAAATCTCTAAAATTATCATCATTACGATCACTTGATAATTGTTCTACTAAAGTAAGAAATTCAATATCCGGTGTATCATAATGTTTTTCTAAAACTTCATCAATAGACTGTTCAAGTAACAGCACATTCTCTACATCACTAATTGTGCGAAAATTAGGATCCAAATCAATGACATCATAATGTTGTTGAATAATCTTTAAACAGAAGCTATGTAATGTCGAAATTTGTGCTTGATGAATTTTAATGCGTTGATTCTTTAAATGTTCATTGTTAGGATTTTCTATTGACGCTTGTTGAATACGCTGATCAACACGATGCTTCATTTCTCTCGCACTTAAATTAGTAAAAGTAACAACGAGTAACTTATCAACATCTATTTCATCTCTAATGATTTTTTGAATAATTCTTTCTACTAATACTGCAGTTTTACCAGACCCCGCTGCTGCAGCTACTAATATATCTTGACCATTAGCATATATACTCTTCCACTGTGCATCTGTCCATTGAGCATCTTTAGGTTTGATGGGGATGTTATTCATTATGATCACCGCTTTCTAACTCGACATCTTGTATAGCTTTGATAGGATCTATAGTTTCATCTACATGGCGATAATGTTTACTATCAATAATAGTATCCACATGGCACACTGATTGAAAATTACAAAATTGGCATGGTAATTGGTCATCGAACTTAAGTGGTGCAACTTCGGTATGACCTTCCATAATATTTGTAGCAGTCTTTATAAAGTTGTCTTTATTATGTTTGATAAATTTATGAATTGTTGTTTCATCAGCAACACTGCTCCCTCTACTTCCAATACTTCCATCTTTCTTCAGGCTAACTGGAACAATGTCGGATTTGCTAATTTCTTCTAAACGAATATCCAATGCGTCTACTACATCCATATCGCTATTAACTAAGCCACGTAATTTATATTCTTTTAAAAATGCTTGTTCAAGTTTGTCCTGTGTTAAAGCATCATCTTCCAATTCTCCCCAGTCTTTAAAACTGAGACGTTCATCATGTACATGGAAATACAATAGGCCACCTGGTTTAATTTCATTAGATAATCCCAGACGTTGGGCATTTTGCAAAGCAATATCCATATAAGTCATCATTTGCATTTGTTTACCATAATAAACCTTTTTTAAATCTAATTTCGCACTGGGATTAGATGACTTATAATCAATAATATTAATGTAGCTCTTATCATCTTTAGTGTAAGCATCTATACGATCAATTTGTCCTCGTATATTAACTGGAATGCCTTGTTTTGTAATTAATGGTTGTGCAATAAGTTCTTCACTGTTGTTCGGTGTCTTTCTAAACCCTGCTTCGAAACGTTGTGGTTTGAACTTTGTATTTTTATTTTGATAGCGTAATGCTTTCAAAGTACTTTCGACAATGACACCAATTCGTTTTGACACATACCGATAGTATGCATTTGAATCCATGAGATTAAATTGGACTTGAGGTAAAACATTTTCTAAAGCTTCAACAGTTAAAGCATGTATCTTCTTATTATCAAGATTTTTAAAGTCTCCATCTACCTTATCCGAAATATACTTCAATGCTGTATGGAAAATATTTCCTAAATCAAAATTTTCAAGCTTATATTTCGTACGCTTATTTAACCTTAAACCATGATTCGCATAATGTTTAAACGGACAATCATTATACCCTTCAAATCTAGATACACTTGCGTTAATTGTTGAACCATATAAAGATGCAGCCAATGGTTCATCTAATTTCACTGTTTCGTTGTCATATGTCAACGCAGTTAATAGGTACTCTAAACCGTTATTCAATTTGTCATTATCACGCATGACTTGATAAGCATCAACCCATACATCAGCGACCATCTCTGCCTCTAGCCAAGCTTTTAAAGATTCGAATAAGACGACTTTAGTTTGATGTGGATGCTCCATTAACGATAAAGGTTGTGCATTATGTTGATAATGAATATTCATTACTTCTAACCCATTGAACAACCCTTGTATTTGGTCTATAAATGGACTTTTTTCTTTATCCTCACCTTGTGCACCCATTAAACTATATGAAAATGTAACTTGTTCACTGCCTCGTGTCATTGCAATATAACAAACAAACGCTTCATCCATTTGTAAGATATCTGATGTAGGACTTAATTCAACTTGTGCTTGTTGTTCAAACACTTTCTTTTCTTCATCTGTTATTAGACTAGAAGAAGAAACCGGTTGCGGCATAGCACCATCGTTCATTCCAACCATATAAATATGTTTTTTATTGTCTACTTTCGCTAAGTCCATTGTCCCTATACTCACTTGATCGAGGGTTTGAGGAATCATTACAAATTCTAATTGTTCTAAACCAATATCAAATACCTCTAAAAAGCGTTTAAGAGTCATTTCTTCATTATCAAATACAGTGACTAAATCATCTAAAATTTGAATAAGTCCATTCCAAATTTGATCTATTTCTTCAGCTTCTTCATGACGACCATCGACGTCCAATTGGTCACGGTGAGTCATTAAATATTTAGGTAAATCAAATGCCTCCATTGTCTCATAGAAAGCTGTCGCAAAACCTCTCACATTTTCTGCTTCGTTCATTGCTTTTTCAAAAGTTAATATTTTATCAATAATATCATTTTTTAAATGAACTACTTGCTCGAAATCTTCTCGCTCTTCAGTAGTTAATTTATGTTCTTTACGTCCCATTTTCGTAAAGTTATCAATACTAAACAGTTTTTCATCAAGCCAACGTTTGCCATAAACACCACGTTCAACGACAAAGTTCTCTAATAAATCAATTAAATATGCACTATCCTTAAAGTGATTAGTTAGAATATTGGTTTTAATTAAACGCATCATAGGACTAATATTCCAGTTTGTTTGAATAACTTCCAAAAGTGAGCGTACCATTTCCATGATCGGATGATGTGTCATTGATCTTTTAGTGTCAATATTAAATGGAATATCGTACTGTGGAAGAACAGAGTCAAATAAATATGCATAAGCTTCATCACGATACAAGATAGCAATGTCTTGATATCTATATTGCTTATCACGTGTATCTTTAATAATTTGGCGAGCTACTTCATTAACTTCTTCACGTATACTTGAGGATTCTAAAATATTAATACTGCCATCGTAAGCGATAGGATTAATTTGCAATGCGTCAAATTGTTGTTCCAGTTGTATTAAATCTTTATTGTTAAAACGATATTGTTGTTTAAAGAATTGTTGTTGTAATTCTATGTTTAAATCTTTAGCAATTTCCTTTAAATGTGTTAATACCTCTGAGGGTTTTCTGAATAAACTAAATGGATCTTCATTACCATCAGTTGTTAAAAGAACAGTAACTTTTTTGGCGCTTTGAACGAGTGCTTTAATAATTTGATATTCCAATGTAGAGAAGTTGTGGAATCCATCTATGTATACCTCTGCTCTTTTAATCCATTCTGATTGACTTAAAATATCAATAAAATGATTTAAACTATCCTCTGAAGTAATAAATTCGCCATTTATGCGTTCCTCAAAATACTGATAAATAAGCGATATATCTTCTAATTTATGTCTAGTTCTCGTCTTCAAGTCATTATCTTGCAAAAATGTATGTAAATGTTCTGGCGTAACAGAATATTTCTTAAAATCTTGAATTTGTTCACTTAACTTCTCACTAAAACCATAATAATTTACTTGTGATTGATATAGTTTTAATTCCGATTTATGTTGTTGAACTAAATCATAAATCATCATCTCGGTAGCCGCTTGCGTTAGTCGTTCTTCAGTTAATCCTCCAACCTCTTGAAAAACTCTATAACTTAAGCGTTCAAAGTGAAGCACTTCAGTTCTTAGACTTCCATTCAATTCTTTATCATTAACAAATGCTTGTTCTAATTGAAAAGTACTCTGTGTTGGTGCTATTAAAACAATTGGATCGCCTAGAGGATCCTCTTTCATTTGTTGCTTAATATTATCAATCATATGATGAGATTTGCCTGTCCCTGCTCTGCCAATGTATGCGTTCAACTCCATTATGCCCACACTCCTTTGAACTTATTTTAACACAGAACATACGTTCTTAAAAAATGTTTTGTTAGGTCGAAATATTGAACAAAAAAAGACTGGCGGAACCTCTATGAACATTCCATTACCAGTCTTGCTATGTTAAAAATTAATTCATTAATACTAATTTTCCTTATTTTTCATTATCTGGATTAAAATTAAACTTAAATTCACTGAATGGCCAAAATCTAAATGATACTTTACCAACAATTTGATCTCTATCAATTAAACCAAACGCCCTACTATCCTTACTGACTTCTCTGTTATCACCTAAAACTAAGTATTTACCTTTTGGTATGATATTTGATTTAGGATTTGCATTTAGTAAATCTTTAGTTTCAAATGAACCCGTAATATATTCACCTTGTTTACGTTTTTCATTGTAATCAAGATAAGGTTCATTTATCTTTTTACCATTAACATATAGTTTATCATTTTTATAAATAACGTTATCGCCAGGTACACCAATGACACGTTTAACATAATCGTCTTGTTGATTCGCATGAAATACGATTACATTACCTTTTTTTATGTCTCCAACTTTATATCCTAGAATGTTAACCATGACGTGTTCGCCATCTTTTAGTGTTGGATCCATTGAATCGCCTTTTATAGTATATGATTTAGCTACGAAGTTAACCATTACCCATACAAGTAATAAACCTACCGCTATGGCAACAATCCATTCAACTATTTCTTTCTTCAATTTTAACACCTCCTCTACTTATTAAACTGATAGGTAAATTCTTTAAACGGATAATACTTTAAACTAACATCTCCTACGATATCGTCCTTATCTATTAATCCATATGTTCTTGAATCACTTTGTTTATCACCATTATCATTTAAAATAAAATATGAATTTGGCAGAATAATATCACCATCAGAATCATGTAAATCTCTTATTGCAAAATTATTAATATCTCTATTTTTAGCATAAAATTTATTAACTTGTCTATCATCTCTATACAATTTACCGTTTCTAACTTCAATTGATTCACCTGGCTTGCCGACCAATCTACCAAAGTGTAATTGATTATTATGTCGATACATGATAATATCTCCATCCTTCAACATGTTAAAGGTAACTTTAATTTTATTAATAATGACACGGTCACCTTTATTCAAAGTTGGTGACATATCATCAGTTTGAACTACAGCACTTTTAACTAAGAACATTTGTATAAACATGACAAACAGACAAGCAAATAGGAATGCTACAATCCAACTTGTCACTCTACGCACTTTGTCACTCCTTGTCTGAACCCATGAAATAGCCCTCGACTTTCTTACCAACAAACCATAACGCTATAGTAACTATTAATACCATTATTGCTCTAACAGGATGTGTGAAAAATGAGGTTACACTTTTTCCCATAATCGCCAAAAATGTAATAGAAATTAACTTAGATATAAGTAAAATTATAAAATAATATTTGCCTCTAATATGAGAGAAACTTGCCACAAAATTAACTAGTGTATTAGGTGTAAACGGAAAACACATTAATATAAATATTGGTACTAAGCCCTGTCTATCAATAAAATGAATAAGGCGTTCAATTGATCGTCTTGATTTAATCCGCTTCATAAAGTTAGCATTAACAAATTTTCTACAGAAAAAGAACACTGTATAAGTACCTGCTACAACACCTAACCAACTAATAATCGTACCTGCTATAAAGCCATACGCATGAACACATAAAATAACATACAATGTTAAAGGAAGTACTGGCACAATGGCTCTAAAAAATAAAATAATAAATCCAGCCAGATAACCAAAACCTTGTAATAAATCAAACCATTGTTCAATTTGATGAAACATAGTTACATCAAATCCTTCCTATTGGATTAACAGTTATTATTTCATAGAAATATTGTACACTGTTTCATTTATAAATCTACCTATATAATAATAAATCAGTCACAGGTAGTAGTTAGAACTCATTCCTTAGCTTTAATATAAAGATATATATTAGAAAAGTCGATACGGAATTTAATCCATATCGACTTTGTAAGACATATTTAATTGACGCTATTGAATGACTAGAGAATTATAAACGCTCTTCTAATTCTTTCTTCTTATCTTCAAATCCAGGTTTACCTAATAATGCAAACATGTTTTGTTTGTATGCTTCTACTCCAGGTTGGTTAAATGGATTAACACCTAATTGATATCCACTCATTGCACACGCTAATTCAAAGAAGTATACAACATAACCAAATGTTTCTTCGTCTAAGCGTGGAATATTCACAACAACATTAGGAACGCCACCATCAGTGTGAGCTAATAGTGTACCTTCAAATGCTTTAGTATTAACTTCATCAATTGTTTTACCTGCTAAGTAATTTAATCCATCTAAATCATCACTATCTTCTTCAATTGTAATATCGTGTTTAGGGTTGTTTACTTTTACAACTGTTTCAAATAAGAAACGACGTCCTTCTTGGACATATTGACCTAATGAATGTAAGTCAGTTGTATAGTTTGCACTAGATGGATATATACCTTTAAAGTCTTTACCTTCAGACTCACCATATAATTGTTTCCACCACTCATTGAAATATTGCATTGACGGTTCATAATTAATCAACATTTCAGTAGTGTATCCTTTGCTATATAAAATATTACGGATTGTCGCATATTGATAAGCAATATTTTCATCTAATTTATCTGATGATAATTCTTTACGCGCTTTGTTTGCACCAATCATAATTGATTCAATATTTATGCCAGCTGTTGCAATCGGTAATAGACCCACAGCAGTTAATACAGAATAACGACCACCAACATCATCTGGTACTACAAACGTTTCATAACCTTCATTATCTGCTAATTGTTTTAATGCACCTTTTGCTTTATCTGTAGTAGCAAAGATACGTTTTTTAGCTTCTGCTTTACCATACTTATCTTCAACTAATTGTTTAAATAATCTAAATGCTACTGCTGGTTCTGTAGTTGTACCAGATTTAGAAATAACATTTACTGAAAAATCTTTATCTGATAAGTAGTCTACTAATTCTTTAGTGTACGTTGATGATAAATGATTACCCACGAATACAATTTCAGGGTATTCATTTGAATTGCGGAATGATGAAGTTAACATTTCAATAGCAGCACGCGCACCTAAATATGAACCTCCGATACCAATTACTACTAATACATCTGAATTAGATTTTATACGTTTTGATGCTTCCACAATTCTTGAAAATTCTTTCTTATCATAGTCTTCCGGAAGATTCACCCAACCTAAGAAATCACTACCTGCACCAGTACCTTCGTGAATCGTTTTATGAATTGTTTTAACGATATCTTGTTGTTGATCAATTTCATGTTGACCAAAGAATTCCAATGCTTTTCCATAATCTAATTGAATATGAGTCATTTTATAAAAGCCTCCTGTATGTCCTTGTTGATTTAATTTTACTAACTTTAAGCCTTCTATTCAATTGACATGACTGACTATTCGAATATTTTCAAATTAATTCAACAATTTTAAGACATTTTTTAATAATTTTAAAATGAATAATTTCTAAATAAAATAATACTTATATTTCCATATCAATATGTAACATATCCTTTTATACAATTGATATGTTGATGATAAGAGTATTTTCAAATTTTTGTATATTTATGTAAAAAAATGGTTTTATTTTCATTTAATATCTGTTAGTATAAATTTATATCAATTTTCAGAAAAATTATGAGGTGAATTTTAATGAAAGAGAAAATCGTATTAGCATATTCAGGTGGATTAGATACAAGTGTAGCCGTTAAATGGCTTATAGATAAAGGCTATGATGTCGTAGCTGTATGTTTAGATGTTGGTGAAGGTAAAGATTTAGATGTTGTATATTCTAAAGCACTAGATATGGGTGCAGTTGAGTGTCATATTATTGATGCTACTAAAGAATTTAGTGATGACTTTGTAAGTTATGCAATCAAAGGTAACTTAATGTATGAAAATAGTTATCCACTCGTATCAGCTTTATCTCGTCCACTTATCGCTAAGAAATTAGTTGAGATTGCTGAACAAACTAATTCTGTCGGTATCGCGCATGGTTGTACTGGTAAAGGTAATGACCAAGTTCGTTTCGAAGTTGCTATTAAAGCATTAAACCCTAACCTAAAAGCATTTGCGCCAGTAAGAGAATGGGGTTGGAGTCGTGAAGAAGAAATTGATTATGCCATTAAACACAATATCCCTGTTGGCATCAATCACGATTCTCCTTATTCAATTGATCAAAACTTATGGGGTAGAGCAAATGAGTGTGGTATTTTAGAAGATCCGTATGCTGCCCCTCCAAAAGACGCTTATGATTTAACAGCAGAGTTAGAAGATACACCAGATACACCTGATGAAATTATCCTTTCATTTAAAAACGGTGTTCCAGTTCAATTAAATCATCAAGATTATGACTTAGATCAATTAATATTAACTTTAAATGAATTAGCTGGAAAACACGGAATTGGACGTATCGACCATGTAGAAAATCGTCTTGTTGGTATTAAATCTCGTGAAATATATGAAACTCCAGGTGCAGAAGTAATATTAAAAGCACATAAAGCACTTGAAACATTAACGTTAACTAAAGATGTAGCTCATTTTAAACCAGTGATTGAAAAACAACTTGCTGAACAAACTTATAATGGTTTATGGTTCTCACCATTAACTGATAGCTTAAAATTATTCATTGATAGCACGCAACAATATGTTGAAGGTGATGTTAGAATTAAATTATTTAAAGGTAATGCCATTGTTAATGGAAGAAAATCTCCATACACGCTATATGATGAAAAATTAGCAACATACACTAAAGAAGATGCATTTAATCAATCGGCAGCGGTAGGTTTCATCGATATTTATGGTTTACCTACTCAAGTAAATGCATATCTTCATGGAGGTTATAGTAATGAGTAGTAAAGCATGGGGTGGCCGTTTTCAACAACAGCCGGAAGATTGGGTAGATGAATTTAATGCTTCCATAGATTTCGACCAAACATTGTTGGATGAAGATGTCCAAGGTAGTATTGCACATGCTACCATGTTAGCTAATCAAAATATCATTTCACAAGATGATAAAGACGCAATCATTAATGGCTTAAAAGAGATTCAACAAGACTTTCATAATGGGAAGCTTGCGTTTAAAAAATCGCTTGAAGATATTCATTTAAACATTGAACATGAACTCATTCAACGTGTCGGTGACGCTGGAGGTAAGTTGCATACAGGTCGTAGTAGAAATGACCAAGTGGCTACTGACTTGCATCTATACGTAAAAAAAGAAGTACTTGAAATTCAAGACCTTATTCGATCATTCCAAACATCCATTCTTAAACTAGCTCAATCACATGTGGATACAATCATGCCAGGATATACACACTTACAACGTGCTCAACCGATTTCTTTTGCACACCATGTTATGACATATTTCTGGATGCTAGAAAGAGACTATTCACGTTTCGTTGATAGTATGAAACGTATTGATATTTCACCATTAGGTGCAGCTGCATTAAGTGGTACAACACACCCTATCGATAGACACGAAACGCAACAATTATTAGAATTTAGTTCAGTTTATGAGAATAGTTTAGATGCAGTGAGTGATCGTGATTACATTATTGAAACTTTGCATAATATTTCATTAACTATGATTCATTTATCACGTTTTGCTGAAGAAATTATCTTTTGGTCTACGGATGAAGCGAAATTCATTACCCTATCTGATGCTTTCTCTACAGGTTCATCTATTATGCCTCAGAAGAAGAATCCAGATATGGCAGAACTTATTCGTGGTAAAGTAGGACGTGCTACAGGACATTTAATGAGCATGCTTGTAACATTAAAAGGGTTACCACTTGCATATAATAAAGACTTACAAGAAGATAAAGAAGGTTTATTTGACTCAGTACGTACTATAAAAGGTTCACTACGAATTTTTGAAGGTATGTTAGATACAATGACCGTTAATACAGACCGTTTAAACGAAACTGTGCATCAAGACTTTTCAAATGCAACGGAATTAGCTGATTATTTAGTAGCTAAAGATGTACCATTTAGAAAGGCGCACGAAATTGTTGGTAAAATTGTCTTTGAGTGCATTCAACAAGGTATCTATTTATTAGATGTACCTCTTGAACGTTACAAAGAATTAAATTCAAATATAGATCAAGATGTTTATGATTATCTTAAACCGGAAAACTGTCTTAGCCGAAGAAAAAGTTATGGTTCAACAGGCCAAGACGCAGTACGTCATCAACTGAAAGTTGCTGAAAAATTATTAAATAACGATTAATTTTAGAGGTTGGGTATGGGCCAACGAATTCTGAATGAATTCTATCCATTCTCAACCTTTTTGTTAAATATATTGAGTGAACATTAATTATATTATAGTTATTTAAAGCTTCTGCAAATTCACTTTCTTACACAAAATATCACTGATAGATTTTAATTATACATTTAACTATGAAAGGATGAGTTTGTTGAAAGCAAGTAATAAAGGTATCATTTCATGTTTAACAGTAGCCAGTTTGAGTCTAGCGATTATACATACGCCCGTTGAAGCAAGTGGTGGTGAATCATCAAACACTACAACTACGAACCTAACTAATGCATCTAAAACTCAAAACAATCATACTAATTGGTCAAGAAATTTAACAGGAGAGCGCCATACTACTATTGCACATCGTGGTGCTAGTGGCTATGCACCAGAGCATACTTTTGCAGCGTACGATAAAAGTCATAATGAATTAGGTGCCTCATATATTGAAATAGATTTACAACGCACTAAAGATGGTCATTTAGTTGCAATGCATGACGAAACAGTTGATCGTACAACAAACGGCTCAGGACGTGTCGAGGATTATACATTAGCTGAATTAAAGAAATTAGATGCAGGTTCATCATTTAATGAACAAAATCCTCAATTAGCCAAAGATAGTTATAAAGGTGCTACAGTTCCAACATTAGATGAAATTTTGACACGTTATGGTACAGATGCCAATTATTATATTGAAACAAAGCAGCCTGATGTTTATCCTGGCATGGAACAACAACTGCTAGACACACTAAACCGACATAACATGCTTACTTCAAATTCTCTAGAAAATGGACATGTCCTGGTACAATCATTTTCAGAAGCTAGCTTATTAAAAATGCATCAATTAAATTCAAATGTGCCATTAATACGCCTATTGGATAAAGGTGAATTAGCTCAACAAAGTGAAGCAGATTTACAACGTATTCGTTCTTATGCAATTGGTGTCGGTCCTGAATATAGCGATTTAAATGCACAAAATACAGCTCATTTAAAAGACTTAGGTTTTCTCGTACATCCATTTACGGTGAATGAAACTGCCGATATGCAGCGCTTGAACCAATACGGTGTTGATGGTGTCTTTACAAATTATGCTGATCAATTTAAAGCAATAAGTGCTCAAAAATGAAAGTATAACTATGGTTCATAAATTAATAATTTAGAGAACAACAAAATAAACGCTATCGCTTGTTTATGTATCAAAACAAACGATAGCGTTTTAATTATAAGCTCTTCGTCAAATCGGATTGATGAGTCCTAATGTTGAGATTAATCAACCTTAAGTTGTTTAATCTCTTTTTGCATAAATAGCGTAGGTTGATAAGTGGGCTCGGCATAGTAGAACAAGCTCATTCGTCCTTTATGTTTTTTCTCAATCACTTCATCTGAAAAATTTAGATTTTTATCTTTAATTCTTAATGTATTTAATATAGACTTACACATAGGCGCATTACCTTTCTTTTTATTTTGTTTGGTAGCTAATAATTATAGAGGTGATTGCGCCATTTTTGTATTCAAACATAAAAATTGGACTGATGATTTTTAGTCATCAGTCCAATTTATTATAGAGCCTAAATATATTAATATTATGGTTTATGCCCAACCACGGTAGCGAGCTGCTTCTGCAGTACGTTTAATACCTACAATATAAGCTGCTAGTCTCATGTCAATTTTTCTATTTTGTGCTAATTCGTAGATTGTATCAAACGCATCTACTAATTTTTCACGTAATTTATCGTTAACTTCCTCTTCAGACCAATAATAACCTTGGTTATTTTGCACCCATTCGAAGTATGAAACTGTTACACCACCAGCACTTGCTAGTACGTCTGGTACCAATAAGATACCACGTTCAGTTAAAATTCGTGTAGCTTCAGGTGTAGTAGGTCCGTTAGCCGCTTCAACAACAATATCGGCTTTAATATCATTCGCATTATCTTCAGTGATTTGGTTAGAAATCGCAGCTGGTACTAGAATGTCACAATCTAACTCGAACAATTCTTTGTTAGAAATTGTGTTATCGAATAAGTTTGTAACTGTACCGAAACTATCACGACGATCTAATAAATAATCGATATCTAAACCTTCTGGATCATGTAATGCACCATAAGCATCAGAAATTCCTACGACTTTTGCACCCATGTCATATAAGAATTTAGCTAGGAAACTACCTGCATTACCAAATCCTTGGATAACTACGCGAGAACCTTTGATTTCCTTACCACGACGTTTAGCTGCTTGTTCAATAGCAATCACTACGCCCAATGCAGTTGAACGATCGCGTCCTTGTGAACCACCTAATACGATAGGTTTACCTGTGATAAACCCAGGTGAGTTGAATTTATCTAAAGCACTATATTCATCCATCATCCAAGCCATAATTTGAGAGTTAGTAAATACGTCTGGTGCTGGAATATCTTTTGTAGGACCAACGAATTGAGAAATTGCACGTACATATCCACGAGATAAACGTTCAACTTCATGAATACTCATTTGACGTGGGTCACATACGATACCACCTTTACCACCACCGTATGGTAAATTAACAATACCGCATTTTAAAGTCATCCACATAGATAATGCTTTAACTTCTTCTTCATCTACTTCAGGATGGAAACGAACCCCACCTTTAGTTGGACCAACAGCATCGTTATGTTGAGCACGATAACCTGTAAATGTTTTAACAGTACCATCATCCATGCGTACTGGGATACGAACTTGTAAAAATCTTAATGGTTCTTTGATTAAATCATACATACCATCGTCAAATCCCAATTTGTGTAAAGCTTCTTTAATGATACTTTGTGTAGAAGTCACTAAATTATTATTCTCAGTCATGATCACTTTCGCCTCTTTTTAACAAATGATTTCGCTTTCATACATATTGTAACACATGTCTTTGCTTTTTAAAGGGTTTTCAAAATGAATGTTACAACTTTTTGAACTTAATTAAATACGCTTCTGATTCTATCTAATGCATCATCTAATTCTTCTTTAGAAATAACTAAAGGTGGAGCAAATCGAATCACCGTATCATGAGTTTCTTTACATAATAGTCCTTTTTCTTTTAATGCTTCACAGAAAGGTCTAGCACTTTCATGTAATTCAACACCAATAAAGAGACCACGACCACGTACTTCTTTAATAGCTGGGTGATTAATTTTTTGTAATTCAGATTTAAAGTATTCCCCTAATTCATGTGAACGGCCAGGTAAATCTTCATCTAATATGACATCTAACGCAGCGATTGAAACGGCACAAGCTAATGGATTACCACCAAACGTAGAACCGTGTGAACCAGGTGTAAATACATCCAGTACTTCGTTATCAGCTAAGACTACAGAAATAGGTAGTACGCCGCCACCAAGCGCTTTTCCTAAAATATAAACATCAGGTTTAACATTATCCCAATCAGTAGCAAATAATTTACCAGAACGTCCTAAACCAGCTTGAATTTCATCGGCAATAAATAGAATATTATGTTCATCACATAATTCTCTGATAGCTTTTAAATAACCTTCAGGTGGGATATTAATACCTGCTTCACCTTGAATCGGTTCAACTAAAATAGCAGCTGTATTCTCATTAATAGCTTCTTTTAATTTATCAACATCACCGAAATCTACTTTGCGGAAACCATCTAATAACGGACCATAACCACGTTGGTACTCAGCTTCTGATGATAAAGATACTGGCGCCATAGTACGACCATGGAAATTACCATTAAATGCGATAATTTCAGCTTTATCTGGTTCAAGACCTTTTACATCATATGCCCAACGACGTGCAGCTTTCAATGCAGTTTCAACTGCTTCCGCACCAGTATTCATTGGTAGTGCTTTATCTTTACCTGATAATTTACAAACTTTTTCATACCATTCACCTAAATTATCACTATGAAAAGCACGAGAAACCAAAGTTACTTTGTCAGCTTGATCTTTAAGTGCTTGAATAATTTTAGGATGACGGTGTCCTTGGTTAACAGCTGAATAAGCTGAAAGCATATCCATATATTTATTACCTTCTGGATCAGTTACCCAAATACCTTCCGCTTCTGCAACAACGATTGGTAGTGGTACGTAGTTTTGAGCTCCATAATGGTTTGTTAATTCAATGATTTGTTCTGACTTAGTCATAATATCTCCCCTTTGCTTAATTTATATTAAAACTAATTGCCATACGATTACGGCTTTCGATGTCATATACAAAGAAGTATATTCGCAAAATTAATAAGAGCACTAAATGACTCATTGTTACATCAAATATGCCCTTCGTTTCTAAATGAAAGCCCTTACAGATATAATGACATACCTATCAATATTTTTACAAGCAAAATATTAAAAATTTTCCGATAAATAAAATGAATTAAGATTCCTTTGGTATTTACATAAAAAAAGATTATGACAAGAATGATTGCCATAATCTATTATAAACTCTAAGTTCATCTACATTTATCAAATTAAATTTATAAAGATATTTTGAACATCTTCTTTTTAACTAGATTAAAACTAACCGCAAAGTTTAACATTTATTCACTCATTAATACTATTTATCTTTACGAGGTAACGGATAAAAACCTTGGTTAAATTGTTTCCACAAATTAGGTGTTAATTCATGCTTATCTTCACGATGAGGGTCAAATTCTGATAAAATTTCATCTTCTTTTCCTTCTTGAATTTTGCTGATGAAATTATAGTCTAATAATATTTCACGACCAAGTGCTACGAGTTCAACACCTGTTGATTCAATAGCGTCTAATGCATCATCAGCTGTAAATACAGATCCTACACCAATAACTGGGATACGACCATCCACCCATTGGTGAATTAATTTCAATCGCTCTTGTCCTGCATACTTACCTTCTCTTGTAGTTGAATGAATATCTCCAAGAGATATATGAACATAATCAATTGATTTTTCAGTAATTGTATTAATTAATTGTTCGGTAATTTCCATTGAAATACCTGGTGATTCAGCTTCTTCAGGAGAAAGTCGATACCCTACTATGAAATCATCGCTCGCATATTCTGATTTGGCCTTTAATACTTCATCTATAACAGCAGTTGGAAACTTCATGTGATCAGACCATTCATCATTTCTTCTATTATAATATGGAGATACAAATTGGTGAATTAAATAGTGATTAGCACCATGAATCTCTACGCCATCAAACCCAGCTTCGATTACTCGACGCGTTGCTTCACCGAAATCTTTAATTGTTTGTTCAATTTCTTTAGGGGTAATTTCTCTAGCATCATGTTCATGTTGTTGTCCGAAGCTTTTTAAAGTGATAGGACTTGGTGCAACAACATCTCCATTCGGTGTTAAATTAGCTAATGCTTGTGCGCCACCATGATGAATTTGAACTAAAGCTTTAGCACCATTCTTCTTCATAGCTTGTGCTAAACGCTTGAGTCCTTCTATATCTGAATCATGCGCAACAGAAGGTTGTCCTGGAAAAGCTTTACCAATATCGTTAACATTACTTGCAGCATTGATAGCTAAGCCAACATCTTTAGAGCGCTTTTCAATATACGGTATTTCCACGTCAGAAATTGTACCATCATCATTAGATGAAATATGCGTTAATGGAGCCAATACAAAACGATTTTTTAATTCAACCCCATTTGGCAAAGTTACGGTTTCAAATAATTTTTCATATTTTTTATTCATAGGTAAGTCCTTTCCTTTTTAATTATGACTAGACTATAGCACGCAGAATTAAAGCTCTTCCAATATTCTGCTTGACTGTACATGCATATATTTGTGTCGCTTTTTTATAATCAAACGCATAAAAAAGCTAACGTTATATTAAAATATAACGTTAGCTTAGCGTGTTAACAGTCAATCAATTATTACGAATCGCACGTTTAGACTGTTTAATCCAGACCGGTAGGCGTTCTTCAAGTGTTTGAAACCCATACTTTTCTGTTTCTTTAATTTCATCTAATACTGACTGCTTTTCTTTTTTTCGTTCATAATTCTTAAAGTAATCATTATCTTTAAGAGACAAATTTAGTTTTCCTTCATCATCAATTGATAAAATTTTTGCTTTAACGATTTGTCCTTCTGATAGAAATTTTTTTAAGTTGTGGACGTAATCATCCATAATTTCAGAAATATGGATAAGTCCTTCAGTATGGTCAGGGGTCTCAACAAAAGCGCCATACGGTTGAATTCCAGTCACACGCACTTTAATATGCTGACCTTCTTTATAGTGATTATTCAACTTGATAACCCCTTACTTCGATTTACTTAACATAATTATAATAGCATAAATCACAAACTTGGACTAACTATAAACCAATAAAAATCCACATTTTTTCAAAAATATAATAACCCTTTCGACAAATACTAAATTAACGTTCGCATTTAAGGTTATCGTTTTAAAAATTGCAATTGAATTGAAAGTTAAACCATAAAAAAACGAATCGACATCAACCGTCGATTCGAAAGATTTGTTCATAATCAATTATTATTTATCTTCTACATCAATAGATTCAATAACTACATCATGTACAGGTTTATCTTGTGCACCTACTTTAGTATTTGCAATATCTTCTAAAGTTGCTTCGCCTTCAATTAGTTGTCCGAACACAGTGTGTTTTTGATCTAACCAAGGCGTGCCACCATTATCCGCATATGCTTTGGCAATCGGTTCAGGCCAGCCACCATCTACTAATTGGTTAACCATAGATTCTGGAACTTCTTTCATTTGAACAACAAAGAATTGAGAACCATTTGTGTTTGGTCCTGCATTTGCCATTGAAAGCGCACCATATAAGTTAAAAGCCTCTAAAGAGAATTCATCTTCAAAAGAACCTCCATAAATACTTTCACCACCCATACCAGTTGCTGTAGGATCTCCTCCTTGAATCATGAAGTCATTAATAACACGGTGGAAAGTAATACCGTCATAATAACCATTTTTAGCGTGTGTCACAAAATTTTCTACAGTTTTCGGCGCGATATCTGGGAACAACTTAAATGTCATATCGCCTTTATTTGTATGCATAACAACTTTAATTTCATTGTCTTGTATTTCTTTGTTTAGTTGTGGATAGTTAGTCATTTCAATTCTCCATTCATGTTATGATGATATAGATACATCTTAACACATTTGAAAGGAAGTAATATAGCATGTTATACCGATTCTCACATAAGACTGGCGCTTACGGCGTTACTATTAAAGAAGAGAATGACGACCAAGTTCTAGTTCAAGTTGAACAAGTGATTAAACATCCAAAACAAGGTGATTTACATAATCCAGGACAAACTGAAGGTGTCTTTTTCCATGAAAGACGTGCTCTAAGTCACTTTGAAAAACGTTATGCAACGCGTTCACAATTGCGTGAGTTTAATGTTGAAGAAATGACTTATGAAGCGTCACTTCAACAAGCTATTACAAAAATGGAAAATGATTTAAAACAACAAAATACTGAATTTGCAAAACAAGCCTTAAACAATCTTGAAAATTTAAAAAATGACTATTCAATTCAATATAAACAAAAATTTTTATAGGTCATTTGAACGTGTTTCTTCTTATTTAACAAGTTCTGAAAAATCACTACTCATATGAGTTTTCGGCGTTTTTCAGAACAATATGATTCATGTATAATATATTGCATAAATATTTTTTAAGGAGGATAACATAGTGAGTTTGTTACATATTGCGGTCATTTTACCGTTAATATTTGC
Source organism: Staphylococcus sp. GW821-FHT11H10 (assembly GCF_058807855.1). Classification (NCBI taxonomy): domain Bacteria; kingdom Bacillati; phylum Bacillota; class Bacilli; order Caryophanales; family Staphylococcaceae; genus Staphylococcus; species Staphylococcus sp. GW821-FHT11H10. Next base: position 15,332 of record NZ_JBXARC010000004.1, on the reverse strand, counting down.
ACTCATTATTCCAATTCTATATCGATTCTTTAAAAAGATTCATTTAGGTTGGTTTGTATTACCTATTCCTGTTGTCTTATTTATCTATTTCTTATCTCTTATTTCGACTACTCAGTCAGGTAATACAGTAATAAAAACATTAAACTGGATGCCACATATAGGTATGAATTTTGATTTATATCTTGATGGCTTAAGCATTTTATTTAGTTTACTTATAACAGGTATAGGATCGTTAGTGGTTTTATATTCCATTGGTTACTTAAGTAAATCTGAACAACTTGGTAATTTTTATTGTTATTTATTACTATTTATGGGTGCAATGTTAGGCGTTGTCCTTTCAGACAATTTAATTATTTTATATCTATTTTGGGAATTGACTTCGTTTTCAAGTTTTTTACTTATCTCTTTCTGGAGAGAAAAAAAGGCATCTATTTATGGTGCACAAAAGTCATTAATCATTACCGTATTTGGTGGATTAAGTTTATTAGGGGGATTCATTTTAATTTCTCTAGCAGGTGATTCACTTAGCTTACACGAGCTAATTGCTAATGCATCTGAAATTCAACATAGTCCATTATTTATCTTCGCAATGGTACTTATTATGTTGGGTGCATTCACTAAATCTGCACAAGTTCCATTTTATATTTGGTTGCCTGACGCTATGGAAGCACCTACCCCAGTCAGTGCATATCTACACTCGGCAACAATGGTGAAAGCAGGATTATATTTAGTTGCTCGTGTTACACCGCTTTTTGCGATATCACAAGGATGGATTTGGACAATTACTTTAGTTGGTCTAATCACGCTTTTCTGGGCATCTTTAAATGCCACAAAACAACAAGATTTGAAAGGTATACTTGCCTTCTCAACAGTATCTCAACTTGGCATGATTATGTCGATGTTAGGTATTGGTGCCGTAAGTTATCATTTCGAGGGAAGTCAAAGCCAATTGTACATTGCTGGATTTACTGCAGCAGTGTTTCATCTAGTGAATCACGCCACATTTAAAGGTGCGTTATTCATGATTACAGGTGCTGTAGATCATGTTACAGGCACAAGAGATGTTAAAAAACTTGGTGGTTTACTAACGATTATGCCTATTTCATTTACAATTACTGTTATTACAGCATTAAGTATGGCAGGCATTCCACCGTTTAATGGCTTCCTTTCTAAAGAAAAATTTCTTGAAGCCATGATTGAGATTTCTCACGCTAATGTTTTCAGTTTAGATACATTAGGTATTGTTTTTCCTATTTTAGCTATTGTGGGTAGTATATTTACATTTGTTTATTCAATTAAATTTATTATGTATATTTTCTTTGGTAAACATCAACCGAATGCTTTACCTAAAAAAGCACATGAAGCTTCAATATTAATGTTATTATCTCCAATCATTTTAGCAGTACTCGTTGTTGTCTTTGGGTTATTCCCTGGATTATTAACGCAATCTATTGTAGAACCAGCGACAACTGCAATTAGTGGTATGAGTAATGTTAATGCGGAATTCCACTTATTCCATGGTATTACGCCTGCATTTATTTCAACATTAATTATTTGGATATTAGGTATTCTTTTATTACTAACATTTAGTTATTGGATCCGACTCTTACACGCTCAGCCAACACGTTTAACGTTAAATCATTGGTATGATTCTACTGGAAAATACTTGCCTAATTATTCAGCGAATATGACGAATAGTTATGTAAATGGTTATGTTAGAGATAGCTTAGTCATTATATTCGGTATGCTTATTGTCGTTACGATTGTGACGCTACTAAGCGTTCCTTTTGACTTTAATTTTAAAGATATAAATAATATTCATATTTATGAAATAGCGATTTTAATATTATTAATTATCGCAGCATTTATGGTTGTTATTGCTAAATCACGTTTATTTAGCGTTATCATGCTAGGTGTGGTCGGTTATTCAGTATCTGTGTTATTTGTATTTTTCAAAGCACCAGACCTTGCCTTAACACAGTTCGTAGTAGAATCGATTTCTACAGCGTTATTCTTATTATGTTTCTATCATTTACCTAATTTAAATCGTTATAATGAAACACGATCATTTAAATTAACGAACACACTTATTTCAATTGGTGTCGGACTTGTTGTCATTATCTTAGGTTTAATTGCGTACGGAAACAGACATTTTACATCTATTGGAGAATACTATAAAGCACATGTTTATGATTTAGCTCACGGTAAGAACATGGTAAATGTCATACTTGTTGACTTCCGTGGTATGGATACTTTATTTGAATCATCTGTATTAGGTATTGCAGGTTTAGGTGTGTATACAATGATTAAGTTGCGTCGTAAACATCAATCAAGTGAGGTGAAAAGTGATGAACAGACAGAACAATAATTTAATGTTTCAATATGCCGCTGTTATTATCGCCTTTCTAATCGCCTTATTTGGGGTCACTTTATTCTTTGCAGGACATTATACACCTGGTGGTGGCTTCGTAGGTGGCCTACTATTATCATGTGCACTAACTATCATCGCAATTGCGTTTGATATTAAAACGATGGAAAAGGTATTCCCGTGGGATTTTAAAATTTTAATTGGAATTGGCTTATTATTCTGTGTTGGTACTCCATTAGCGAGTTGGTTCTATGGTGAAAACTTTTTCACACACACGGAATTTAATATACCGTTGCCCCTACTTCAACCTGTTCATATGAACACACCGATGTTCTTTGATTTCGGAGTTCTTTGCGCAGTAGTTGGAACGATTATGACAATTATTATAACGATTGGAGAGAGCGAATAGTGGAAATAATCATGATATTTGTATGTGGCATCCTCGCTTCAATTAGTGTCTATCTCGTTTTATCTAAAAGTTTGATACGAATTGTTATGGGGACAACTTTAATTACACATGCATCAAATTTATTTTTAATTACTATGGGTGGATTGAAACATGGCGAAATGCCAATCTATGAAAAAAATATTAGTCAATATGTCGATCCTATCCCCCATGCATTAATACTAACGGCAATCGTTATCGCGTTTGCGACAACTGCCTTTTTCTTAGTCTTAGCATTTAGAACATATAAAGAATTAGGTACTGACAACGTAGAAAGAATGAAAGGAGTGTTAGATGATGATTGAAAATAACTTAGTCGTCCTTTCATTAGTCGTACCTATCTTTACAGCAATTATATTGGTCTTTTTAGGACAACGTTATCGTGCGAAACGATATGTCACTTTAACTGGTCTAGTCCTGACACTAATTGTGGCAATAATCAATTTAAGAAATGTATATGTCGATGGTCCGCTTAAAGTAGAATTGGGTTCTTGGCCTGCACCTTATGGCATTATCTTTTTACTAGATAGTTTTAGTGCAATGTTGATTGTGACTAGTATCATTATCACCATTTTAATTACTGCATTTTCAAGTACCACAGCAGGAATAGATAGAGAACGTTATTATTATCACTTCTCTATCACATTTATGTTAGTAGGAATTATAGGTGCATTTACAACTGGAGATATATTTAACTTATTTGTATTTTTCGAAGTCTTCCTAATGTCATCTTACGCACTACTTGTACTAGGTGGCACTCAAATTCAATTACGTGAAACTGTCAAATACTTATTAGTTAATATAGTTACCTCAACATTCTTTGTAATTGCAGTAGCGATTTTATATTCCATCGTTGGTACGTTAAACATGGCAGATATTAGTGAAAAATTATCTACATTGTCTAACACACATGGCGGACTCTTAAGTATAGTCTTTATTTTATTTATCTTCGTGTTCGCAACTAAAGCTGGTGTTTTCCCTATGTACGTATGGTTGCCAGGTTCATATTATGCACCACCATTTGCAATCATTGCATTTTTTGGTGCCCTACTAACAAAAGTAGGCGTATATGCGATTTTAAGAACTTTGAGCTTGTTCTTCCACAACACAATGAGTTTCTCGCACTATACAATTTTATTCTTAGCGTTATTAACGATCATTTTTGGTTCAGTAGGTGCGATTGCATACGATGACACTAAAAAGATTATTATTTATAATATCATGATTGCTGTCGGAGTTATCTTAGTTGGCGTAGCAATGATGAATGAAGCAGGTATTATAGGTGCGATTTACTACACAATTCATGACATGTTAGTCAAAACTGCCCTATTTTTACTTATAGGTGTGATGTATCAAATTACGAAATCTACAAGTCTTAAAGACTTTGGCGGTTTAATTAAACACTACCCTGTACTAGGATGGACTTTCTTCATCGCAGCACTAAGTCTCGCTGGTATACCGCCTCTAAGTGGTTTTTATGGTAAATATTACATTGTACAAGCAACCTTTGAAAAAGGGTTTTATGTAAGTGGTATTATCGTTTTACTTTCAAGTTTAGTTGTACTATATTCAGTCATTCATATTTTCTTAAAAGGCTTTTTCGGGAAACCTAAAGGTTATGAGCCTACTCAAAGTGTTAACGTTAAACACGCAACTACTATTTCAATAATTGCTGTCGTCATCACAGTCGTATTTGGATTATCTGCTGATTTATTATATCCATTAATTTCTGAGGCGGCTCAATCGTTTTACGATCCTAGCATCTATATTGAGAGTGTCTTAGGAGGTAGATCATAATGGCTATTCAAATTATTTTAAACTTTATCTTAGCTTTTATTTGGATTTTCTTAAGTGGTAGCTATACATTAAATAACCTCTTACTCGGTTTCATACTAGGACTCGGATTTGTATATTTATTTAGTAGAATATTACCAGGAAGATTTTATTTCATAAAAATTTATAAGATATTAAAATTAGCGGTTGTATTTTTTGTAGAATTATTAAAAGCTAATATCGACGTCTTAAAAATTGTTCTACAACCTAAACTTAAGAATGAACCAGGATTCTTCGTATATCACACTGACTTAAAAACTGATTGGCAAATCGTTTTATTATCTAATTTAATAACATTGACGCCTGGAACAGTCGTATTAGGTATAAGTGATGATAGAAAAAAAATATATATTCACTCTATAGATTTTAGTACTAAAGAAGAAGAAGTTGAAGGTATAAAATCTTCATTAGAGAAAGTAGTTAGAGAGGTGGGCGAAGACTAATGTTAAAAATCATCATGATTATTGCTTTAATTGTTGTTGCAATATCAATGTTAGCGATGTTTGTTCGTATCATCAAAGGTCCCACATTAGCCGATAGAATTTTAGCACTTGATGCAATCGGTTTACAACTAATGGCGTGTATCGCCTTATATAGTATATTCATAGGTTCAGAATATTTACTCGTAGCTATTTTATTAATTGGTATTTTAGCCTTTTTAGGAACAGCCGTCTTCTCAAAATATATGGATAAAGGTAAGGTGATTGAACGTGATAACGAACATCATCATTAGTTTAGCTGTTATCTTTGTCATTTTAGGAGCTATTATAAGTGCCGTTACTGCTATTGGTATTATAAGATTAAAAGATATTTATTCGCGTGGTCATGCTGCAGGCAAATCAGCAACTTTAGGTGCTATTTTCCTATTGTTTGGCACATTCTTATACTTTATCGCTACAGATGGATATATTAATATGCAGTTAATCTTTGGTATTCTTTTTATTCTTATAACTGGCCCACTTTCAAGTCATTTAATAATGAGAGCAGCTTATAATAATAAAACACCTTATACTAAAGATACGAAGATCGATGAATTAAAAAATGAATTTAAAGATAAGATGATTTAACTAATACAGCAACTTACTAAATTGAAAAAGTTCTTATAGCAAACTTTATATAGCTCAAGTCACAATTGCGGGTGGAGACAGAATTCAAAATGATTTCTGTCCCCGCCCTTTTTTTATTGTCTAGTCTACATATTTATGATAATATAAATCGTAATTATTACGTTTTAAAAAGAAAGAAGTGTTATTATGCATTGGACAATTATCGGTGGCGGTTTACAAGGTACAACAATTGCGATTCAACTAAGAGAATTAGGGCTATCTAGAGATAAATTAACAATTATAGACCCTTATGCCACACTATGTGAACAATTCAATGATTTTTCTCATCGTATCAGCATGCCCTATTTGCGTTCACCAATTGTACATCACATCCACCCTAACCCATTCCATTTAAAACAATTCGCTAAAGTTCAACAATATGCGCACGGTACATATGGTCAATACCAACGTCCACAAACAGATATGTTTATGCATCATGTTCACGAACAAGTTCATCATTATGATTTAAACGAAAATCATATTCAAGGCTATGTAGAAGCATTAGCGAAGAAAGATGGTCAATGGCAAATACAATTAAATGATAATCAAGTCATACACACGGATTGCGTTATATTAGCAAATGGATGTACGCATAAACCCTATATTCCTAATATTTATCAAGATGCTGATGATGTGTGCCACATTTTCGATAAATCATTTAATACAACTATGTATGGACATAGTTCTCACGTTATAGGAAGTGGTATTTCTGCTGCCCATTTAACTTTAAAACTTATAAATCAATCTCATGATAAAGTTATTCATTTATGGATGAATAAAGACATTGATATCCAACATTTCGATGCAGATCCAGGTTGGTTAGGTCCTAAAAATATGAATCACTTTTTAAATATTGAATCTTCTTTAGAACGGCAGTCTATCATTCAACACGAAAGACATAAAGGTTCAATGCCTAGAGAGTTATATTTACGACTTAAGAAACATATTCAATCTGGACGACTTATAATTCATAAAGAGAATATTTTATCAGTTGACCAACATCAAATTCATACAGAACAAGCGGCTATCCCTTATGATTTCATTTTATTAGCAACCGGTTTTGAACCAACACTATTAAAACAGCCTATGATTCAATCATTAATTAAAAATGAAGATGCTCCATTAACACGCTGTGGATTACCTTCCATTAGTTCTGAATTAGAGTGGTTACCTCAATTGTTTGTGTCAGGTGGTTTAGCAGATTTAGAACTGGGTCCTTTTGCTAGAAATATCATGGGTGGAAGAGAAGCCGCTCAAAGAATTAAACAGGCCTATAAACGTTTATCGGCTCAACCTATCCAAAAACATGCTTAATTTCATTAGAAGTAATTGTCAACGTAACAACTATAAACTATTTTTAAATACGATCTCTTGTATATTTCTTATAAAAAAGCAGGCGTAGGATAGAATTCTTTATGAATTCACCGTCCCACGCCTGCGTTTTTTCTTAAACAATTACTTTTATAATTAGGATATTTAAAACAATGCTTAATCGAACTAAAGCAGCGTTTGGTATTTTATAGCTTTAAAAGTTTAATTCCAATTGTTCCTCTCATAACACTTATCAATTGGCCTTGTTCACTTTTTATTTCTATATTCCAAACTTGAGTTGTGCTTCCTTTATGAATAATCGTTGCTGTAGCAATAACACGACCTTCTTTAACCGAATGAATATGGTTAGCATTCATTTCTAAACCTAGTGGTATGAACGATTTCGTATCGATTAGATTAGCAGCGCCTAATGAACACGCTGTTTCACCTAAAGCAATTGTTGCACCACCATGCAAATAACCGAATGGTTGTTTAACTTTATCAGTAACAGGCATTGAAATTACTACTTTACCCTCTGATGTTTCTTCAATCTGCATTTCGAAAGTTTCCAATAAGTTAGTCATTTAATTGTTCACCTCATTACACCTATAATATCATAGCTGCAATCGTACCAAATACCATTAAAGGTATATTATAGAATAAGAAATTCGGGATACATGTATCGCGAATATGATCATGCTGTCCATCCACATCTAACCCAGCTGTTGGCCCTAGCGTAGAATCACTTGCAGGAGATCCTGAATCACCTAAAGCACTCGCAGTTCCTACTAGAGCGATTAGAGCCATAGTACTTAAGCCGAGTGAAGCACCAAGTGGAATAAATAATGTCGCAATTATAGGAATCGTTGCAAATGATGAACCAATTCCTAAAGTTACAATTAAACCAATAATGTACATGATGACAATACTTAATAACTTGTGACCACTTGAAATATCAGTCAAACTTGATACTAATTTTTCGATATCTCCTGTTGCATTCATGACACCTGCAAAACCGTTAGCTGAAAGAATAACAACACCTATAAATGACATGATTTTAATACCTTCAACAAATTGGCTATCCAATTCTCTCCATTTGTAGACACCCGAAACAAAGAATACGAGTACACCCGCTAATGCACCAAAAATCATTGAATCTGTAAAAGTTTGAACTAAGAATGTAGCTAATATAGCGACTATTGTAACTACGAGTACATACGGTTTAATTTCATTAATTGTATTCTCATCTTCTACATAAGTTTCTGTTTTATATTCTCGTGGTTTACGGTAATAAAACATACCCAAGATTAAACCAACTATATAACCAAGAGAAGGAATCAACATGGCTTTCCAAATCATATTAAATTCGATAGGATGATGTGCTTTTTGGAAACCGCTTTGAATAATTTGGTGAAAAATTTGTCCAAAGCCATATGGTAATAGGACATACGGCCAACATAAACCAAATCCGATGACTAGAGCAATAAGTCTTCTATCAATTTTTAAATCATTAAACAGACTTAATAGTGGCGGTATAACTATTGGAATGAAAGCAATGTGAACCGGTATAAGGTTCTGACTCATTATACTCATCGCAAGTAAAGCTATGATAATAATGATTTTTACTTTTATTCTTGATAGTCTGCTATTTTCAGAGTGAATTGCACGGATTATCTTAGTTACAAGATAATCTGTAATACCACTATATGAAATCAATGCTGCAAATCCACCCAATAATGCATAGCTTAGCGCTACCTCGGAACCGTCTACAATATTTTTTCCAAATACACTGATTACCTTTTCAACACTCATTCCAGAAATGAGACCGCCTACTAATGCACTAATGAACAGACTAATAACTACATTTAGTCTACATAAGCATAAAACAATCATTAATAATACGGCTATTACAACTGCATTAAACATAACAACACATCCTTTATCTCTCTACCGAACTAAAGTATTTAATATGTTCTTTATCATACCAAGTAGCTGATACGTTGTCAATGTAGAATTACATTCTTAGTTAATAAGATTATGCTTATTAAATAAGGAGTATAAACACGCAATAGCACATGTTTCTACTCCTTAAGCAAATGATTTCTATTTTTCTATTTATCTTAACCAGTTTAATACAGTAGTAATCATACTGCCGGTTGGGCCTTTTGGACCTTTATAGCTAGTCTTGTTAGTTGTCGCTGGACCAGCAATATCGAAATGGATGTGTGGTGTGGATCCACTAAAATGAGTAATAAATGTGGCTGCAAAGAGTGCTTTTCCATGACCGTTTGTATGATTGACTAAATCTGCAACGTCAGATTGACGTATTAATCGTTGTTCAGTTTGAGTCATAGGTAATTCAAAAGCATATTCATCCATTTCTTTAGCACTAACTCGTATTTCCTCAATCTCTTTATCTGCATTAGAGTTAAATAAAGCTGCTTTATCTTCACCTAGTGCTGCAACTGCTGCTCCTGTTAATGTAGCGAAATCTAAAATAATCTTAGGTTGAAATTGATTAGCATAGAATACAGCATCTCCTAGTACTAAACGCCCTTCCGCATCACTATTTAACATTTCAACTGTTTCACCATTCAATGCCGTCAATACATCATCAGGTTTCATTGCATTACTACTTATCATATTTTCAGCAGAAGCAATAACTCCTACAATATTGATAGGAAGTTGCAAGCGTGATATCGCATCAATCATTCCAACTACATTAGCTGCGCCACACATATCAAATTTCATAGTCTGCATACCTATCTTCGATTTAATGCTATAGCCACCTGAATCATATGTAATACCTTTTCCTACTAATGCAATTGGTGCGTCTTCACTGTCACCACCATTGTATGTCATAGTTATTACAACTGGAGGATTCTCCGACCCTTTACCAACAGCATGAATAAGTCCGAATCCTTCATCTAATAATTGTTTTCCATCTTTAATATCAACTTTTACAGATGTTTGATCAAAGTGTTGCGTAACCTGTTCAGCAAAATAATTAGGCGTCAGTATATTAGGTGGCATATTGCTATAGTCACGTGCAACATTAACCGATTGTCCGATAATAGCACCATTGATAAAATATCGCTGTAAGTCCTCTTTATTCGTACTTATGTTTAACTCTAATTGATAGGGTGCAAATTTATCAGATTTATAGTTGTCAAAACTGTAAACTGCCTGTTCACTTTGTAGTCCCATAACCTCTGCGACTTTGGTTTGCTCTATTTTCTTTGAAATCAATGTATCGAATAATACATCTGCTTCAGTTACACGTTCTTCTTTTAAAAATTGAAATAAATTGCCGAAAGCTTTCAATAGCGCACCATAATCAAGCGTCTTTAAATTTCCTAATCCAACAGTAATAAGTCGTTTTGACGAGTCTTTTAAAGGTAACAAAGTTGAAGATATTTTACCTAATTGACTACTAATTAAATGATGATGACGGTATGTATCAATTTGTTTTGTTATATCTTCATTATTGTAACTAATATAACCAAGTTGATTGATGTGTTCAGGCAACCCTATAATAAGTACTTCTGAATTTAAAACTGTATTACTCAAATTGAAATTAACCATAATCTCTACACTTCCTTTTTATATCATATAAAAGAAGGAGTGGAACAGAATTCACAATGAATTCGTTGTTCCACCCCCATAAGGATAACTAGAAATGAGAAAAGCTTGATTTATGTGCTTTTTCAGTTCAGTCAGCTACTGCGAATTTGCATTGTAGCTTTAAATTAATATTTATTTTCAAAATCATATTAGATAATTTATATGAGAAACTTAGAATTTACCTTTTTTGAATGCTAAGCCTACGCCACCGATTTTGAATACTGCACGAGTATCGATAACTTTTTTCATGAATGCAGCTTTTTTACCAGTAATGTCTCTACCGTATACGATACCAACACCATCATGTGCACCTAATGAACATACAGTACCACGATCAACATATTCAAAGTCGGTAGCTGCTTGACCGTTTAAGATGTTTTTAATGCTTTTCGCAACGTGTTCACCTTGTTGCATAGCAATTTGTGCTGTAGTTGGTAATGGACGTTCTTCACCAGCTGGGATGAATGCTGAAACGTCACCAATAACAAAGATATCATCATGACCTTCAATAGTTAAATCTTGTTTAGTCACGATACGACCACGTTTAACACCTTCGAATGATTCTTCCATTAATTTACTACCACGAACACCAGCAGCCCAGATCGCTGTGCCAGCTTCTAATTGTTGTTCTTGATCATTAATTTTAACTACGAAACCTTTTTCGTTACAAGCAACGATTGGTGTAGCAATTTTGAATTCAACACCACGGTCTTCTAAGTAGTTAACTGCGTAATTAACTAATTCATCAGAGAACATTGGTAACATTTTTGGTGCAGCTTCAACACAAGTTACTCTAACTTTGTTTTGATCAACACCGTATTTATTACATAATTCAGGAATTCTTTCAGTTAATTCACCTAAGAATTCGATACCTGTAAAGCCTGCACCACCAACTAAGATAGCTAAGTCTTTATCATCTTTTTCTTTAGAAGCTGCATAGTTTGCAAATTTATCTTCAATGTGACGAGATAATTTACGTGCAGTTTCAATATTTTCAATTTGGAATGCATAATCTTTCATACCATTAATTCCAAATGTTTCACTTTCGAAACCTAATGCTACTACTAAAATGTCGTAATCATAGATACCGTGATTAGTTTCTACTTTTTTAGCGTTACGGTCGATTTTAGTTACTTCTGCATTGATAAATTTAACTTTATCTTCTTTAATTACACTTTCAATTGGGTAAATTAAATCTTCATAGTTTAATGTACCAGCTGAAGCTTCATGTAACCAAGTTGCTTCGTAGTGATATTTATTTTTGTTAATTAATGTAATATCCGCTTCGTCAGCAGAAAGTTCTTTTTGTAATTTAGTTACTGTTTGTAAACCAGCATAACCTGCACCTAAAACAAGTACTTTTTTACGATCTTGTGCCATTTCATTCACCTAAGCTTTCATAATTATTTTCTTAAATGTAGAAAAAGGCTACAAATTTCAGAACATAACAAAGTTCAGATGTAACAATATATTTTACCTTAATATATGTTTATCTGATTCATTTAAAAGACTTTGCACTTAACCTATTGTTCATCCCCATTTATAGTCTTAGTCAACACTTTCTTTTTCAGTTCGATTTTATGAACTTTAGTTCACAAAAAAGACAAAGTTCAATCCATCTTCAATTTTATAGCTTTTATAGTTCATTTTCAAGCAACAACAAGACTATTATTAAAATAATCATATTATCCTGAAGATTACTGTCTTACTGCATTACTCTTTGTCATATACTACTTAAAATTATATTAGCATTCCTCAGGGTTCCCAGCTACTTTAGCAGTTCTAAATGAACTACCACAACCACATGAAGCGATTGCGTTAGGGTTATCAATTTGGAATCCTCCACCCATTAAAGATTGTTTGAAATCAATTGTCGTACCATTTAATACAGGCACATCATATTTGTCTACTAGTACTTTTAATCCATAAAATTCAAGTACTTCATCATTTTCTCCTGGTTGTTCTTCAGCTGACATACCATATGTTAGACCTGTACAGCCACCACCGTTTACTTTAATCTTTAAATATCCACCTTCCATGTCATTACTTTTCAACATATCTTTTACTTCATAAGCTGCTGCTTCAGTTAATGTTACAGTTGACATAAACCATTCCTCCTATAATAAGTTAGTAAAGTCATTCTCTTCTATATGTTTATAAATATTTTTTAATAACTCATCTGGTGTATCACCTTCAACAGTATCACCATCTACCAATGCATACAACCCACATGAACATACGCTACAATTATTTAAACATCCGTATTCCAATACATCCACATCAGGATCATTCTCAAGTTTATCGTAAACGTAGTCTCCGCCTTTTGCCATATTTGAAATGCAAAATTCGACTAATGGAAACATACTTCACCTTCTTCTTCATTTTTTAATTACATTATTATAACAAATCTTAACTTGGACTGCATTGTCCTCGCTCATCATTTTATATTATTTAGAACAACAATACACACATATCTCTTCAGCTTAGTTTCCCTACCACACATTTCATTGTAGTCGTTTTGAAAAAAAGATATAATAATCATATACATATATCACACACTTTATTGTTAGGGGCAATAAATGTGATTGATCAATTACTATACTTGTTTGAAGTTTTAAAATAAAAGTTTAGGTAATTTACAAAAGTTTGCTTAATTCAAAGGGTATTAGTCAAAATTATTTCGGAATAACAAATTTTTATAAAGGGGTATAACAGATGAAAAATTTAGTATTACTTGGTGGCGGCTATGGTAATATGCGTATCATGTCGCGTATCTTACCTGATTCATTACCAGAAAATTATACTTTAACGTTAATTGATCGTATGCCATTCCATGGCTTGAAACCAGAATTTTATGCTTTAGCTGCGGGTACTAAGTCTGATAGTGATGTTCGTATGAATTTTCCTGATTCAGAACGCGTTAATACAATTTATGGAGAAATTAATGATATTGATTTAGATGCTCAAATCGTATCTGTTGGTAATACAAAAGTAGATTATGATGAATTAGTTATTGGCTTAGGTTGTGAAGATAAATATCATAATGTTCCTGGTGCTGAGGAATACACGCATAGTATTCAAACACTCTCCAAGGCACGCGAAACATTTCATAGTATTAGTGAATTACCTAGTGGCGCTAGTGTAGGTATTGTTGGTGCTGGTTTAAGCGGCATCGAGTTAGCAAGTGAGCTTCGTGAAAGTCGTGAAGATTTAGAAGTCATACTATATGACCGTGGTGAGCGAATTTTAAGGAATTTCCCTGAAAAGTTAAGTAATTATATCGCTAAATGGTTCCGTGAAAACAATGTTAAAGTAGTGCCTAATTCTTTAATTGATAAAGTAGAACCAGGAAAAATTTATAATAGTGGTACACCAGAAAATGTTGATTTAGTTGTCTGGACTGCTGGAATTCAACCGGTTGAAGTTGTAAGACATTTACCGATTGATATCAATCGAAGTGGACGTGTCATCATCAATCAATATCATCAAGTGCCAACATACCTTAATGTATTTATAGTTGGAGATTGTGCTGATTTACCTCATGCACCAAGTGCACAATTAGCTGAAGTTCAAGGTGATCAAATCGCTGATGTACTTAAGAAACAGTGGAATAATGAACCATTACCAGATAAAATGCCTGAATTAAAAGTACAAGGTTTCCTTGGTTCTCTCGGCGAGAAAAAAGGCTTTGCCTATATCATGGACCGTACAGTTACCGGACGTCTTGCACATATACTTAAATCGGGCGTCCTATGGTTATATAAATATCATAACGGTTAGTATTAAAATAAGGGGTAGAATAGAATTCATGATGAATTCTATTCTACCCCCGACCTTTTTTCTCAAGAATTATACTTTAAATTAATTTGCAAAATGTTTATCTACAAAGTTTGTAATTTGCTTTGTTTGAATGTAACCATCTGCTACATACTCATCATTCATTGTAATTAAAGGATAAAATAATTCATCTTCCTCAATTTGTTCAATATACTGTTGGTCATGATCACTTAGATTATCTGTTTGATTTTGAAAATCAATGTATGTGTATTCAAATTGAATGTCTGGATACTTTCTTTCTAATAAAGGCTTAATCCATTCAAATGTATTAATAGATGTTGGTGCATTAACGCAACTTGCACATACGACATCAGCGCCATATACTACCACGCTTACTTTAGTCATACTCAAATCCCCCGTTTTGTTTTATAGATTTTTCTTTCTTTATCTATTATAATAAATAAATAATGAATTTATGAAGTAATTTACTTGAAAGGAGACATATCTCATGCCTACTGAGAATGCAACAATGTTTGATCAAGTAGCTGAAGTCATTGAACGTTTACGTCCATTTTTATTACGTGATGGTGGAGACTGTACATTAGTAGATGTAGAAGATGGTATCGTGAAATTACAATTACATGGAGCTTGTGGTACTTGTCCTAGCTCAACAATCACATTAAAAGCCGGCATTGAACGTGCGTTACACGAAGAAGTTCCAGGCGTTATTGAAGTTGAACAAGTATTCTAAGCGTCTAACATATATGATATATATTTAATAAAGCACCAACGAGTCTGGGACATAAACCCTAGAGAAATAGCCAGTAAATGAGTTTTAACAAATTCATTTACTGGCTTCTTTATTTAC
>NZ_JBXARC010000003.1:0-199869 GCF_058807855.1 Staphylococcus sp. GW821-FHT11H10 | reverse complement strand
TACAGTGATAACATCCTTGTTAAATTGTTTATATCTGAAATAGTTCATACAGAAGACTCCTTTTTGTTAAAATTATACTATAAATTCAACTTTGCAACAGAACCAAAAAACGCATCACGTACCGATAAGTAGAAACGTATCGTAAGTGAGGCGGGTTTTATTTATTATTTATGAAAGTAAAATAAAATTTGAATTCCATCTTAAATGTATTATATGTTCATTGTTGGATAATATGTAGATGTTTAAGAAGTTGATTTATATAATGTTTACCAATTTATGATAAAGAGGGTTATCGTGATGAAGAGTTTGATAAAAAGGATAAAGGGACATGGATAGTTGGATCTACCATGACAATTGAACCAAAAGGCAAGTACATGGAATCTAGAGGTATCTTTCTATATATTAATCACAATACTAGAACAACTAAAGGTTATTATTATGTGAGGAAAACAACAGATGACAGTAAAGGTAGACTAAAAGATGATGAAAAGAGATATCCTGTAAAAATGGAACACAATCAAATTATTCCAACGAAGCCGATACCTAATGACAAACTAAAAAAAGAAATAGAAAACTTCAAATTTTTTGTACAATATGCCAACTTTAAAGATATTAATGATTATAAAAACGGGGATATTTCATACAATCCTAATATTCCTAGTTATTCTGCGAAATATCAACTGAATAATAATGACTATAACGTGAAACAATTAAGAAAAAGATATGATATTCCAACTAATCAAGCCCCTAAGTTATTGTTAAAAGGGGATGGCGACTTAAAAGGATCATCCGTAGGTTCTAAAAATTTAGAATTTACTTTTGTAGAAAATAAAGAAGAGGATATATTTTTTACAGATGCAGTACAATTCACTCCTAGCGAAGATGATGAATCATGAGTCAAACAGATTATCAAATAAAACCTGATAATATAAAAGGTAATTCTGAAGAAACCAGCTCAATATCCAAAATTAGTTATGAAATAGAAAATGCGAATAATAAAAGTTTGAAAAAATGGCAAATGTTATTCGATGGATGGTTTTATGATTACATCTGGAAGTGACTGAAAATAATCAGTAGTCCTAAGATAATTTGTTATATGGAAATTCATAAAGCATCCTTCATCACAAAGTGAAGGGTGCTTTGTTTATTTATAAGTGTTATATTTAGAAATGACTTACTGCTCATTATCTATAAAGATTTGTACATTGAAAATATTGATTGTTTTAACAATAGGAGGTCATGTTGTTATTATGAGTCAGTTTAAGGACACATTATATAAACTATTTGAGCCAATGATGAAAATAGAGTTCTATCAAAATCTTTTGGTTAATCTTTTAATTATACTTGCTTATATCTTGATGGGTATGATTGTAATTGCGATATCAAGAAAGTTAGTCACTAAATTTTTCAACGTTAATGAAAAGAAAAAGAACCGTCATAAAATTAAGAGAAGTGAAACACTATCCACATTGATTCAAAATTTAATAAGTTATGTCGTATGGTTTATTGTCCTTACGTCAATACTTTCACGTTTCGGTATTAGTGTATCAGCAATTTTAGCAGGAGCTGGAGTTGTTGGTGTTGCCGTTGGTTTCGGAGCACAAACAATTGTAAAAGACATTATTACTGGTTTCTTTATTATATTTGAAGGACAGTTTGATGTGAGTGATTATGTTCAAATTAATGCATCTGGGGTAACAATTGCTGAAGGTACGGTTAAAACGATTGGTTTAAGATCAACACGTATACAATCAGATACTGGAGAAATTTATACATTACCTAATGGTATGATTAGTGAAATAGTCAATTATTCTGCTACAGATGTTTCGCCTATTGTGATGATACCGATTTCTCCAAATGAGAATTATAAAGTAATAGAAGAGAAATTATTAAGATTTTTACCTACATTAAAGAATAAATATGACATATTTGTATCCGCCCCAGAATTGCTTGGTTTAGATAGTGTTGATGGCAATGAAATGGTGATTAAACTTTTAGCACATGTTAAGCCCGGAATGCATTTTCCAGGACAACGTTTGCTTCGTAAAGAGGTCATACAATACTTTAGTGAAGAAGGCATTCATATTCCTAAACCAACACTTGTAAAACTTGATAAAGAATTGAGTAAAAAAGAATAGTCTGCAGGTTCATTTTTAATGTGAAAATTCATAAAGCATCCCTCATCGCAAAGTGAAGGATGCTTTATTTTTATTATGATAAGTCATGAGTGATAGTGATTTGAAAAACATTGTTGAGTAAAGTTGTTATAAAGTCATCATGTATGAAATTTCATAGACAGTATCTTGTATTGATACATTGTATACACACTATTCATTCTGGCTTTAGTTATATTTAAACAAGAGGAATGAAGATGACAAAACGCTTTACTGTTAAAACAATATTTGCTTTTATAGTTTTGTATAGATGTGCATATAATTTTAACTTTGCAACAGAACCTACGATTAATATAAGACCACAGAAAAAAGGAACAACACTCATTATGTATGCCAAAGATAAAGCGAATAATAAGAGTGCTTCTTTAAAGTTAAAAGTAAAATAAATCAAAAATGAAACAACGATGCATTGTGAACTTCACGAAATCATATTACGATTGTAGTAACAAAACTTTCAAAAGGGGCGTTATGTTTGGAAGAAATTAACTTGTTAGAAGATAAAAAATTAGCGAATAAACTAGCTATATATTCATATATTAGCTTTGTCGTTTTCGGTATCATTTTTTATTTTATTATGAAGTTTTCGGATACACCTAAATTTTTTGATTCTTTGTTAGTTAACGCATTATTCGTGATTATTCTTATTGTACTTATGTTTGTTGTTCATGAGTGTATTCACGGGATATTTTTCAAACTATTTTCACCTAAGAATAAAGTCTACTTTGGGGCAGCTAGCGGTATGATTTATTGTGCGATACCAGGTGGGACGTTTACACCGTTTACGTTTTTAATTAGTAGTATTGCACCGTTTGTCATTATCACAATGCTATTTATAGTGACGTTATTTTTAGGGTGGTTTCCACGGGGGCTCTTTTTCTTCTTTGCCACATTTCATGCAGGATGTTGTGCTGGTGATTTCTATTGGGGTTGGAAAATGATTAAAGCACCAAAGAATGCAACAATTGAAACGACGGATAAAGGCATTATCATTCGCTAGGGTTTACTTTGCTTTTGTTTAATAAAAGCTTATATGACAATCCAACACGATCTCGTGTTGGATTTTTTAGTGTTATAAGTCTAACTCGATATCATCTAAATGTTTCCCAATAGCTACCAAATATAAAGGAACATCTGATTTGAATTGAATCGGTGTTAATTCGATTTCTCCTTCGGCGTATTGAACTAAATGTATTAATTCACTATCTGTAAAACGTACAAATCCTTTCAAACGGTATACTTGTTGTGGGAGTAGGGTTAATTTTTCAATGAACGCTGCTTTTGTTTGAGAGCGAGGCGTGTCTATCAATTGATGATTGATGGCGTGATGGAGTGTACCTCTTTGTTTAGCACCTAAATGTTTCACGTTTAACAATGTGTTTAACGTTAATTCTCCCCATTGTCCTACTTGTATGTTTGCGTCTCCATTAATGACCTCTAGATGCCTTAATAAGCGAGCGACTTGATTAAAATCAGCAATATCAATTTTATTTACAAATAGCGTAGAGCAGTGACTTAATTGTTCATAGAATAACGCTTGAATATCTCTAGGATATGTTTCTATCTTCTCGTACAACTTTGCATCAATGATGCCAAGCATACTTCTAATAGTGGTAATTGGAGCTAGGACAGGTGTTAGACAGGCGTCAACAACGGCCAATGGTTCGGCGATACCACTACATTCTATAAACACAAGATCTGGTTGATGTTCTAAATATATTTCATGCAATTGTTGTGAAACGTTTGATTTCATAGCACAGCAAATGCAGCCTGCTACAATCTCACTGATAGGAATAGTTGGCTCAATGAGATGACTATCGACACTCATTTTTCCAAATTCATTAATAATCAATGCAGTTTTTAAATCATGATTCAATGCGTCTTTAATCAGGTGGTTTAATGTCGTTGTCTTACCACTGCCTAAGAAACCACCAACAATTATAATCTCCATAATAAACTCCTAACTTTGTATGAGATAACAATGTGACAAATTTAAATTGTAATTATGATGATGAAATAAGTTTAACAAATAAATCGTAATTATTACTATTTAAAAAGTATAACGAGATGGGTACACATTTTCAAAAAATGAATAAATCAAGAGAAATTAAATACATTTCTGTTGTCTAAGTTATAAAATTAAAAAATTAGTATTGACATTTGAACGGATTAATGTAAATAATAAAACGTAATGATTTTGATTTAGGAGATGTGTACATGTTTAAGAGAAGTATTATTTTATTATTTGTAGCTGTTTTAACCTTATCACTAGCTGCATGTGGCAAAGGTGATAGTGATAAATCATCTGATCATAAAGGTAAGTTAGAAGTGAAAACGACTGTTTATCCACTTAAATCATTTGCGCAACAAATCGGTGGTAAATATGTTGATGTTGAATCAGTTTATCCAAACGGAGTAGACCCACATACATATGACCCAAGTCAGAAACAAATGGTTGATATTGGTAAATCAGATTTGTTCGTATACACAGGTGATAATTTAGATCCCGTAGCTAAGAAAATTGCCAAAGCCATTAATGATAAAGATAAAACATTATCTTTAGAATCAACATTAGATAAAAATAGTGACTTATTAAAAGGCGAAGAACACGAACATGAGCATGAACATGGTGAAGAGCATGAAGACGGCGAAGAACATGAGCACCATCATCATGGCAAGTATGATCCTCATATCTGGTTAGATCCTGTGATCAGTCAAAAATTCGCTAAAGAAATTAAAGATGAATTAGTTAAGAAAGATAATAAACATAAAGATTACTATGAAGATAACTATAATAAATTAGTTAAAGACTTAAAAGGCATCGATAAAGATATGAAACAAGCAGTTAAAGGTAACGAAGGTAAAACAGTTTATATTTCACATGACTCTATTGGTTACTTAGCAGATAGATATAACTTCAAACAAGAAGGTATCGAAAATATGAATGCTGAAGAACCTAGCCAAAAAGATTTAACAAATATTGTTAAACAAATTAAAGAAGATAAAGTGAAATATATCTTAGCTGAAGAAAATGTATCTAACAAAGTTGCCGACACAGTTAGAAAAGAAACTGACGCAAAAACAATTAAATTCTATAATATGGGCTCACATACGAAACAACAAGATGACGACAAAAATACGTATCAATCATTTATGAAAGAGAACGTTAAAGCGATTGAAAAAGCCCTTAAGAATGAATAATACGATATAAGATAAAAGGTATTAATGCTTCATATCAAGGCCTCGTGATGATAGTCATGAGGTCTTCTTTATAAGTAGAGGTAAGTCTTCCCTCCTTATAGAAGGAAGATAGAATTGGGCAGGGATTAATGTTATGGTGATAATGAATCATAGTATTAGAGGAGTGTATTAGAAATGTCTTTAGGTACATTGGTGCATGTTATATTTTATACGCTATTCTTTATAATAGTCGGAATGGCACCTGTACTTGGCGTTTATTTGCAAAAAAGAAAACAAAAAGATAGTAAATCTAAATAATCATTAATATTTATTAAAAATAGGCAGCTAGCAGATTAAATTCTACTAGCTGTCTTTTTGTATATTTATGAACGCGTGAATAAATTGTTATAAATTAAAGTGATGACAATTCGATATTATATAATTGTAATATTTATTAAAAGTTAAAAAACTATAAAAATGAATATTGTAGTGTGCATTGATTAAGGTATATAATAAATTAAAGCAAAAATTTATTAATTTGAAACATGATGAAAGTAGGGATGAGTATAGTGAACAAAGGGGTAGCATTAAAGAGATATTCACTTATATTAGTTGTCTTTCTGATAATGATGTGTTTATCTTTTCATTTTCAATTTAATGAAGCGAATGCTTCTACTAAAAGTGATAAATTAGATGTACAACAAACATCTCAACAACCTGTCGTTAAACAACAAAATAAGTCAGTAAATGTATCTAAAGATAAAGTTGTAGCAACGCAGACTAAGGTACAAACGCCGTCTAAGGTAACAAATCGCAATCAAGCTTCGTTACAAAAGACAATGGCACCTTCTAAACGAGCACATGTTACTTCAACACATGTGACACCAAAAAGTACTAAAGTAAAACCTTCATCGCAAAACTTTTCAAAACAAAAGCAACCAACTAAGGTTAACAAAAAAGTTGTCTCAACAAATAAAAAACCACAAAAAGCATCAAAAGTAACACGCACGCAATCCGCGAGACCACAGTTATTAGCGCAAACTACTAAAACAAGAAGTAAGCCAACTTCGTCAAAAGTATCGGCAAGTAAACCATCTACGAAAGTGGCAGTTGTAACTAAGTCTAAAACTGCGAAACCAAGTGCACAAACAACAGTCAAAGCGTCTAAAAAAGCATCATCAACGACGAAGAAGAATTATTACAATCAAGCACCTAAGCGTTGGCCATCTAATGTGCCTGGTGGTGATAATGTACGTGATTTCGGTCAAACGACGAAAGAATCAGGTATTGATGACGCCTTAAAAATTATGAAGAAATCAGGAAACAAAGGTGTAACCATTGAACATGCTAAGGCGAAAGATGCCAATATCGCAACAGTTTATAATTGGAATCCAAAAGCAAAACAATTAACATATGGCACTGGTACAGCAATTGGAAAGCATACGATTCTAACTGCAAATCATGTTGTAAATGATCAAAGTGCGCATAAGCCTTTGACACCGTCACAACCACAAAATATGCGTATCAACATATTACAAGAGGGATCTAAAATTGTGCGTACACTTGAAGTCTTTGGTGTTCAAATGTTGCAATATGGTGATGTTTCTCTAGTGTATACGTATGAAGATATTTCAAAGTATATGAAGATAAGAAAGATTGCATCAGAAAGTTCAATTAAAGCAATGAAAGCAAATACGCCTATTCACATGTACCATTATGGTAAGCCGACTGGTAAATATAAAAATGATCCTGCCGGTACAATGTATCATTCAAAAGGGAAATATACGATGCCTGCACGTAATGTGAACCCGATTGGCTATTATCAAATGATGGCTGAACCAGGTTCTTCTGGTGGGGCAGTCTTAAATAGTAAAAATGAAGTCATTGGTGTCCATGCGTTCCGATTAAACTCAGGAGATTATAAAAAATATAATTTAAATACGATGGCTGAAATCAGAGGTAAATTACGTAAAGAAATTATTGATAATATTGTGTAGTGATTTATTAATTTAATAAATTTAAAAAAGTGAGCGGGATGACATAACTAGGGTAATGTCAATATCCCGCTCACTTTATGTGTAATTGGATCTATTTTTGTGTGTAAAACGCATCGAATACGTTGTTTAAATCCTTGTTTGCAGCATCTAAGATTTCGTCTTCAGGTAAGACTGACGTACCTTGGGCACGAGCGATGTAAAACTCATCAAATCCCATGATTTCTTTAAACATTTCTTTTAAATAGTAATATGAGAATTCAAGTGGCGTATAACGGTCGTCATTTGTATAGACACCACCACTTGCTTGTAATAATAGTGCTTTATAATCATCGGTCATTAAGCCAACAGAACCATCCTCAGTATATTTAAATGTTTCTCTAGCAATCATAATGTTGTCGATGTAGTCTTTTAATCTAGATGTGATATTGAAATTGTGAAGTGGTGTTAGAATGACAATGCGATGGTTAGCTTTAAATTGATTTAATAAGAATGCCGACATATCAGCAATTTTTGTTTCATCATCTGATAAGGACTCGCCTAAACTTTGCTTGTTCCAAACATTTAATAATTGATCACCTTCGATACGAGGTACATTAATATCATATAAATTTAATTCTTCAATTTCCTCGTTTGGAAATGTAGTTTTATATTTATCTAGAAATAAATTTTTTAATTTGGCGGTATACGTTGATTCATTATTAAAATCTGGGTGGGCATTAATAAGTAGCGTTATTATATATTTTTAATATCAAAATAACTATGATTTTAATCTAAAATTGCTCAATTTATTTAATTACGGGGTATCCATAGAATTAAGGGGAGATGATGAATGGCAACAGACAAAATTTTTCATGAAACATTCTTAAATAAAATTAATTCAAGCAAAATCAAAACGAGAAGTATGATGGGGGAGTATCTCGTATACTATGATGGCAAAGTGATAGGTGGTTTGTAGGATAATAGATTGTTAGTTAAAGCCTCAAATTCTTCCCTCGAAAAGCTAGAAGGATATGAATTAGTATCGCCGTATCGGAATGCGAAAGAGATGATATTCATACCTAATATCAGTGATATTGAAGACATCGAGACTTTATTTTCAGACATAAAGAATGATTTACGTTAATCAATTGCTAATTGGGGAAGCTGTCATAGTTGTCGTCGCAGGTGGTATTAAAACAACGTGAACGTTATAGGGAAGGTAGACTACGGTCACTAACATGTTAGTCTTACCCCAGGACCACAAATAAATACACTAACTAAACAGACGTAGCATTAGACATCTATAACCAACTAAGGTATGAATGTCCGTGCTACGTCTCGTTTTATATTCAAAAATTACTTTTCAGCCAAGTACTTCACTGCAACGTCTTTGTAGATATCGATATATTTAAGATACATGTCCTTTTCAATATATTCATCCACTTGATGGGCCATAATCGTAATTCCTGGACCAACAATAGCAAGATCTACATTATTAGGATTATCACCCAACAGACTTGAAGCATCCGTAGTACCTATGAATGCTGCGACAAAGACGTCTTCTTTACTCACATAATGAGGTGCTACATCTGTAATTACTTGAATTAAAGTACTATCTTTATCACTTGTGACGGGACGATGATCACTTACGACTTCAAACGACAATGCTTCAGGACTTACTTCATCAATCGTTTGTTGGAATAAATCTTTAACAAAGTCATTATTATACTCGGGTACTGGTCTTACATTATATTCAATAGATGCTTCATCGGGTACAGAATTAAATTGTTTGCCACCCTTGATAATAGAACCCATCATTGTAAATCCTGATGCGAAGTTCTCCTCTTCTTCGCTTAATGTGCCCTTCATAAATTTGTTTACCATTGGTGCAACATCTAACTCATGTTGAAGGTCATGCTGTTTGATATCATCATATTTTGAATTTAAGTGATTGATAAACTGTACTAATGTGTCTACTGCATTCTTCCCTAAAAATGGCATTGAACTGTGTGCAGCAATCCCAGTGGCAGTTACTTTACACGCCATTGAACCTTTGTGTGCATAGAATACCCCGTTGTCTGTAGGTTCTCCGATGATTAAGCCATCAATGTCATCTAAATAACCCTCTTTAACAAATCGTTTGGCACCTTCTTGTTCTTTTTCTTCTCCAGTTGTCGCAAGTAAACGAATTGTTCCTTTAGATAAATCTCCAGACAATTTTAATTCAATGAGTGCGATAACCATGCCCATCAAGGCACCTTTCATATCCGTCGTTCCACGTCCGTACAATTTGCCGTCCTGTTCTGTAAGTTTAAATGGCGGATAAGTCCATTTTTCATGATGCCCGGCATCAACTACGTCCATATGGCCACTCATCGCTAATATTGGCGAACCACTCCCAATTTCAGCTACTAAGTTCGCTCTTGTCTCGCTCACTTTTATTATTTTAGAAGGTATATCGTATTGAGCTAATAAGTTTTGTATATAGTGACAGACTTCAATTTCGTTTTCATTTTCTGACTGAATTTCAATAATATCTGCTAGTAACTTAATTTTATCTTCCTCTTGAAAAGTACGCATATGTATCCCAACCTTAAATTTGATATTAGTATTATCTATACATAAAGTGTAATTTATAAACATTATAATGAATATTCATCCTAATTTATTTTATAAAATTACATGCAAAATGATATAGTGGTCAAAATGGGGTTACATTAGTAATTGTTAATGTAATATAATATCGAAGTTGTGAACAAATGATGAATGTTACATATTTATTTTTAAAAGGTTTTAAATAATGTGATTGAATTATTTCTACAATACTTTAAAATCAAGATTAAAATTTAGAAAAAGAGAAAGCTTTTTGAGGTATAAGGATTATGGGCGAGAGAGAAATGATAACACCCAGAACATTTATATTTAATGTATTAAATGGTGTAGCTTTAGCAATTGTAGTAGGTATGATTCCAAACGCAATATTAGGAGAGTTAAGTAAGTATTTAAGTCAATATAACGATATATTTACGAAAGTAGCCTTTGTAACACAAGGAATTCAATATTCGATTCCAATTCTGACAGGTGTATTAATTGCAGGACAATTTAAATTAACGCAATTACAAACCGCCGTTACAGGTGCAGCTGCCTTTGTAGGATCAGGTGCATCTACTTTCACAGATAATAAGTGGGTCATTGTTGGTATAGGAGATTTAATTAATACGATGATTACTGCATCGATTGCAGTCGGTATCATTTTATTGATTAGTCATAAATTAGGTAGTTTAAATATGATTGTGTTACCAATCGTTGGTGGTGCAGTGGCGGGCTTAATTGGACTATTGATCTTGCCATATACTAAATTGATTACATTAGGCTTAGGCGATGTTATCAATGGGTTAACCAATACACAACCTATTATCATGACTATATTGATCGCGATGATTTTCTCTATATTAATTGTTTCACCGATATCATCAATTGGGATAGGTTTGGCAATTGGCATTTCAGGCTTAGCAGCTGGTTCGGCTGCAGTTGGTGTAGCAGCGAGTGCAATTATGCTTGCAGTCGGTAGTTGGCGCGTAAATAAACCCGGTATTCCGATTACGGTATTACTTGGAGCAGTAAAATTAATGATGCCGACGCTGATTCGTCATCCAATGATGATGCTACCCATTGTTTGTACTGCAGGTGTGTCAGGATTTGTTGGAGGGTTGTTCAATATTAAAGGTACACCCGATTCAGCAGGTTTCGGACTCATTGGTCTTGTTGGACCGATTAAATCGTTAAATTTATTGGAAATGGGTACAGCCAGTGGCTTATTGATTATCGCCATTGTGTACATCATTGTTCCATTAATTTCTGCGCTATTTTTCCATTATTTATTTGTAAAAGTATTAAAAATCTATAATCCTAATATCTTTAAATATCAGGTTTAAAATTATAAATGTCTAGTTGAAGTATGTGTAATTGCTTTGGCTAGACTTTTTAATTTTTAAAAGTTATAAACTATCAAAAAGGTAACTAATGTAGTTAATGTATTATTCTGATGCATATTTGACTAACAATTATGATAGGTATATGATTATAAAAAAATTAATACATGATTGAAGGACAAGAGCTATATTGTCGATTCACAGAGAGGGGATAAACGCTGAGATATTCCTAATCTAAAATATAGTTTACTACCTTTTCATACATTACATGGAAACATGTAAAGTTTCATGCGCGTTAATGCATGGCTAAAGTGCCATCTCTTGATTGAGATGGAATGTTGGGTGGAACCACGGGTGTTACAAACTCGTCCCTCTTGTAGGGACGGGTTTTTTATTTTATATAAATGTTTAAGGAGAGATATATCATGTCTAATCAACAAATCAATATTCAATTTCCAGACGGAAGTAATAAAGCGTATCAAGCTGGAGTGCTTGCTAGTGATGTAGCGAAATCCATTAGCCAATCTTTATATAAGGAAGCAGTCGTTTGTCGTATGAATGACCGTTTAGTTGATTTGACCCATCCTCTTCAAGAAGACTGTGAACTCACATTTTACACACTTAAAGATCAAGAAGGTTTAAATGTAATGCGACATTCTGCCGCCCACGTCTTAGCACAAGCACTTACTCGATTATATCCCGATGTAAAATTAACAATCGGTCCTGTCATTGAGCATGGTTTTTACTATGATATCGATTTAGATGAATCCATTAGTGAAGCAGATTTAAATAAAATTGAAAAAGAAATGAAGAAAATCCATAGTGAAAATTTAAAATTTGAACGACAAAATTTAAGTTATGCAGAAGCTAAAAATATTTTTAAAGATAATCCTTACAAGTTGGAACTTATAGAAGAACATAAAGATGATCAACTTTCACTGTATCAACAAGGGGAATTTATTGATTTATGCGTAGGGCCACACGTACCAAGTACTAAATTTGTAAATCATTTTAAATTAACTAAAGTATCAGGTGCCTATTGGCGAGGTAATAGTGATAATAAGATGTTGCAACGTATTTACGGCGTAGCATTTCGTTCTAAAGATCAACTTGATGACTATTTTGAATTTTTAAGGGAAGCGGAAGAGCGCAATCATAGACGCTTAGGTAAACAGTTGAAATTATTCATGTTTTCTGAAGAAGCGCCAGGTATGCCATTCTATCTATCTAATGGTCAATTCATTCGAAATCAAATGGAAAGTTTCTTGAGAGAGGTTCAATTGAAACACGATTATGATGAGGTAAGAACACCGTTAATGATGAACAAACGACTTTGGGAAGAATCAGGACATTGGGACCATTATCATGAGAACATGTATTTCACTAAGGTGGATGAAAATGATTACGCGTTGAAACCAATGAATTGCCCGGGACATATGTTAATTTTCAAAAATGAACTTAGATCTTATAAAGATTTACCGCTTCGAATTGCTGAATTTGGTCAAGTGCACCGTCATGAATTTAGTGGTGCGTTGAATGGTTTACTACGCGTGAGAACGTTCTGCCAAGATGACGCGCATATCTTTATTATGAAGTCTCAAATCAAATCAGAAGTGCAAGAAATTCTGAAATTAATTGATTATATTTATTCAGTATTTGGCTTTGAATATAGTATTGAATTATCAACACGTCCTGACGATTACTTAGGAGAATTAGACTTATGGAATGAAGCGGAACAATCATTGGCACATGTATTGGATGACCTTGGATTAGATTATTCTATTAATGAAGGGGACGGAGCCTTCTATGGTCCTAAGATTGATGTGCATATTAAAGACGCATTAAATCGAAGTCATCAATGTGCTACAGTGCAATTAGATTTCCAAATGCCAGAGAAATTCGAATTAACTTACATTAACGAACAAAATGAAAAAGAACGACCAGTTGTATTGCATAGAGCAGTATTCGGTTCACTAGACCGCTTCTTCGGTATTTTAATCGAACACTTCAAAGGCGCATTCCCACTATGGATGGCACCTGTACAAGTGAATTTAATTGGCGTATCAGATAATAATGATGGATACGTTCGTACAGTTGCAGAAGCACTAAGAGATGAGAATATCCGTGTTGCTATAGATGATAGAGAAGAAAAGCTTGGCAAAAAAATTAGAGAAAGTCAGTTGAATAAAATTTCATACACATTAGTATTAGGAGACGATGAACAACAACATCACACTGTTTCAGTTAGAAAATATGCACATGATGATAACGAAACAATGGATATTCAAGCATTTATTGAAAAGTTAAAACATGAAATTGAAAGTAAAGCGTTATTAGTTTAATGATGTAACTTTGAATCAACCTAGCCTATCAGAGTATGAACACTTTGATAGGCTTTTTAATGTCTAGATATTAAATATAAATATGAAAATTGTAGAATAATTATATAATGTATTTGAATAGTAAAATTTTGTTTTTATAAGTAAGAAAGATACAATAAGCATAACGTCTTTTAGATTTAGGAGTATTGAAATGCACACATTTTCTGTAGAAGGTAAGAACATTTCAAAAGAAATTAATCATCAAGCAATTATTAAAAATATGAGTATGAACTTTCCAAATAACTCTATTATTTTAATTGAAGGTAAGAATGGTTCAGGGAAAAGTGTTACTTTAAAAATGCTAGCCAATATAATGAAACCTTCTAGTGGATTGATGAGTGTTAAAGGTAACATAAGTTACGCACCAGATCATTTGCCAATGACTATTAATTTAACTGTTAAAGAATATCTGGATTTTATTGATAGTATAAGTATTAAAAATCAATCTGACATTAAAATAAGTCAATTGACGCATCTGTTTAACTTAGAACCATTTTTGCAAAAAAGAATTTATGAATGTTCTAAAGGTACTCAACAAAAGGTGAATTTAATCCAGTGTTTAATTAAAAAAGCAGATATTTATATTATGGACGAACCATTTTCTGGTCTTGATAAAAATGCCATCGCAGAGTTAAAGTCGTTATTAATTCAATTCAAACAATTTGCAACAATAGTACTAACTTCACATGAACAAATAGTAGATTTTACGTTTGTTACCCATCGATATAATATTGAACAAAATCATCTAATAGATAATAGTTCAACTAATGCGGATATGAAGATGTTGATTAAAATTATACAAGTGTCAGAAAAAGAATTATCTATTATTTTAAAAGAACATGACTTTCAAATGAGCAAAGATGGAAGTATTATTGTAAATTCATCTCAAAGTAATCAAGTGATAGCATTATTAATCCATAACGGATATTTTATTGAAGAAGTAAGAAGGTATACAAAAAATGGCGTTAATTAAGTATCAATTAAAAAACTATATTAGAACTTATAAGCTAATAGCACCTTTTGTGACATTTTTTACGTTACTAATTATTATATATTTTTATTCTGGTCAACCAATCATGTCTAGTTTTGCTAGCACATCAATGGTTCTTTTATTTGTAACTGGTTGGATAACTGTAACAATTATTGACGCAGAATCTCTCCAAGAAAAACAATTATTATTTACTCAACTAAAATCTAAAAGTACATATTTGACTAATAAATTAATATTTTCAATATTACTTATTTTACCGTTGGGTATAGTCGCAATTATTTATCCTATAATTACTTTTAGATTTGAGCATATACCTAACCTAATAGAAATTGTAATTGGTATTTATAGTCATATAATTACAATAATCGTGGGCGTTCTTATTACAACCTTATTAAAAACAATTCCAAAACTATCTTATAAATTTGTTTGGTTAATAATGATGTTGATTTTTCTGTTTTCAATATTAAGAGTTGTTATAATTGAAGCTTTTTCTATTTCAAGCTATGTTCTATGGATCTTCCCACCGATAAGTGATTTTATGATGATGTTAAATGAAGATATAATGCTTATCTTAAATAAGGATTTTCTTATAATTAATATATGGATGGTTGTCTACTTAGTAATTTTAACTACAGTTCTATATATTAATTTTAATAAATCAGAGTATATTTAATGCAAATAATATTGGCTATAAGTGAAATTAATATCATAAAAGGGGATATTTATGAAATCCATTGAAACGATGCAATCTTATCATTTGTTGGAATTGTTATTTTCAAATTCTGATGTTTCTTATGTATTAGAAGAATGGAATCAACAATATGAAGCGGTAGAAATAAAAACTCGAAATGGCCTATTCAAAAGTAGATTTGCTCAAAGGACACCTAATAAAAAGGGGTACTTTTTCGCTATGTGGAAGAAAGATGAAAATAATACGAATGTGCCGTTTACTGAGGATGATTTAGAGAATCAATTAATAGTGAATATTGTTGATGATAAGCGGAGAGGCCAGTTTATATTTCCAAAGGATATATTGATTAAGAAAGGTATTTTAAAAAGTGATGATTCTAAAGGGAAAATGGCATTGAGAGTGTATCCACCTTGGGAGACGGGGTTAAATAACACTGCAGCTAAGACACAAGTATGGCAGTGTGCATATTTTAATGAGATAGTGCATGAATAAATACTCAATCTACGCTATACAGTAATAAAAATATTATATGTAATTGGAGATAATCGATGGACGGTATCATTGCATTTATTCAAATGTTAGTAGTAGTACCTTATTCTATATTTTTGCTGGCAGTGTTTATGTATTGTATATGGAAATGTGTGTGGTTTGTAAATGATTTAATCAGGTTGTTGTTGGAGAACAATTTGAATATCAATGTTTCTGAGAACATGTCTTTTGTTATACTATTTTTCTCTATATTCTTTGGAGCACTGCTTTTTATCATCCCGTTTTACATTGTCGTCTTGTTAATTGGTAACTTTTTCCAAATGATTTTAGTGATTATAGGCATGTATATCATAATTACAAAGCTAAAAAAATAAATAATAATTTATCTAGAGCATGTTATTGAGTTAGCATGTTTTTTAACGACTTATTTGTAAATATCAAAATAATTCATTTGTATTCTTTTGAAGTTGTATAAATGACTATTGTACAATGAGAGTTGGTTGCGATTTTTTTAAAAATTCAAACATAAAGCAATCTTAGTTTAGTATGTAAAAGGGAGATACAAATGAGAGTTTATACATCGATTATTTTCTGGATGAGGACAATCGCGTGTTTAAGTGTTGTAATGATACATACAATAACAACGACTTTTTACAAATTCGACATGCCTAATGAAGGCTACTTGTTAAGAATTTTTCAATTGTTATTGCTATACGCGACACCGATGTTTGTTTTCATTTCAGAATTCTTGTTAGCTAAACAATATAAAACGAAAGTTAAAGATGGATTCTTTAAGCAAAAGCTACTAACGTTAGGCATTCCATATATCATTATTAATTTAGGACTTGCGTATGTGTATGGACATCCTAAGAATTTTGAAGATTATATGGATTCTGTTGTATTTATGATGTTCCATGGTGGAACATTAACTTATTTTATTGTAATTATTTTTCAGTTCTATTTACTACATATAGTATTTGCTAAACATTTGGTCAAACTTAATCCAATCAAATTAGTTATCTA
The DNA here is from genome assembly GCF_058807855.1 of Staphylococcus sp. GW821-FHT11H10. NCBI lineage: Bacteria > Bacillati > Bacillota > Bacilli > Caryophanales > Staphylococcaceae > Staphylococcus > Staphylococcus sp. GW821-FHT11H10. Next base: position 183,035 of record NZ_JBXARC010000003.1, on the reverse strand, counting down.
CTCATTAATTATTACAACTTTATTCTGGGCTATGAGAAACTTCGTACCCGCACCAGAATCAATTTATTTGAATTGGTTGTGGCAAAGAGAAGGTTGGATGATATTTATTGGATGGTTGAGTTACTTCCTATTAGGTTTCTATATGGGTTATCATTATGAGAAACTAATGAATCATATTCAAAAATATACAATCCACATTTTGAGCGGCATGGTAATTGTTACCATTTTTGTGGTTTGCAATTATTTATTTGGAATTTTAACTTTAGTCGACTCTAAACGTTTTGATACACCTATTTATGTGACACTGGTTATTTTATTATTCTTTTTAATTGCATCTTATTTCAAATACGTTCCAAGATTTATTATTTTCATTAGTAATTATTCATTTTCAATTTATTTAATTCATTACTTCTTTGTGCATAGATTAGGAGCGCTTCACGATCATCCGTTGTTAAACATCCTATTTACGTTTACGTTAACAGTGACATTCTCAATATGTATCGCTTATGTAATGAATTTAAGTAAATTTGGTAAGTATATTGTTGGCGGTATAGGGAAAATGAAGTATGAAACGTATTATCAAAGTTATAAACAAAATTTAGTGGATTAAAAGGTGGGAGAAGTATGACTAAATTAGTTTCAATTATTGTATCTGTTTACAATAAGGGGCAGTTTTTAGAAAAGTGCATAGAGTCTTTAATTGATTTAAAGATGGACAAGAATAATATTGAAGCGATATTTGTAGATGATTGTTCAACTGATGAGTCGGTTAACATTATCAAGCATTATGAAAAGGACTATGACTTTATAAAATTAATTCAATTACCTGAAAATACAGGTAGCCCTTCTGAACCAAGAAACATTGGAATGAGAGAGGCACAAGGGAAATATATTACGTTACTTGATGCGGATGATTGGTTAGATAAGGAAGGGTTCCCTCAAGTGATTGAGAAAGTGAATGCAGATGATGCCGACCTTGGTTATGGACAAAGTTATAAACATAAGTCTAAAAACGTGAAGTATCATGCTAAGTTTACTTCTTATAAGGAAGCATCACATTTAAAACCACAAGATATTAGTAAGATTTTTAGAGCAGTCGGACCACCAGGAAAGGTATTTAAACGAAGTCTAGTCATGGATAATCATATTGAATTTGAACATATGAAATATGGCGAGGATAAGTTGTTTTTCTTTCAACTATTTGGAAAAGTGGACGATATCACAATGTCCACAATACCTATGTATCACGTAAATCGTTACGATGAAAATAAATCGTTAGTACAGCAAACATCAATGTTAGATAAAGCAAACTCAAATTTAGAGGTTCTAGATAGAACTTGTCATATGGATATGTCTTCGGAACTTAAGCATATGGCTTTAGCTAGAATGGTTGAAGTAGACTTTATTTCGAGATTCCTTCGTACGAAGACATTTATTAAATCTGCAGATAAAGAGAAATTTTATGCAGTAATTGAAAAAGTTGAACGAAAAATAAAAGAGCAAGGCATTGATATCAATACATTGATTACGAATCCAGTATTCAAGCAAATCTACACGTTATATCATCATGCAGATGAATCGGTATTTGTTAATTTTACAAAGGATGTTGTTAATGACCAATGGCGCTATATTATTCAAGATGGCATTGTCTTTAGAGATTTCGTTCATCAATATGACATGATTAAACCTACTGTTGTTGATTGCTACCCAGTTTACGAAGGCACGCAAATGATGGGAGAAAACAAATACGAAGTCATTCGTGTCATGAAACCAGACGATATAAACATCCAATCAGTAAGTTTAGTAGAAATCAACAATGCGGCGAATGAATATGAAGTGACGTATAAATATAGCGACGATAGAATTTATGTTCCACATGAGGAATTTGAAAAGTTAAATAAAGATATCAATATTAATTTTAATGTGAATTATGGTGAGTCAGGACGCTCATTGGTGTATGCTTCATATCCAAGTTTCAATGATGTATTTAAAATGAAACGCCAAAATTTCAAAGTTGAATTTGTGCATAAAAAGAATGAGAACAAAGCACAACAAGTAACAAACCGTAAAAGTGAATATTTCAAGAGAATAACGAATCCAATGATGACATTGAAAAAAATTAAAATATACAAAGATGTATCATTTAAAGAAGAAGTAGGTAGTCTAGAAGCGGGTACTAGAGTTGAAGCGTCAGATATTCAATATACATCGAAAGGCACACCTCGACTGGTATTAGATGATGGTAGTATAATCACAGCGAATAAAGATTTTATTACCTTAATCAACACATCGGGATTAAACAAGTATATTACTGAGGTGCCTAAGAAAGTTAAAGTTGTAAAAGCATGTAAACTCTATGATTCACGTGATTTTAAAGACAATACAGTACGTAAACTTAAAAAAGGTGATGTATTAACTATTAGAGACATCATTTATACGAACAACTCAACACCTCGCTTAGTAACACAAGAAGGCCTATTCTTAACAGCAAATAAAGATTTTATTAAGATCATTAAGTAATGAACCTAAGTGCTATAGAGACGGCATCCCAGGAACGTGAAGCAACTTAAGTGAGTGGGTTATCTATCTAAGATCGACTTTAGAGAACTATTTTAGAACTATTGAAACTAAAGAAGCCAGTAAATGAAGTTGTTAAAACTCATTTACTGGCTATTTTAATAGGAGGATGATTTCCATGGACTTACTACATGAATGACTACATTCTATTCCATGCTGCCATGGATTGTTTTAATATTATGCTTCATCATTTTATAATATGAATCTCCTTTCGATCCTTTTTCTCCGATTGAATCCGTAAAGACTTCTCCATAGATACTTTTACCTGTTTCCTCAGACAAGCTGTTCATAGATTTTTTATCTACACTTGTTTCAACTAATAAATGTTTAATGTGATTATCTTTAACAAATTGGATTGCTTGTTTCATTTGTGATGGTGTACCTTGTTTTTCAGTATTAATCTCCCAAATATAACCTGGTTTAATATCGAAGGCTTTTGAGAAGTATTTGAAAGCACCCTCACTTGTAATCATGGCACGTTCTTCTTTCGGAATATCATTAAATTTATCTTTACTGTCTTTGTTTAACTTTTCAAGTTGAGCAAGATAAGCATTACCTTGTTTGTGATAATCAGCTTTATGTGATGAATCTGCTTTTACGAGTTGTTCTTGAATATTCTTAACGTATTGAATACCATTATCCAGACTTAACCACGCATGTGGATCAACCTTATCTTTATTACCATTTTCTCCGTTTAAATAAATTGGTTTAACTCCTTTAGACACCGCGAAGACTGACTTGTCATTTGTAGATTTACCTGCTTGTTCTAAAGCTTTCTCAAACCAACCGTTACCAGATTCTAAATTGAAACCATTGTAGAAGATAACATCCGCGTCAGTAAGTTGTTTAATATCTTTCGGTTTAACTTCATATTCATGTGGGTCTTGTCCGACAGGCACAATGCTATGAACGTCAACCTTGTCTCCACCAACCTGTTTGACCATGTCATAAATAATAGAATTAGTTGTTACGACCTTTAATTTGTCATGACCTTTAGAGTGTTGCTCACTTGAATTTGAACCACAAGCTGCGAGTACTAAGATTAATGCAATTAGTAATGGAATAAATTTTTTCATGTTGTTTGTACACCTCTATACTTTGTTTTTATTTTTGAAAAGAGAAGAGTCAAGATATAAATACTAAATGTTGCAATAACAATCGTTGCACCACTCGGTAGATTGTAAATAAAGCTAAAGTATAATCCTATGATAGAACTTACTATGCCTATTAAACTTGCTACGATCATCATTGAATATAGATTCTTTGTGATTAAAAAGGCAGTCGACGCTGGTGTAACAAGTAATGCAACGACTAAGATAATGCCGACAGTTTGAATACTCGCGACGGTTACTAAGGCGAGTAACAACATTACAAAATAATGAATCATTGTTGTATTCAATCCGCTCACACGACTGAATGTCGCATCAAAAGTTGAAATCATTAATGGACGATAAAGTATGACAATGAGTAGTATCACAACGACGCCAATAATGATGGTTGTCCAAAATGTTTGTCGGGTAATAGCGAGTAAATTTCCGAATAAAATATGATGCAAATCCGTCGTACTATTAATAAGACTAATAATGATGACACCCGTTGCGAGAAACGCAGTGAAACTAATACCAATAGCTGCATCAGGTTTTGTTTTACTATTATTTGAAATGTAGCCAATTAATAAACTTGCGATCATGCCAGTGACTAATGCGCCGATGAACATTGGAATATTGAATAAGAATGACAACGCCACACCAGGTAAAACAGCATGACTCATCGCATCTCCCATCAACGACAATCCACGGAGGATAATCAAACTTCCTACAGTTCCACACACAATACCTACGACAATAGATGTAATTAAAGCTCGATTTAAGAATTGATAATCTAATAAATGTTGAATGAAATCAGTCATTAGATATGTCACTCCCTTCTTTAAGAGTAGAAGTCACATTAAATAGAAATGTCTTGTTTAAATATTGTGGCTGCATCGCTTGATGGCTAGGACCGAAAAATCTAACTGTACGATTAAGTAAAAGAATTCGATCAAAATATTGTTCAGCTTTCGACAAATCATGATGCACAATGAGAATAAGTTTGCCCTGATTTTTTAAATGTTGAAGCTTTTCCATAATGAGTTGTTCACTATTAAAGTCGATGCCAACAAATGGTTCGTCCAATAGATAGATGGTACTATCAGACATTAAAGCTCTTGCCACAAGTACACGTTGCAGTTGCCCACCACTAAGCTCAGAAATTTGTTTATATTGTAATGATTCCAAGTCTAAGTCTCTTAATAATTTATGAAACTTCATTTTTGACGCGTGATCGACGCGTCTGAACCAGCCGATGGTTTGGTAACAACCAGACAAGATGACTTTTTCAACATTGATTGGAAAGTCTAAATCTAATTGTGCTTTTTGAGGAATATATGTAATATATTGCAATTGTTTATGTATGGATTTGCCATATAAATTCATCTCGCCACTCGCGTTAAACGATCCAATTAAACTTTTTAATAAAGAGGATTTACCAGCACCGTTGGGCCCCATAATGCCAATAATTTCTCCAGAAATTGGAATCTTTAAAGTAATATCTTTAAGCACATGTTTATGATTTAAATGCAAATTCATGTTGCTAATGTCTATCATTCAATTACCTCCTAAATAAAAGTTTAGGTTAACCTAATTTATTTTATAATAAACACCGAAAACAGTGTGTGTCAAGTCAAGATAGACAATAAAAATGTGGTAATAGTATAAATTTGTTTCCGAAAGTAAGGTCTAAAGTGGGCGTTAATTATTGATATTGCTGTATTTAATGAAACGTGGCTCGATTGACAATTAAATAATTAAATGTAAAATATAAAACGTAATTATTACGATTTATAAAAAGAAAGGTATGATTTTATGGGCAAGATACCTGTAACGGTATTGAGTGGTTACCTTGGATCAGGTAAAACAACATTACTTAACCACATTTTAAATAATCGGGAAGGTCGTCGAATTGCGGTTATTGTTAATGATATGAGCGAGGTCAATATTGATAAAGACTTAGTTGCAGATGGGGGTGGACTATCAAGAACGGATGAAAAACTAGTAGAACTGTCAAATGGTTGTATTTGTTGTACGTTAAGGGACGATTTATTACAAGAAGTTGAGCGCTTAGTAGAAAAGGGGAATATTGATTATATCGTGATTGAATCTACAGGTATATCTGAACCGGTACCTGTGGCTCAAACATTCTCTTATATTGACGAAGCATTAGGTATCGATTTAACGTCAATCTGTAAACTCGATACGATGGTAACTGTTGTGGATGCTAATCGATTTATTAATGACATTAATTCCGAGGATTTACTTGTGGATCGTGATCAAGGTGCAGATCAAACAGATGAGCGCTCAATTGCGGATTTACTTATTGATCAAGTGGAATTCTGCGATGTTTTAGTGCTAAATAAGACAGATTTAGTAACCGAAGCAGAATTAACTAAATTAGAAAATATTTTAAGAAAGTTACAACCAGATGCACATCTAATTAAAACAACAAATGCCGAAGTTGATATTAACGAAGTATTAGATACAGGTCGCTTTGACTTTGAACAAGCGAGTAACTCTGCAGGGTGGATAAAAGAATTAACTGAAGGTGGTCACGCGGAACATACACCTGAAACAGAAGAGTATGGGATTGGTTCTTTCGTTTATTCAAGACGATTACCGTTTCACGCGAAACGTTTCAATGATTGGTTAGAGCAAATGCCTAATAATATTGTCCGTGCAAAAGGTATCGTCTGGTTGGCACAATATAATCAAGTTGCATGTCTACTATCACAAGCAGGTTCATCTTGTAATATTAGTCCGGTAACCTATTGGGTAGCTGCGATGTCCAAAGAACAACGAGAACAAATTTTAAATCAGCGACCTGATGTTGCGCAAAGTTGGGACATAGAATATGGTGACAGAAATACACAATTTGTGATTATAGGTACTGAATTAGATCAAGAAAAAATTGTGAAAGAATTAGACCAGTGCTTAGTCAATGGTGATGAAATTGATAGCGACTGGAATCAATTAGAAGATCCATATCATTGGCAAATTCGAAAAGCTTAAACTCACGACATAGTAAAGCAATAATATTTTAAAGGCAACACTTAAAATGACTTTAACACCTTGCACATTGCGTTAAAGTAAGTTAACGCTCTGTTGCGAGGTGTCTTTTTTATGAAAGAACAACTCAAATTGTTGATGATTTAAATTTATTGAATATTTTGAACAAATCGACACTAAATTTATGTATAATAGCTAGTAAACATATAATAGGAGAGATATAACACATGATGAAACAAAAACTATCAATCAAAGAAAATATATTTATTGGTTCGATGTTGTTTGGCTTATTCTTTGGTGCAGGAAATTTAATCTTTCCTATTCATCTTGGACAAACAGCAGGTGAGAATGTTTGGCTTGCGAATTTAGGTTTTCTAATTACAGCCATTGGGCTACCTTTTCTAGGTATAGTAGCGATTGGTATCTCCAAAACAAATGGCGTCTTCGATATTTCATCTCGAGTGAGTAAAGGGTATGCGTACGCATTTACGATTGCCTTATATTTAGTAATTGGACCATTCTTTGCTTTACCGAGGCTTGCAACAACATCGTATGAAATTGCATTTTCACCATTTATTTCGGCAGGTACTGGAAAAGTTGTATTACCGATATTTAGTATTTTATTCTTTCTTATAGCATGGTTTTTCTCAAGAAAGCCATCTAAAATTTTAGATTACATAGGTAAATTCTTAAATCCAGTATTTTTAGTATTACTAGGTATCGTAGTTGTCTTAGCATTTATTAAACCAATGGGCGGTATTAGTCATGCACCAGTAAGCGCAAATTATAGTGATAGTGTCTTATTGAAAGGGTTTATTGACGGTTATAATACGCTAGACGCACTCGCATCACTCGCATTCGGTATTATCATTGTGACGACAATTAAGAAATTAGGTATTACTAATCCGAATGGGATCGCTAAAGAAACATTCAAGTCAGGTTTTATAAGCATCGTAGGCATGGGTGTTATTTATACATTGCTCGCTTTAATGGGTACGATGAGTTTAGGTCATTTTAAAGTGAGTGAAAATGGTGGTATCGCACTGGCTCAAATTGCGCAGCATTATCTTGGAGATTACGGTATTATCATTTTATCTCTAATCATTATTGTTGCTTGTTTGAAGACGGCTATTGGTTTAATTACTGCATTTTCAGAGACATTTACAGAACTATTCCCGAAAATGAATTACCTTTGGTTAGCAACAGGTGTAGCGATACTCGCTTGTATCTTCGCTAATGTCGGGTTAACTAAAATTATTATGTATTCAACGCCAGTATTGATGTTTATCTATCCGTTAGCGATTACACTGATTTTATTAACGCTTGTCAGTCCATTATTTAATCATTCGACCATTGTTTATAAATTTACAACGTTCTTTACAATGTTTGCAGCGTTCTTTGATGGTGTAAACGCAAGCCCAGAATTCTTTGCAAAGACATCATTTGCACAAGCATTAATAAGTTTCGCTGAACGTTATTTACCGTTCTTCACAATTGGAATGGGTTGGATTGTTCCGGCAATCATAGGATTTGTAGTAGGACTTATCGTTTATTTAATTCGTTCTCGTAGACAAACTCAAACACAATAAATATTAAGTAATAACATGTAAGCCTGGGACATAAATCAATGTCTCAGGCTAAAAATATATATTGGCAGTAGTTGACTGAATTAAAATGCACTTGTAACAAGCATCTTTTTAATTCTAGTCAACCTTACCTGCCAGATGGGGCCCCGGCAAAGAGAATTTCAAAAAGAAATTCTACAAGCTAAGCAGGCTAGGGTGGGACGAAATAAATTTTGAAAAAAATTGTTTCTGTCTCGCTCCCATAGCTTATTTTTTTGCATTCAATCATAACTTTTAAAATTCTTATTGTGTAATTGTACATAGTGTAGTACTATTTAAAACGTAATTATTACGATTTAAAACGAGCGAGGAGAACTAGATGACTAAGAGTTATGATGTTTGGTGGCAAAAAGGCCAAGAATCAGATGATGATATGGCGCGTGACCATCAAGAAGCTTGGGAGAGAACTATAGAAATGCTTGATACATCGGATATCAAAGGGAAGACAATCTTAGATGTGGGATGTAATCAAGGCGGATTTTTAAGAAAATTATATGACACAACGCCATTTAAAGAAGGTGTCGGTATAGATTTAGCACGTTTATCTTTAGAAAAGGCCGAAACTTTAAAAGGTGAACGTCCACTTACATATTATTTAACCGATAAACCACAAGAGACAAATAGAACATTTGATACTGCTGTAAGTACATCTGTCCTGTACTTAATCGAAGACATTCCACAACATGCACAAGATTTAAAAGAAGTGTTGAAACCGGGAGGCGTTTACTATGCTTCATTCGCCGATTTAACCAATAATCCTAGTCGTCAATTTATGGATGACACGATTAATCAATACGGCGCAACACCTTCTCAGAACCATTCTTTAAAACATATCGTTGATAGTTTTGTTGATGCAGGGTTTGAAGTTGCAGTAATGAAAGAACCTGTGCCTGACGTGATTGATTTAACACATTATAGTGATTTTTATCTATCACCAAATGATTATCTACAAACACTTTATGAGGAATCATTTTTAATTAAAGCAAGCGTGAAAGAAGGTATTGGGAAATGAAAAAACGTGTATTAATTACAATGGCAGCAAGCGCAACGCTCTTATTAGCAGGTTGTGGGAATGACCAAAAAGAAGATAAAAATATCACAGTATCGCTACCTACTGAAGCGAAAGCAGATAAACTTGACGCACAAGGTTATGACGCCGCAATGCCAGTCTATAGTGCAGTATATGATGCATTAGTTAAATACGATAAAGACAAAGGTGTGAAAGCTGGCTTAGCAGAAAAATGGCATGTTGATGAATCAGGAAAAGTCTATGAATTCCATTTAAAAAAGAACGTTAAATTCTCAGATGGCTCAGCTTTAGATGCTAAAGCAGTGAAATTCTCAATTGAGCGTGCGAAAGCGATGAACAAAGATACGACTGTAGAAACGTTAAAAAAATTGGATAAGGTTGTTATTAAAAGTGATCATGTTGTCCAAATTAGATTGAAGTCACCATCAAATCAAGTGTTGAATGAATTAACACAGGTGAGACCGTTACGTATTATGAGTCCACATTCCGTTGAAAATGGTAAAGTAAATGGCAAATTTGAAAAAGCGATTGGAACAGGTGCCTTTGTCGTTGATAAAACTGGCAAAGAAAAAACGACAATGAAGCCAAATAAATATTTCAACCATAGCCATCCCGTAAACTACAATCTTGCGTTCCAAACGATTGAAGATGGAGATTCAAGAAACTCAGCAGTACAAAGTGGTTCTGTTGATATTTCTGGTGGTGCTTTAGGAATGCTGTCAGATCAGCAAATTAAGCAAGACAAGAAAAATAAAAACTTAACTGTTGAAGATAAGCCAAGTACAGTAAGTCATTTCATGGCATTTAATCCGGATAATGATGTATTAAAACAACGTACAATCCGTGAAGCCATTAGTAAGAGCATCGATACAAAAGATATTGCGGGTAAATCTGTAAATGGTTTATTCCAGAAGAACGTGCAATTTGTAAACAAAGATAATCAACAGGCACACGACTATGATGTAAAAGAGGCTGAGAAGTTACTTAAAGAAGCAGGTTATCACAAGAACAGTGACGGTATTTTTGAAAAAACCGGTAAACCATTAACGTTTAATTTGGTTATTCAAACTGCAGAATTCCCAAGTTGGAAAGATAAAGCGGAAAAAGTTCAACGTCAACTTAAAAAAGCTGGCATTAAGTTAAATGTGAAAACGTTAGATTCACAATCATACTATGATACGTTATGGACGAAAAAAGATTATGACCTCATCTTCTATAGAACGTATTCAGATGCCTTAATGCCTTATAATTTCATGAGTTCAGTATTTAAAAATAATGATGGTAAGTCAGGTGTATTAGCTAATGATAAAACATTGACTCAGCAGCTAGATGATTTCCCAACAACTGTATCTAAAAAAGAACAACAGCGTTCATTTGATGAAATATTTAAACACTTTAATCAACAATATTATAGTGTGCCTATTGCTTATCCAAATGAAACCTTTGTCGTTAGTGATAAAGTGAAGCAATTCAAATTCTCTGGACTTACTGATGCTCCTATTGATTATAAAGCGTTGAAAGTTAATGAGTAACAATGCTTAAACGAACAATAAAATTAATACTTTACTTAATCGTGAGTTCGTTTATTATATTCGTTTTAGTCGAGAAGACATCAGGTAATCCAGCGATACTATACTTACAACGTCATGGTTATACGTCGATTACCCAGGAAAATATTGAAGCAGCACAACATAAACTTGGTTTGGGCCAACATTTTCTATTAAGATATATCGATTGGGTTGGACATGCACTTACTGGTAACTTGGGATACAGTTTTAGTACAAATGAGCCAGTAACAACTATGATTATGGAGGCCGTCATTCCAACATTAATATTAATCGTTGTTTCAAGTTGTATCATGTTGCCATTTGGTTATATGGTTGGTTATTTTATTGGGACGCGCCCACATACTCGATACGCGAATGGTATTCGTGGATTCGCTCAAGTGATGACTTCTATGCCGGAATATTGGTTAGCCATTTTGTTTATATATTATTTAGGAGTACGTTGGCAGTTGCTACCTTTTGTAGGTAGCGATTCCTGGCAACATTTCGTGCTACCCATCTTCACCATTGTTGTTATAGAAGGATGTCATATCTTATTGATGACATCGCACCTTATTGCGCAAACATTAGATAACGATGCGTATCAACTTGCTCAGTTAAGACATTACTCATTAAAGGCGCGTATCATTGTCCAGATTAAAGAGATATTTGCACCACTCATGACCATTTCAATTAACAGTGTGATTCATTTAATAGGAAAAGTAGTCATACTTGAAGTAATCTTCAGCATGTCTGGTATAGGGAAATTATTAATTAATGCTATCAATCAACGAGATTATCCACTTATTCAAGGCATTGTGGTCTTTATCATCGTCTTAATTATGTTCATTAATTATTTAGGCGACATTATCATTTTAAACAATGAACCTAGACTTCGACGACGACATACCAAACGCCAAGCCCATGAGAAAAGAGGTGTGTCGTGATGAAAAAATATCAAACTTACATCGCCATAAGTGCAATATTAAGTGTGATGTTTGTGCTAATTGTATATTGCTTTATGCAAGACACACAAAACTTGGATCCACTCCAATCACCTAATAGCCAACATTGGTTAGGCACGGATCAACTAGGCAGAGATTTCTTAGTCAGACTGATTGTAGGTAGTCTAGTCACATTAAGCTTAACTAGCGTGGTAATTCTATTAAGTGTTTGTATTGGACTGGTCTTTGGGTTAATTGCAGGTATAGAAAGAAAATGGTTAGACCAAATCATCATGTTTATTGCCGATATGCTATTGGCAATTCCTTCATTTATTATTGCATTAGTCATCTTAAGCTTAGTAAGTAATTCAATGCTAGGTTTGATACTTGCTTTAACAATTGGATGGATAGGCCGTTATTTACGTTATTTCAGAAATTTAACACGAGATATTCAAAAGCGTCCCTTTGTCAGTTATGCAAGACTAAGTGGTAACTCAACGTTTAAAACGACAGTGACGCACGTGATTCCGCATTTACTAAGTAATATATTTGCTTTGGTCACGGCTGACTTTGGCAAAATGATGCTAAGTATATCTGGACTTGCCTTTTTAGGCCTGGGTATTAAACCACCGACGCCTGAGTTAGGAACCATTCTCTTTGACGGGAAAAGTTATTTCAATGGTGCACCTTGGCTCTTCTTCTTCCCTGGTGTACTGTTAGGAGGTTTCGCCTTATTATGTCAAATGATCAACAAAAAAATAACGCAATGAATACTGTAGTTAAAGTCAATCAATTATCCATCTTAGATCATAATCGGTCATTGTTAAACGATGTTAATTTGACAATAACTAAAGGGGCAATTCATTGCATTATAGGTGAGAGTGGTAGTGGGAAGTCATTATTGACGAGAACTATTCTTGGAATGAAGCCATCACAACTAAGCTATCAAGGAGATATCAAGATTGATTTAAATAAGACGGATGCCGTTTTTCAAGATGTTCAAAGTAATATGTTTCAAAACGTGACCTTGGCTAAACATTTCCAATATATTTATGAAGCTAACCATTCACAACTATCTAAACAAGATATCAAGGAAGACGTCTTAGATAAAGTGCAATTACTCGGTTTAAATCAAGGTGAACAATTACTTAAACGATATCCCTTTGAACTTAGTGGGGGTATGGCACAACGTGTAGCCTTTATAATGTCATTAATTAGACGTCCGGACTACTTATTTTTAGATGAACCGACGAGTGCGCTAGATCAAGAGAATGTTAAAAAGTTTATGCACTATTTGATTAAGGCACAGGAACATTATCAAATGACAATTGTCTTTATTACACATGATATTAACTTAGTTAAGGATTATGCCACTCATATTAGTATTATGCAGCAAGGTCAATTGATTGAAAGTGGTGAAGCATCATCTATTTTAGCTAACCCCACACATAGCTATACGAAAAATTTAATTGCTATCGCACATCGGAGACAGGCCTATGCTTAAAATTGAAAGATTAACTAAATACATTGATGGGAAACTTATCTTCAAAGATATATCATGTGCAATTAATGACCAACATTTACTTATAAGTGGTGAAAGTGGCTGCGGTAAGTCTACGTTAACCAAGATTATCGCCGGATTAGATATGAATTATCAAGGTGACTTATACTTTAATGGCCAATTACGTAAGTCATATACGGCAAAAGAATGGATGAAACACATTCAATATGTGCCTCAGTATCAACGTGACACATTAAATCAGCGTAAAACCGTATTATCTACGTTATTAGAACCACTTAAGAATTACAAATTTGATAAGCAGAGTTACACATCAAGAATAGAAGCGGTGCTTAGACAATGCAAGTTACCACAAAGCATACTCAATCAAAGCATTTCAACGCTAAGTGGTGGGCAATTTCAACGTGTCTGGATAGCGAAGGCACTTATTCTAGAACCAGAGATATTGATATTAGATGAAGCAACGACAAACTTAGATGTGATTAACGAGGAAGAAATACTTCAAATGTTAATCGCATTAAAGCAAACGCAATTAATCATTATTTCACATGATGCGTACGTCTTGAGTCGCTTTAAAGGCGTTCAGTTACAACTCGAACAATTGAATAATTAGAGTCAAACCTCCTGATAAGGTATATACTTAATGGTACATACTGGACGGGAGGTTTTTTATGATACCTAAACAAGCTTATAAACAATTGGTATTAAGCATGCTGGCATTAATGATTGCAATGTCAATTAGCCGCTTTGCATATACGCCAATTTTGCCATTTATGCAACAAGATACCTCGATGAATAACCAAAATGCAGGTCTGTTAGCGACATTCAATTATTTAGGTTATCTAATGGGTGCTATCATACCTATGTTTATTACGATAAAATCTAAAGTCTTTGATTTAAAGTTGTATGTCATGATTAATGTGATTTCTGTTATTTTAATGGGATTTTCAGAGCATTTTCTTATCTGGTCAGTTCTGCGAATAATTGCCGGCATAACGAGTGGTACGATCTTTGTTGTAGCATCAAATGTGGCGTTAGAAGCATTAAGAATGGCTAATAAACAGAGTATTTCGGGAATTTTATATAGTGCAGTAGGAATAGGAATATTTTCTAGTAGTATTTTTATATTTCTTTATACACAAGCTCAGACTTGGAAAGCAACATGGATTATATTAGGTGTTGTGGCTTTAATGGCAGGTATCATTATATTAACTAGCATGAAGGACAACCCTTCAATTTCTAAACATTCAGCGTCATCAAATCAGAATCAAGGAAAGGCATTAAATCGCGCATTTATTATTCCATTCTCGATTGCCTATTTTTTTGAGGGAGCAGGCTATATTGTTACAGGAACATTTTTAGTCGCACTTATTAAGACTATACCTGCATACGCAGATTACGCTGCATTAAGTTGGATGTTTGTAGGACTAGGCGCTATGCCGGCCACGTTAATTTGGTCATTATTTGCTGAAAAGTTTGGGTACAAAAAGGCGATATATAGTGCATTAATATTACAAATTATTAGTGTAGGCTTGCCTATCTTTTCACATCATATGCTAGGATTAATCGTTGCTTCGATGCTATTTGGTGCAACCTTCTTAGGTTTAACAACGTTATTTATGTCGAAAAGCCAAGAACTTATGTATCATACAAATCAAAAGTTAAATCTTGTATCGTTATTAACAGTCATTTATAGTGTCGGACAAATGATAGCGCCAATGATTGCCGGAGTACTCATCGGAGACTCAAATAATTATCAGTTGGCGTTAACCTTCGCAATGATATTACTTATACTAGGTTTCATATTTAGTGTAATAAGCTATAGATTTAATGCATATAAATAAGAACATGTTGAAATACTTGGTTTGATTAAGAATTTTTTAAATCGTAAGCAATATAGAAGTTTGGAAGTAATAAAAATAGGGCATATTTTACTAATTAAACCTTTCATGAAAAATGAAACGGCATGAGGTTTTTAATTTATAGGGGGATTGTCACATGAATATTTATAAATTACGTTATCAACATTATAAAGATATTGTTGATGATAATATCTTAACAGTATTTGTATTGGCTAAAAATGAAGAAGAAGTTGAACAATTCGCGAAAAAAGTAAGTTATGCAGTTGAGAGTATTACACAAATCTCTCAAGAAGAATACGAAAAAGAAAAAGCTAAAGATGAACATTTCGGTCTTGAGCATGCTGAAAATTATTTAGATTAATATGAATTATCGGTCTAGGACAACTATAATGGTTGTCTTAGACTTCTTTTTTGTAATATGAATAAAAAGAGATTATATTCAATGTAATTGACTAAAGGAGATATGTAATATGAATAAAAAAGACAGTTTAGAACATGCAATTGTACTTGGCGGTGGTGGTTCGCTAGCCATAGGTTGGGAGTTAGGCTATCTGTTAACATTATCTAATCAAGGTATAGATGTTCGTCATGCAGATTTAATGATAGGTACATCAGGTGGCGCACAAGCTGCTACAGGTTTAACATCTGACAAGAGTTTTGATGTCATTTATGATGAGCAAATTGCACCTAAATCAAATGAAACGCCGCCAGTTAAAGACATGTCAGGTATCTTTGAAAGATATGCTCAAATACAAGAGCATTCGAAGTCACCTAAAGAATGGATTGAGAATTATAGTGTCTATGCACTAGAAGATCATAAATTTAATGAGAGCGTGCATATCACTCGCTTAGAACATAGAATTAAAGGCATTGAATGGCCATCTAATTTGATGATTACTGCTATTAATGCGCGTAAGGCAGAGCGTGTCGCACTAACGTCTGATAGTCAAGTGAACTTGCATAGAGCTATGGCTTCAAGTGGTTCGTTACCAGGTGTTTGGCCGGCTACGACGATTGAGGGTGACAAACATTTTGATGGTGGATGTCATTCCATGGAGAATGCAGATTTAGCTAAAGGTGCTAAGAAAGTACTTATTCTTGCAACGAATCTTCCTATTTCAACACCATATAAATTAGAAGATGCCATTAAAGAACTTGAAGAAAGTGGCGCTAAAGTCAAATTAATTACACCTAGTAAAGCAGTATTTGATAAATTAAATGAACTAGGCGGTAATACAGTAGATCCATCAATTCGACCTGACATTTTCAAAGCTGGAGAAGCTCAAGCACTTGAAGATGTAGAGAAAATTAGAAGCTTTTGGAATGAGTGAAAGTGAGTTTTAAGTTTAGGTCAAAGTGAGATTGTTATTTAATAACGACTATAAAAAGGAGCATTGGACTATGAATTTAATAAATATCTATCCTTCTCCTTTTTTCATTTAAATTGATTTAGTTTGGCGTTGAGTCATCCATAACACAATGAAGCCGATAATCATATAAATAACAATTAACCACATCACAACGTGATAATAATGAATAATATGTGTTATATTTGATGTGAAAAAGACGATAATTGATAAGCCGATTGGACCACCTAATTGGTGCATGGTATTAGTCATTCCGCTTGCGGCACCTGATAAACTAGCATCTACTTCGTGAATGCCGGCACTTGTAATAGGAGCCAGTAGCCAACCTTGACCTAGACCTACGAGTAACATGGGGATACCTATCGCTAGCCAATATCCATGTAACGGATTCAAACTAGCTGTAACAATTAGTCCTAAAGTCAGTATAATTTGGCCGAGTAATAACACGTTCGTATTGCCTAATTTTTCAGTAAAGTAAGGAAGATACAATGCCGCAATAAAATTAATAATGGTTAAAGGTAAGAAAGCTATACCAGCTTGTAACGGTGTGTAATGATATAAATGTTGCATCATTTGTGGCAAGATAAACCAATAAGATAACATTGCCATCATAAATATAAAACGACCGACATAAGCGCCTGTGCGCACCTTATTCTTAAATAATGACATTGGCATTAATGCAAATGGTAATTTGCGTTCAAATATTACGAATATAATTAATAAAATGAACCCAATAATGACTGCAATGATAGATTCATTTGTCATGCCATATACGAGTGTCATTATCGCAATAACTGAAAGTATTGCACCAATAAAGTCAATTCATACACGATGAACCGTTGTAGATTTTACAAAAAGCAACGTCAAGATAATTAAAATAATAGTGAAAGGGACATTAATCAGGAAGCCAGATCGCCAACTGATTGTACTTGTTAACCAACCACCGAGGAGTAAACCAATGATTGAACCAATACCAGGAGTGGCGCCGTAGTAACTAATGGCTTTACTTCTTTCCTTACCTTCGAAATGGCCCATAAGTAAAGCGAGTGTTGTAGGTGCAATAATCGCCGAACCAATACCTTGTATTGCTCTAAAAGTAATAATTTGTATACTATTTTGTGCAAGCCCGATACATAAACTTGATATCCCAAATAACACTAAACCACTTAAAAATATACGTTTGCGCCCTAATAAATCACCTAGTCTACCCGCTAACAATAAGAAACCACCGAATGTAATTGTATAAGCATTTGATACCCAAGATAAGGACGCTTTATCCATGTGTAGGCTTTGAGCGATCTTGACAGTACTTGTAAATATGATTGAGTTATCCATTAATATTAAAAAATAACTAAATAAAATGATGAAGAGTATAATTTGATTTTTCTTTTTAAACATATTGACACGTCCCTTTAGAAGAATAGTAATAGTCTAAACTATGGAGTGAACTCCATAGCAAGTACTAATTTTTAAAAATTTCAAATGACTAAAATTTTTAAATTATGGTATAACATAGGGAACGATAAGGAGTGAATGTGCTATGAATACGAAAGAAGTTGTAGAATTTATGGGATTATCTCAAGATACATTGAGATATTATGAGAAAGTAGGCGCTATACCACCAGTTGAACGAAATCAAAATGGCTATCGTGATTATAGAACAAACGACTTGAACTGGATATATTTAGTAAAAAACTTACGTCTTGCTGGTGTGAAAATTGAATTACTTATAGAGTTTTGTAAACTAGGGCAATTACCTTCAAATGAAGACACGCAGCAACGTCAAAAAGAGATACTTAATGAACAATTAAGTGAACTAGATGCTAAATTAGAAGTAATGCACAAAGCTAGAAATTTATTGAAATATAAGATAGATACCTATGATAGTCATTTAGCTCAATTTAATGCAGGTGAACTATCAAAGGATAATGTGGATAAACTGTGGGAAAAACCTGAAATAGTGAATAGATAATTTAAGGAGGAAGAAATCATGTCTAATCGCTTTAATTATATCCAACCACCCAATCAATTTAAATATAGAGAGGGCCGAACTGTATTAAAACAACAATATGATTTCAAGTGTGATAATCGAATTTATTTTAGTGAAGATATATTTCGAGATTTGCATAATCATTCATATCGCTTGTATGTAGACGTACTTTCACCAATTGGTGATTATGGTCTTGGATTAGATTTTAATGAAGTAGATGCGATTTATAATAAAGTGATTGAACCTAAATTAAATCATCAACTCATTAATGAAACGTTGCCTGATATGAATACGACTGCTGAAAATATTGCAATGTGGATTTGGGACGAATTTGAACAACATCTTCCGGGTGAACATTGTATGTATGCGTTACAGCTATTTGAGACCGACCGCCATGGGGTAAGTCTAAATCGTTCCATTATGAAGCTTTAAATCACTACTGATAAAAAAGAAAGGTTCTCAATTTTACCTTTTGAATTAAGTACTATTTATATAAGTAATTAAAATTTAAATATTTTGATTATATATATATTATTGATATAATTAGTATAGTAGCAAGTCTACAATTTTTTATTTTGGAGGAACATATTTGGGGACCACACTTAGTCTTATTACTTTTATATTATTATTAGTCCTAACGGCTTTTTTCGTGGCGACAGAGTTCGCTATTGTTAAAGTCAGAGAAACAAGAATTGCACAATTGTCTAATGCAGGTGAGAAGAAAGCGATAGCCGCTAAGAAGGTTGTCGATCATCTTGATGAATACTTAGCTGCCTGCCAATTAGGTATTACCATTACCGCACTAGGTATCGGTATGGTAGGAGAATCTACATTTGAATTTATATTACATCCTTTATTCAGCAGTATTGGTATTCCTGAAGCTTGGATACATCCATTTACAATTGGTGGCGCATTTGTTATCGCGACATTTTTACACGTTGTTGTAGGTGAGATGGCACCTAAGACGATTGCTATCCAAAAGGCAGAATATATTACGTTGTTATTTGCGAAACCGATTATCTTTTTCTATAAATTAATGTATCCGTTTATTTGGTTATTAAATGGTGCAGCACGATTGATATTGAAAATGTTCAATATGAAACCAGCCAAAGAGAGTGAAGTATTCCATTCTGAGGAAGAGTTGAAACAATTAATTCACGATAGCCATGAAGGTGGCGAAATTAATGACAGTGAATTACACCATATTAACCAAGCATTTAAATTTGATAATTTAGTCGCAAAAGATATTATGATTGATGAAGAACATGTTAAAACGTTAAATTTAAATACACGTTTTGATGATGCTATACAGCAAATTAAAATAGATGCGTTTACAAGATATCCAGCTGTTAAAGATGATCAAATTGTTGGTTTCATACATTCCAAATCATTGTTCAACGTGGAACAACCATCTAAACTAGAGACGTTCGTTAATCCAATTATTAACGTTAAAATGAATACACCATTGAAACACATATTAGAAATGATGAAAAAGAGAAAAGTGCATATCGCAGCAGTTTATAATGACGCTGATTTCAAGGGAATCATTACTTTAGAAAATATTCTTGAAGAAATCGTTGGCGATATCGAAGATGAATATAATTAATGTGAATTTAGTCTTATATAATTAATATTATTATTATGTCTTATTATGACCCTATTATTGAGATTTTGAAAATCTTGATGATTGGGTCTTTTTTAAAACCAAAATTAATTAAATTCAAAAACAGTGACTTATAAATTAACTTGTAACTATAATGGTTACATGAGGTGAGAAGATTGAAAATTAGTAGTCGTTTCACTGTGGCTGTGCATATTCTAGCATTAGTCAAAGTTGAACAGTCGCAACCATTAACATCCTCTTGGATTGCTAGTAGTGTGAACACTAATGCTGTAGTAATTAGAAGATTAGTAGGTAAATTAAAGCAAGCGAATTTAATCGAAACACAGCAAGGGAGTGGTGGCATTCAACTAAGAAAGCCTTTAACAGACATTACATTACTTGATGTGTATCAAGCGGTGGAAGTCGTTGACGAAGGCGAATTATTCCAAATGCATGAAGACACGAATGTAAATTGTGTTGTAGGTGCCAATATCCAGAGTGTGCTTGAAATCATTCTCTTACGTGCACAAGATGCGATGGAAGGTGTCTTGGCTAATGTCACAATGGATGATATTGTTACAGACATCTTGCAACGAAACGGATAAGTCGTCGTCCGTTATATCTTACATGTAACTATTATGGTTACAAGTGCAAGTGCGATAATGAAGCTGCCTCACAACGACCTAATTGACTGACATCACCATAAATATAAAAATGTGGAGGAATAAATCATGAAAATTGGTATTATCGGAGCAACAGGTAAAGTTGGAAATAAAGTATTAACAGAAGCACAAGCACGTGGTCATGAAGTCACTGCAATTGTTAGAAATGCGAGCAAACTAAATGATCAAGATGTGAAAGTGATTGAAAAAGATATTTTCAGTTTAACAGTAGATGACATCGAAGATCTTGATGTTGTTGTAAATGCATTTGGTGCGCCATTAGGTGAGGAAGAAGCCCATGTAGAAGCGGGACGCGCTTTAATTAAATTGCTTAAAGAAGTAGATACAAGAGTGATTGTAGTAGGTGGTGCAGGTAGCTTATTCGTAGATGAGGCACATACAACACGTGTACTTGAAACACCAGATTTCCCAGATATGTTTAAACCAACTGCTAAAGGTCAAGGACGTAATCTCCAAGATCTTCAAGATAGCGAGGGCATTACTTGGACATTTGTTAGTCCATCAGCAGAGTTCGATGCAGAAGGTAAACGTACAGGTTCTTATACATTAGGTAAAGATGAATTGCTTGTAAATAGTCAAGGTAATAGCTACATTAGCTATGCGGATTACGCTATTGCAATTGTAGACGAAGCTGAAAATGTAGCTCACATTAACGAGCGATTCACAGTCGTTGGCGAACAAGTATAATATATTGAACGATTAATTTTAAAGCTAAATGATTATTGTCTGAGAATAAGCAAACGAAGGACGTGGAACAGAATTCTTTATGAATTCATTGTCCCACGTCTTTTGTCTTTTCTATGTCTAATAAAGTAGTTGTTAATTCATATCTTGTTTCATTCCGGATTTCGCCATTTGGATAAATGTCTTAGCTGCTCTAGATAGTGGTTTTTTATCATTTTCTTTGTATGCTAATACGACTCGATTGTAATAGTGGTGTGGGTTCAATTGGACAAACGTGCCATTAAAACGATGAGACGTCATATCTTTAACACTCTTAGGGACAAATGTGATTGCGATACCTTCATTGACGAGACGAAGCGCATTCTCGACACTAACCGTTTCCATCATCACTTCAGGTACAACATTATAATCATTTAAGATTTGATTAGATAATTGGCGTAATGTCATTTCAGGCTTGAGCAAGATAAATTTCTCATTATCTAACAAATGAAATGGAAATTCACCATCGTCAGCGTGTGCTTTAGCTTGTTCGATAAGCTGATGTCCTGGAGGTAACGCTAAATATACATTTTCTGTGTATAAAATATCATAAGATAAATCTTCGGTATATAACGGTAATATCGTCACACCTATATCCACTTTTTGATCGGAAACAATTTGTTCAATTCGATGTGCTACTTCTTCTACTAATTCAATCTCCACGCCCGGGTAATGTTCTATAAACTTTGGCAAGATACTATAAAGCGTATGTGTAGCTAAAATAGGGTTAACACCTATACGGATACGCCCTTTTTCAAATTAGAAATTGTCTGCAATTCATCACGCATTCGAGTATCAATATCCTCAATTTCATGTAAATAATCTAGAAATCGCTCAGCTGAATACGTAAGTTCTAGCGGGTTGCTGTCCCGGTTAATTAATGTCACACCTAAGTTATTCTCAACGTCTTGAATATAACGGCTTAAATAGGGTTGAGAAATATAAAGGTGTTTGGCTGCATGTGAAATACTGCCGTAACGTTGAATGGCTTCTAAATATTGAATTTTATTTTTATAGGTCATATCGATGTCCTCCTTTTTTATGATATTGCTGACCAAGTTCAATTGAATTTAACAGCCGTGACACAATATAACCAATTTGTAGAACTTTCTTATGATGTTCAATATGAATAATATTTAAATAGTTTAATTCATTGTAATTTTTAATATAAGTATTGCTATACTTGTTAATAATACACATAAAGGAGGGAATTAAATGTTTCTTGCATGGAACGAAATTAAACGCAACAAGCTTAAATTCGGATTAATTATAGGCATTCTAGTATTAATTAGTTACTTACTCTTTTTACTATCCGGTTTAGCAAGTGGTTTAATTAATATGAACACTGAAGGCATCAAGAAATGGAAAGCAGATGCAATTGTTTTAAATAAAGATGCCAACCAAACGGTTCAACAATCTGTCTTTAAATCGTCTGACGTTGAAGGCAAATTTAAAGAAGAGGCACCGTTAAAACAAATTGGCGTTATTGCATCGAATGGAGAGAGTGAAGAGAATGCATTACTCTTTGGCGTAACATCAAACTCATTCTTGATTCCAAAGATTGAGGAAGGCAAAAAATTTAATAAAGATAATGATGTCGTGATCGATCAATCATTGAAAGATAAAGGGTTCAAGGTTGGTGACACCATCACGTTATCTCAATCTGATGAGAAACTACATATCGTTGGCGTTTCAGAAAGTGCTAAATATAATGCTTCTCCCGTTATTTTCGCAAATGACAAAACCATTGAAAAAATTAATCCAGCACTGTCATCAGATAAAACCAATGCAGTAGTTGTAAAAGACAGTAATTGGAAAGATAAAAATGTTGATAAAGATCTAGAAGTTATAGGAATAGATGACTTTGTAGAGAACCTACCAGGCTACAAACCACAAAACTTAACAATGAACTTCATGATTACATTCTTATTTGTTATCTCTGCTACAGTCATTGGCGTATTCTTATATGTCATCACGCTGCAGAAAAAGAATTTATTCGGAGTACTAAAAGCTCAAGGATTTACGAATGGATTCTTAATGAAGATGGTGTTAGCACAAACCTTTATATTAGCCTTAATCGGTACTTTGATTGGCTTAATATTGACATTACTGACAAGTTTAGTCTTACCTGAAGCGGTACCTGTCCAATTTAATATCGGTACACTCATTATCTTTGGTATCGTTTTAATACTAACATCTCTTGTTGGTAGCTTATTCTCAGTATTATCCATTAGAAAAATAGACCCACTCAAGGCGATTGGGTAAGGAGGTGCCACCATGTTAAAATTTGATGAAGTGACTAAAGAATTCGAAGATGGTAATCATACAATTGAAGCAGTAAAACCGACATCTTTATCTTTTGAAAAAGGTGAACTCATAGCTATTGTTGGCCCTTCCGGTTCCGGTAAGAGTACGTTCTTAACAATGGCTGGTGCGTTACAAACACCAACATCTGGTGAAATATATATTAATGATGAGAAAATCTCAAAAATGAGTCAGAAACAATTAGCTAAAATGAGAATGAAAGAGATTGGCTTTATATTGCAGGCGACGAACTTAGTTCCCTTCTTAACAATCAAACAACAATTTCACTTATTGAAGAGTTATAAAAAAGATGTGTTAAGTACTGAAGAATATGATAAATTGTTGAGTGATTTAGGCTTAAAAGAGATAGAGAACAAATTACCTTCTGAAGTGTCAGGAGGTCAAAAGCAACGCGTCGCGATTGCTAAGGCAATTTATACACAGCCTTCTATTATTTTAGCTGATGAGCCAACTGCATCGCTCGATACTGAAAATGCGATGGCAGTTATGGAAATACTAAAAGAACAGTCTAAACAACGTCATAAAACATGTATTATCGTTACGCATGATGAACGTTTAACCAAGTTCTGTGATAAAGTCTTTCATATGGAAGACGGACGTTTAAAAGAAAAATAAACAAATTAAAACTCCCTCCAAGTAAGCTTTGAAAATCATGGCTACTTAGAGGGAGTTAATTATTATCTATTTATCTTCTAATTCTCTTTCTAAATCTTTTTCATCTTCCATAGCGATTGTCGCTTTTTCAGATTCTTTTCGATACTTTTGATACATGATGACAAGTACGATGGCCCAAACAGGCGCGAATAGTACAGCAAAACGTGTCGTACTATTAATAAGTAAAACGATAAAGATAAATGCAAAGAAGACAAGAATGGCATATGCCATGTATTTGCCACCAGGCATTTTAAATTTACTATCGTTGTGTAATTCAGGGTTTCCCTTCACGAAACCTAGATACGCAATCATAATACATGTCCAAATCATAATATTGAGCACTGTTGAGAACGTTGTGATTTGAACGAATACCTTCGTAGCATCTTTAAATACTGCGTTTAAAATAATCGCAATACTTAATAAACCACAAGTTAATAAGATAGCGTAATATGGAACACCATGTTTATTCGTCTTATGTAAGAATGGTGGACCTTGTTTTCTTCCAGCTAAACCGAATAATGTACGACTGTTAGCGAAGATACCACTATTACATGAAGATGCAGCTGCTGTTAAAACTACAAAGTTAATGATTCCCGCTGCGAATGGAATACCAACTAAACCAAACAGTTTTACATATGGACTTTCCGCAGGATCTAATTGATTCCAAGGTACAACTGACATAATAACAGCTAATGAACCAATGTAGAATATTAATATACGGAAAGGTACATTGTTAATTGCTTGAGGAATCGTTTTATATGGATTTTTAGTTTCCCCTGCAGTGATACCGATTAACTCAATACCAATAAATGAGAAGATTGCCATTTGGAATGCCATTAAGAATCCAGATATGCCATTAGGGAAGAATCCACCATGACTCCAAATATTCGCTACACTTGCTGTACCATAATCGGTTTTCATTGCGAAGATGACCATAACAATACCTACAACAATTAATGCGATAATCGTAATAACTTTAATTAGTGATAACCAGAATTCAAGTTCACCAAATAATTTGGCGCTAAATAAGTTCATACCTACAAGTACGAGAATCGTAAATGCAACTGTTAACCAGTTAGGTATTGCTGGATACCAAAATTCAACGTATTTAGCAACGGCTGTTACTTCAGCCATACCTGAAATAATCCAAGTTAGCCAGTATGTCCAACCTACCATAAAGCCTGCCATTGGACCAATATGATGATGGGCAATATCACCAAATGATTTAAATCCTAGATTAGACAATAAGATTTCTCCCATTGCTCGCATAAACATAAATAATACGAAACCAACGATAATATATGTAAGTAAAATCGATGGACCTGCTAAGTGAATGGATTCACCTGCACCTAGGAATAATCCGGTACCAATCGCACCACCAATTGCAATAAGTTGTATATGCCTATTGCTTAATTCCCTTTGCAGTTTATCTGCCATAATGTTCGTCCCCTTCATGAGTATATATGTGACTTAAAATTATGACTGACTACGAATACTCTTTATAATTAGTTAATTAATTGTGTTAAATTATGTAATTAATTTTTTTGTTAAAATTAATAATACCCTATTTATTAATTTTTAATCAATGAATTATACAAATTTTCATATTAGGAGTAAGTGGAAATAAGAGAGGTGTATGATGTCATAATCATGCGTGAAATAGGCGTTTCTTTGGCTATAATCACTATAATTAAGACTGCCTACTGTCTAAAATATAAAGTCTTTAAAAACATATAATTGTGCATAGTTGTCAATTGCATTTAAATTATAACTATAGAATAAAGATAGAAAGTAGGCTAAATCATGCTTAATGATTTTAATGAAATATTAGAAGGTCGTAAGTCGGTTAAAGGTTTCGACCCAGATTATAAAATTTCTCATGAAGAAATGAATGAAATGATTGCAAAAGCAACGAAAGCACCTTCATCAGTGAATATGCAACCTTGGCGTTTTGTTGTGGTTGAAAGTGATGAAGCGAAAGCTAAATTGCGTCCATTAATTCAATTTAATACAAACCAAAATGATACATCATCAGCAATGATTGTCATTTTTGGGGATTTACAATGCTATGAAGAAGGCGAATATATTTATGAACAAGCGGTTGTCAATGGTCACATGCCACAAGAAGTTAAAGAACAAATGTTACCGATTGTTTTAGAAAATTATAAAAATCGCACACGCCAATCAATGAATGACATTGTTAAAGTAGACAGTAGTTTAGCTGCTATGCAATTGATGTTAGTTGCTAAACAACACGGTTATGATACAAATCCAATTGGTGGCTTTGAACATGAAGAAATCGGTAAAGCGTTTGGCTATGATTTAGAACGTTATGTTCCAGTGATGATTGTCGCAATAGGCAAGAAAGCTAAAGAGGCACACACATCATTTAGAATGCCAGTTGATCGTGTAATCGATTATAAATAATACTTCAATTTAATAATGAAAAAACGCGTAACTGACTGAAAAGATAAGACGCTTATATCAAGTTTTTTAGTTAAAGTCACTCATGCGGTGGGGCGGAACAGTGTGTTCATTATGAATACTGTTCCGCTTTTTTAATAAAGAGATGTATAGAGTCAGTGCTAATCATATTTATGATGAAGAAAAAGGGTATAGCTTAAGACATCAAATTGCGAAAAGGGTGATTCATTTATGGATAATAAATAATTAGAGACATTAACACGTATTCAGAAAGGATTATATGAAACAACAAAGGCAGTCTTTCCATTTGATAAACGCTACCGTATTAAGTCATTTGTGCTAGAACGATCAGAAGGCAATATAGTCATTTATCATTCATCAGGTTTAAATGAAGTAGTGACAGATATCCAATTATTAGGCGGTGCTTCATGCGTTTTAATGAATCATGAGCATGAATCCGTAGGCGGAACACCTAGTATAGATATACCATTTTGGATTCATCGTGATGATGTAGCAGCAATCAATCGAACGGTACCGATTGATGGACAGTTTGAACAACGTGAGACGATTGCAGATGATTTAGAAGTCATTCCTACTCCAGGACATACGTCAGGTACGACGATGTTTCTGTGGGATAATGACGAACATCGTTTCCTTTTTACAGAGGCCTTTTTGTGTGTAGATGATGGGGAATAGCGTACTGTTATTCTCAATTCAAGTGACCGACAAACATCCATTAAAAGCCTGGAATTGATTCAAGACCTAGATTTCAATGCTATTTATTGTACCTTGGGTTGCGATTGAAGGAGAAGGTGCTGTCTTTTTTGTTGAAAATGAGGAAGATAAACGTAAGAGACTACAAAAATTATTGATTGCGTCCGTCGTGGTGAAAATACGTAACTCGCATATTAAAACATTGTTATTAGAGGTGATGGTGTATGAATATAAATCGAGGAATCAATCATATCGGACTCACAGTACCCGATATTGAAGCGGCGACAGCCTTTTTCAAAGAAGGGCTCAACGGAAAGATTGCTTATGATAGTCAACGAAAGACGGATGAACCTCGTGGTGGGGAAATAGTTGAACACATTCTTGGTTTAGAAGAAGGGGCATCCATTATTCATAAACGTATGATGGTCTTTGGTAATGGACCGAATATTGAAATGTTTGAATTTAAAGATGCACATCAAGGTCAAGCGCAAACGTTACAAGACATTGGTTATACGCATATCTCTTTTTATATCGAGGCAGAACACTTTGATGAGGCAGTTAAACAGTTGACGCAAGCTGGAGGTCAACCTATTTCAGAGCCACATGTGAATACGAAATATGAAGACACTGAAGGTAATCAAACTGTTTATGTAAAAAGTCCGTGGGGAAGCTTAATTGAATTACAAACGGTACCTAATGGATTTTACTATCCATATGATAGTGAGGCAGAAGTTTTTGTGCCGAAAAAGGTCGACAATTAAAGTAATTTAAACATATCATTATTCATTAATATGACACATTTGTCATATTAAAAAAATTAAGTATTTTCTCCTTTTAAATTAATGTATAATGCCTTTAACAAGCCTTCCAAGTAGCTTGTTAAGCTAGATATTATAAGGGGTTTAGGGTTATTAGATGTATGCAATTTTAAATATCTATGCTTAAAAAGGGTATAAAATTAAAGACATAAAATTTTGTTTATGTCAACAACAATTTAAGGGAGTAATTTTCATGATTGATATTCAAATTCAAAAATCAGA
Source organism: Staphylococcus sp. GW821-FHT11H10 (assembly GCF_058807855.1). NCBI lineage: Bacteria > Bacillati > Bacillota > Bacilli > Caryophanales > Staphylococcaceae > Staphylococcus > Staphylococcus sp. GW821-FHT11H10. The sequence goes on along the minus strand of NZ_JBXARC010000003.1, from coordinate 154,311 downwards.
ATTAATCGATGTAATTGAAAATATTGTAAAAGAAAACGTGTATGTAGAAAGTGACGATGCATGTGAATTTTTAGCGACTGAGATTGTAAATGGTTTGGAAGAGCTTAATAGTGATGAAACACAAGCGAATAACTTGTTAGGACTCAATAGTGAGTTGCAGCACGAAGTCGATGAATCAAATGACGCAATTAAAGTGACCTTATCTGCTGCAGGCAGTGCCTCCAGTAGCTCGCAATTTGTTAATAAAGGCGCGGAATAATCGTTAGTGATTATTAAAAATGTTAGCGTAAGAACTTTTGATTTCAACAGCAATATACGAATGAAAATAAGCACCACCTATTATGAAAAGCGAATGCTTTTTAATAGGTGGTGCTTATCATGTTTATGACGCATTTACGAGAATAATACTTTTAGGATGTTAAATAAAGAACCTATTAATTGAAGAAAAGTACCAGACATAACTTGACCTCCTTTTGGTAAGAGTTGAGATGTATTAAGCGTTGCGTGTTAAATTCTCACTTTGAACTAAATCGTCTGCTAAGTCATGCCAAAATTGTTGTAATTCAGCTCTAGTGCGTTTTGTGTCAGAACTGTCTTGACCAACAAAATCGACATGATCCCAATCATGTTTCGTTGGTGTAACTTGCCAAATCCCTTTTTGATTTGTATCCGTTGCTTGTGTATACGCTTGATTAAATGGATGTTGTGATGAAATAACAGACACTAAGCCATCATTCTCTCGCCATTCTTTTTCAGCTGCTTTACCAATTACATTAGCAGTTAGGGTGAATGGGAAGAATAAAATTAAATCTGATTTTTGACGTCCAAATAATGATGCGTGTGTTGATTCTCCTGTGTAAGTTTTATACACAATATTAGGGTTTAATGATGTTTGACGGTTAAGGTTTGTCGCGCCTTCACGTGTTAAATCATAAAAGCCATTGTCTTTGGTTTGCCATAATTTTGAATCTTTAACACGTTTGACATAGTCAACGTAAGACTCGTTAGGCTGTTGTTTTAGACCCCATTGAGACAGACCGAAGTCTACACGTGAATCTTTATTGCCAAGTACTTTTCCTGCGTCAAAGACAACTTGACGAATAAGCGCTTCGTTACCTAATAAATCTGATGCATGTGTGCCGTTATGTGGCGTTCCAAGTGTCGTAATTGATGAAATCATATTATCGTTTTGACCTTGATATAAAGGTGAAATATCGCCTCCATGTACATGTTGATATTCTTGTTCTTCTGGATTACCATTTCTTAATAATGCTTCTAATTGACGAATCGTTTGACCGCCCATACTATGTCCGACAAGATGTACTTTTTGGCCTGGTTGCCAATCTTTATATACGCCTTCATATGTTTTACCGTAACGTTCATGACCATATTTGGCAGCGTGTGCAGCACCATAATCCACAGTTCCACCTTTAATATAGTAATAAAGTTCGACAGCACGATCGTAGTTACTACCAAACGCACTAATGCTCGCTTCATAAGATTCATAGCCGTTCTCTTCTAAATCCTGGCGTATGTTTAATTTATCGCCACCCCAATAGTGCGCTAGTACGGATGGGTTTATGTCATCAGTAAAGCCATTAAATCCGTGAACTAAAATAATAGGGTCTTGATTTTTATACTGAGCTTGTTTCGCAACTTTATTGGTTTGATCTTTCGTTCCAGTTGCAGCTTGTGATTTAGATTGAGTGTTTGTCGTTGCGACTGCGTTATTTTTAAGTGTATTTAACCCAGATTGTGCATCTTTATTTTGTTTAGAAGACTTATCACTATCTAAAGTAGGGTTAGTTTGCCCATCAATTGAAATATTATTATCGCTATTTTGTGTATTAAGACGATTCGTTACTTCAGAAGTTGTCGCTTCCTTCTTAGTTAACGTTTGTTGCTGAGCTTGTGTTGCGGTTTTAAGTGCGTCACCTTGATTGTCGTCATTATCCTTTGGTTGTGATTGTGCTTGTTGATTGTCGACTTTTGGTTTATCTGACGTATTTGATTCTGTTGACTGTTGTTGTTCAGTTGATTTAATTGTGTTTGGATTAATTTCATTTGAAGAAGTATTTGCATCTTCAGATTTAACAACATTTGAATGTGGTTGATTTAATGCTTCTTTTTTATTATCAGACGTTTCATCAGTTTGTGATTGCGTATGTGCAGTTGTTTTCTTAGTTGTGTCGTCTTCTTTAGAAGCTGTATCAGTTGATTGTGTTGACGGTTTTTCCTGTTTAGATGATTCAGATTGTTGCGTTGTTATGCCGTCGTTAGTAGTTGGTTTAGAAGTTTGTGTATCAGTTGAAAGTGATTGTTGAGAAGTTTGTTTAGCTTCATTTTGTTGGTTATCGCTATTTGAAGTTGGCTTCTCAGATTTTACAGTGGTACTTTGATGCGTCTCATCTGAAGTTGAAGTAGTTTCATTCGTTGTAGATGCATCGTCTGTTTGATTATGTTCATTATGTAAGCTAGTTTGTGAATTATTTGTATTATTTTCAGTTTGAGACGCTTGCGACTTATCTTGTTCAGTTGATTGAACTTGTCCCTTTTGAGTCGCGTGTGTGTCTTTATCCCCAATAGATTGTGCTGACGCCGTTTCAGGAGTTCCCACTTCCTGTTGTTTCTCGGCTGCCTGTGCTGAGCTACCTCCCATGAATAGCAACGTTGCTACTACAACTGATGACGCGCCTACGCTCAATTTACGAATACTAAATCTGTTCTCTCTTGTTTTCATAAACAGCACCTCTATTTTATTTAATTTTTGAAAATGTAAATCTATGAATCCATATTAGATAAATAAATTAATGATTGCTCGTGGCAAGAATTCAAACAATTTGCTAAAGATTGCTTTAACAGCTTCCATAATGACCTCCCTTTCATTTCAAAAGAGAAAGCGTTTACATAATGAGGTAAAAAATATGTATTGCAAGGATACCTTAAGTGAAAATAACGTATCTCTTTCAAAGTAATTTAAACAAATAGTAACCTTACTCACTGACAATTGTCAATGACTTAGTAGGAATCATTCTATGTGGCAACGAGTTGGAACGATCTTTAAATCAAAAAAAAGACTGAAACGATAATCGTTCCAGTCGTAAAATAGCGGAGAGGGAAGGATTTGAACCAACGCGAGCAAAAAGCTCCTACCAATCATAAATGATTGGCCTCTTTAGCCAGGCTTGAGTACCCCTCCATTAATATATTTTACAGTTTACATCTATCAATTTATTTTGTAAACAAAAAATACTTTGTTTTTGTTATTAAATTAAAAAATAAGTCTAAAGTTTTATTAATTAATACTTCTAAAGACGTATATTGTCCGTCTAATATCATATAATAATATTGATAAATTATTATATTGAGCGATGTATGTCGTGAAATAGTTATTACATAAAAGAAAGGTATTGAGGAGAAAAGTATGTGGAAATCAAAATTTGGTAAAACGTTTATTGCAAGTATAGTAATTGGAACAACGATATTTGGGTATGCTGGTCATCGTGATGAAGCGCAAGCTGTTGGTAACTATTACTATGATGGCTTGCATGCAGGTGAGTACTCAGGATATTTAAAAGCTAAAAAGATCAGTAACAGTTCAATTTCAAACAAATATTATCCAAATGCATCCCAAAGTAATTTGAAATCTATTGGTCGTGTTTCGAATTTAAATGGTTGGAAAGTGGGGATTCCAGAATATAAAGGACAAGACTCAATGGGTACTGGTACGGTAATTGGTGCGCATACCTTTGTCACAAATGGACATGTTATTGATGATAAATATGGTAAAGCTGCAGCACCAAAATATATTAAATTTCAATTGAATCGTAATGGTAAATCAATACCTTATACTTTTCATGCAAATGAAGTCATTAAGGTACCGCAATATGATATTGCGATAGTCCACACTAAAGAAAATATGTCGAAGTATGCTAAACCAATGCGTATTGCGACAGATTCTGAAATTAAGAAATTGAAATTTAATACACCTCTATATTCATTAGGTTACTCAAAAATTAATGGTGACAATACGAAACCATACCTTAGTAAATTTCGTGTAACACAATTTTCTCCTAATGGTTCAGAAATTCAAACGAAAGACATTTTTAGATCAGGTGCGTCAGGCTCGCCTATGTTAAATAGCAAATATACTACAATGTACGGTATGAGAACGTATGGACACAATTTAGGTGGTACTGCGACTGATATGTATGCTAAGCAAGAAGCTTCTGGAGGAGAGTCTTTCAAAGGATATGTTGGCAAATTTGTTCGTCAACATATTAAGTAATCTGATTGAATAAATTGAATTACAAGCGTTTCGCAATTTATTTTAAAAAGGGAATAAAGGGTGGAGAGAAATGAAGAGAAATTATTTAATGATTGGTGCGCTGACTGGAACAATGTTATTAGCTGGTTGTAGTTTAAGTGACTTTGGACTTGGAAATGGAGCTTCTGACGATAAAAACAAATCATCACAAACGGATAAATCGAATAAAGATAGTAATTCGAAATCTGATAATAGTACTAATAATAAGAAAAATAATGATGCGAATTCAGAAAACAGTGTTAAAGACTTAAATCAAGCTGAGAAAGTCGCACTAGCATTAAGTGATGACAGTGTATCTAATGTAGCCATAACTGCAAATGATTTAAAACGTCATTCATATAGTGAAAATGGTAATGGTGGGAAAACTCAAAAAAGTATAGATAAATACGAATTACAAGCAACTGGAGAAGCAGTTGAAGACGCACCAGAAGGGATGACATTTTATAGTGCTTCACCTGCTAGAGGGCCATTCGCGACTTTAATTGGTGTTAGTGATGATAAAGTAGCAGTGATAGGTACGCAAAGTCCAGGGAAATACCGACAATTTATTCAATCTGACTTAGGACATGAACTTGATGTTAAAGATTTATATCATAAATATGGCAAAGATTCAGATTATAAAAAAGTCGCAAAACAAATTTCTATTAGTGGTGGTTCTAATAGTGCACATTCTGCTAATAGTAATGATAAAAATACGAAAGAATACTTTGCTAAAATATGGCTGACGGCACGAAATGACGCAGATGACATATTTTACGAAGAGGACCATACGTATGAACCTGTAGATATGTCCGGTGAACCGATTAATCCATATAATGAAGATGCTTCAGAAGTATATCCTGAAGGAACCGTTGTATTAAGTCCATCCGTTACAGCTCTAGGTCACATTACTTTTAAAGATAATAATGATGGGACAGTCACATTTTACGATGTACCAAGTCATTTCCAAGACCATCGTTGGACCGAAGATGGCTACTCTAAACAAGAAACAGCTCGAATTTTGAAAAATGGTCAAACGAAGAAGATTAAGAATGCTTTAGATTCAGATATTGAAAAAGTAGCAAGTTACATTACATCTGATGCGCCTAGACAACCTGAACATTATGATAGTTCAAATTCAGATGACAGTAGCTCAGAAGACTCTGATAGTAGTTCAAGTGACGAAACGGTGACACGTGATAATGTCATTGATAAAGTCGAAGAATATGAAGGTCATACCTTAGATACCGACACATACACATATAAAGAACCAGAAAAAAATTCTGACGGAGATTGGGGTTTCTCATTTACTGATAAAGATGGTGAATTAGCTGGATCATATATTGTAACCTCAGACGGTAGCGTTACGAAATATGATGAAAACTGCGAAGAAGAATAAACCTTTAAAATAAACGATAACAATGTATAAGGCACCTCGTTAATTTAGCTTAGTGATGTTCAATAAATTAACGAGGTGCCTAATTTTATTGTATTTTGGAGATACATAGATGAATTACGAAAATCTCTTTGCTGGGGAAAGGAACTTAAGTGTTTATACACTTAAGTAAGTAGTTCTAATGATTAAAATCAAAGAACTGCTTTAGAGCCTTTCCCACAGGAAAGCGAAATAACTTAAGCAAGCGAAATCTATCTATGAACTACTTTACGAACACTTTCATTATTTATAAATATCTTTGATTTCATCTAATCTTTCTATAAAACTATCAATATATGATTGTGGTTTTAGAATTTTAGCATGTGGCGCTAATTGATAAGCGATATAGTACGCATCGAAACGCGTACAATTCACCCATACTGCGATATAATCCTCACTTCGTTCAACAACTTCCTTAATAGAAAATTGCTGTTGGAATTGGTTCCAAAAGTGTGTGTGTATTTGGAATAAAACAGGATTACAAGTGCCATCCTTCTTGAATTTCAAATTTAAAACTTTCACAGACAAGATATCACGAAGTAGAATCGTCTCAATTTCATAATCCTCTTCATACGTAAACCAATAATCATAATGCATATACAAAATAGATAATGGTTTAATGACTATCTTTTTGTCTTCAAGCTCAATGCGAACAATATCTTTATTCACAATCGCTTTTTGTAAAATCATAAGATTTTTCCCGGGCAATAATTCCTGTCTAATTTTAAATTGATTTAACGTACTCATTAAAACGTGTTTATCTGAAACCTTCATTGAACTGATTGAGCTAAGTAAAAATTTGTGAATATCGTGATGCAATATGGGTGTTAAACTTTGAAGTTTAATGAGTAAACTAAGGATGCCTAAACTATGTTTACTTTGTGTTTTTTGCTTAAGTTCATATCCTGCCAATTGATGATTATAAACGACTCTAGTATTACTATGACTCCAAAACTCATTTTCATAAAAGAACGTGTTAATGGTATTAATATCACGCTGAATCGATTTCTTACTCACATCAGTAAATTGATTTAAGTCGTGTTGCGTAACAACGTGACCTTTAAGAAGCAAAGTTAAAATATTTAGTATACGAGTTGATTTATCCAAGAATTGGGTCCCCTTTGCATCAATTCTATATTTACTTTGAAAATTAATTATATAGTATCATATTCTTTTTACGATGTGTATAATTCCAAAATTAAAAAGTCGCGATATATCAATAAACATAAATATTAAGACGACGGCCATTCACAAAAGAGTTAATTTATAAATGTTTTATTTAATATTGCATTTAAAAGAAAAAAGTGATAAATTTTCATGTAAGCGATTACATAAAAGGAGTGGCAAAGTGAGAACGATTAAAGAAGTGGCTCAACAAGCAAATGTGTCAGTAGCCACAGTCTCAAGAGTAATTAATAAAAGTGGTTATGTGAAAGAGGCTACACGTAAACGAATTGAACAAGTCATCAAAGAATTAGATTATTATCCAAATGAGACTGCAAGAACTTTATTTACGAAAAAATCAAAAACAATTGGATTGTTGTTACCAGATATGAGTAACCCGTTCTTTACGATTGTTGCTAAAGGTGTAGAGGACACAGCAATTCAAAAAGGGTACCACGTCATGATTGGCAATGGTGAAATGCAAGAGCATAAAGAACTAAACTATCTAACCACTTTTAAAGTGAATAATTGTAGTGGCGTTATTGCTTCACAGTTATCAACTCAATTTGCCTTTGATCAGTTTAATTCATATCAATTACCCTATGTACTTATTGACCGTGTAACAGATAATCAGCAATGTATAGAAGCGGACCATTATAAAGGTGGGAAACTACAAGCTGAGACAATTATTAAAGGAAATGCACAGCGTGTACTATTGTTACATCAAGATTTGAATTATCGCTCTTTTGAAGAACGATTTAATGGTGCAAGGACTACTCTAAAGAACCATGACATTCAATTGTGGATTGAGGATGAGCATGACATCACAATTGATAAACTGAAAGCATATGTTAACCATAACCATATCGATAGTGTGATATGTAGTAACGACGTATCTGCGCTTAAAATCATGAAATGGTTACATGATTTACACTTCCATATTCCATATGATGTACAAGTCATTGGATATGATGATATTCCATTAGCCAAGTTATTTTATCCAAGTCTGACAACGATAGAACAACCTGCGTATGAAATTGGGAAACAAGCAGCATTAGGTTTGATTAATCAATTAGAACATAATGACGTAACGACGAAAGTCGTATTGGATGTTGATGTTATTCACAGAGAATCTACAAGGAGGAAGAAATAATGACAAGTATATATGTAGTTGGAAGCTTATCCATTGATTTAGTAGTTTCTACAAATAAAGTACCAAGTAAAGGTGAAACCGTTTTAGGTGAGTCATTTTTTACAACACCTGGTGGAAAAGGGGCAAACCAAGCAGTAGCGGCTGCAAGACTCGGTGATGATGTTTATATGGTAGGACGCATCGGTGATGATGACTTCGGGAATCAAATTTTTACAAACTTAGAAGACAATCATGTTTTAACGACATTTCTGAAACCCGTTACACAATCTGCATCTGGTACGGCACATATCACTTTATCTGACAATGATAATAGCATCATCGTTGTACCTTCAGCTAATAACTATGTTACGTCAGATTACGCGTTGGAAGCTTTAAGTCAAGCTCAAGCAGGTGACATTGTTTTAATTCAACAAGAAATTCCCGCTGAAACAGTAAGAGATGTCGTTTTATATTGCGATGAACACGATATGATATCAATTCTTAACCCAGCGCCATTCCGAGAAGTAGAGGCAGATGTTATTGATAAAGCAACGTACATTACACCTAATGAAACAGAGAGCAATGCAATGTTCCAAACTGACATTGATAAAGCATTAGAGCGTTACCCTAACAAGTTAATAATTACATTAGGAGATAAAGGTGCTATGTATCATAACGGCACTGAAAAGGTTCAAATTGATGGATTTAAGCGAGAAGTTAAAGATACAACAGGTGCTGGAGATACATTCAATGGTGCTTTCGCAGTAGGATTACAAAAAGGATATTCAATTGCACAAGCACTTAAACTTGCGAACTTAGCAGCAAGTCATTCAGTAACAGGTATGGGCGCTCAAGGTGGCATGCCAACCTTTTCAGAAATTGCAGGTGAATTAGATGTATAAAACAGGCATATTAAATAGCGACATTTCAAAAGTGCTCAGTGATTTAGGACATACAGATCAAATTGTAATAGCTGATTGTGGGTTACCCGTTCCTAAAGACGTTAAGAAGATTGACCTTGCTTTAACATTAGGACAGCCAAGTTTTCTAGAAGTTTATGAAGTACTTAAGCAACACATGGAAATTGAACACGTAACGATAGCTGAAGAAATGGAAGTAGACAATGCACCTATCTTTGAACAAGTGACAAAGGACTTTTCAGAAATAGAACAAGTTAATCATGAAACATTTAAAGCATTAACTAAAAACGCTAAAGCAATTATTCGAACAGGGGAAGCAACGCCATATGCAAACATCATACTTCAAAGTGGTGTCATATTTTAAGGGGTGAAATTAATGATTCAAATGACTAATATCCATAAAGACTTCGGGGACAACGAGGTTCTAAAGGGAGTTGATTTTACTCTAAAGCCAGGTACAGTGCATGCACTAATGGGAGAAAATGGGGCTGGTAAATCAACACTCATGAAAATTTTAGTTGGGATTCATAAAAAAGACCAAGGTGTTATCACTAATTCTGATATTGAGATCGACTATAACAATCCTAAAGAAGCGGAAGAAAAAGGATTAACATTTATTCACCAAGAACTGAATTTATATCCAGAATTAACAGTGCTTGATAACTTGTTCGTTGGAAAAGAAATCAGAAACAAAATAGGAATACTAAATAAAAAAGAAATGAAGCAACAAGCTGAGCAAGTGTTTAAAGAATTAGATTTCTATATTCCATTAAACAAAGTGGTCAAAGATTGCTCAATTGGTGAGCAACAAATGATAGAAATAGCTAAAGCGATGATGACAAAAGCACAAATCATTATTATGGATGAACCAACAGCAACATTAACAGATAAAGAAATACGACGTTTGTTCGACATGATTCATAATTTAAAAGCTAAAGGTGTGTCCTTTGTATACATTTCACATAGAATGGCTGAAATTTTTGAGATTTCGGATGAAATAACAGTGATGCGTGATGGCGTTTCTGTTATGTATGATGAAACGACAAATCTAACATACAACCAAATTGTTAAAGCAATGGTTGGACGTGAATTAGATGAACAGTTTCCAGATAGAACGTATGAACCACAAGATATTGTTTTAAATGTAAAGCGACTTAATAATCCGCTACATCATATTGAGAATCAATCATTTTATCTTAAAAAAGGTGAAATATTGGGCGTGAGTGGTCTAATGGGGGCAGGTCGTACAGAAATGATGAGAAGTTTGTTCGGTGTCGATAAAGCAGATAATGAAATTGAAATTAAAGGACAAACAGTATCTATAACGTCTCCAATCGAAGCGATGAAACATGGACTTGCTTTTATAACTGAGAATCGTAAAGAAGAAGGGTTAATCTTAGACTTCTCCATTCAAGACAATATGGTGTTACCTTCGTTATTTAGTTTTTCAAAACATGGCATCGTAGACGATAAAAGTTCTGAGCAATTTGTTGATACGATGCGTAAAAGACTTAATATTAAATCTCCAGGTAGACTGCCGGCTGGCTCATTATCAGGTGGTAATCAACAAAAGGTCGTATTAGCAAAGTGGATTGGTACCGGTGCGCAAATCATTATTTTAGATGAGCCTACACGAGGTATTGATGTCGGAGCAAAAAGAGAGATTTATCAACTTATGAATGAACTTACGGATCGTGGTGTGTCTATTATTATGGTCTCATCTGAATTGCCTGAAGTCATTGGTATGAGCGATAGAGTGATGGTCGTTCACGAAGGTAATATCAAAGGGGATCTAACAGGAAATGAAATTACAGAAGAAAATATTATGACTTTAGCTACAGGGGGAACTTTAAATGAAACAGTTAACAGCTAAAACATCGTTCATGGAAAAGATTATTCCATTTATTGGTCTGATTTTACTAATTATTGTAGTGAGTATTTTAAACCCATCATTTTTAGATTTATCTAATTTACTCAATTTATTAAGACAAATTTCTATCAATGGTCTGATTGCCTTTGGTATGACATTCATTATCTTAACTGGTGGTATAGACTTATCAGTTGGTTCAATTCTTGCATTATCATCGGCGTTTATTGCATTAATGATTACGAGTGGTGTTGACCCAATAATTGCATTAATTATTGGCGTACTGATTGGTTTTGTTTTAGGTGCAGTGAACGGTTTATTAGTTACTAAAGGAAATATGGCGCCATTTATTGCAACACTTGCGACGATGACGATTTTCCGTGGATTAACATTAGTTATTACTGACGGAAATCCAATAACAAATTTAGGGGATAGTTATTTATTCCAATTATTTGGTAAGGGCTACTTTATCGGTATTCCAGTACCAGCAGTAACAATGATTATCGTGTTTGTGATTTTGCTTATTATTCTTCAAAAAACAACGTTTGGACGTCATACATATGCAATTGGTGGGAATGAAGTAGCTGCTAAAATTTCAGGTATTAAAGTTAATAAAATTAAAATTTTAATTTATGGAATTTCAGGGCTAATGTCAGCGTTAGCAGGAGGCATATTAACATCACGTTTAAATTCTGCACAACCAACAGCGGGTACTTCTTATGAGTTAGACGCTATTGCTGCCGTAGTACTTGGTGGTACGTCATTAACAGGTGGTAAAGGACGAATTGTTGGAACATTAATAGGTGTACTTATTATAGGTGTTTTAAATAATGGATTAAATTTACTTGGTGTTTCTTCATTCTACCAACAAGTCGTTAAAGGTGTAGTTATTTTAATTGCGGTATTAATTGATCGTAAAAAATAAGAGAAAGCAGGATAACAATATGAAAAAATTATTAGCCATTACATTAGCACTCGTCCTATTTTTAGCAGCGTGTTCCTTAGAATCACCATTGAAAAATGATAAAAATGGCAAAACCAATAAGAAAAAATCAGAAATTACAATAGGCGTAAGTATTTCAACTTTAAATAATCCATTCTTCGTTAAAATTAAAAATGGAATTGAAAAAGATGCTAAAGCTCAAGGAATGAAAGTTAAAGTTGTAGATGCTCGAGACGATTCAGCTAAGCAAACGAATGACATTGAAGATTTAATTCAACAACAAGTTGATTACTTAATTGTTAATCCAACAGATTCAAGTGCGATTTCAAGTGCTGTGGAGTCAGCGAACAATGAGGGTATTCCTGTAATCACATTAGATAGATCAGTGGATAAAGGAGACGTTGCGTCATTTATCGCATCCGATAACGTTGAAGGCGGTAAAATGGCTGGTAAGTATTTAGTTGATAAAGTAGGTAAAAATGCAAAAGTAGGAGAACTTGAAGGAGTTCCAGGCGCAAGTGCGACGAGAGAAAGAGGAAAAGGCTTCCATGAGATTGCTGATAAACAGTTAAAAGTAATTGCCAAACAAAGTGCGAAGTTTGATAGAGCAGAAGGATTAAACGTAACGCAAAATATGCTAGAAGCGCATCCAAATATCAAAGCAATCTTTGCTCAAAATGATGAAATGGCACTTGGTGCCATTGAAGCTATTGGGGACAAGGATATTCAAGTCATTGGATTTGATGGCAACGAGGATGCAATGAAATCAATAAAAAATGGCAAACTAGATGCGACAATAGCTCAACAACCTGAACTTATGGGTAAAGAAGCAATTAAAGTGGTTAATGGCCTAATGAAAGGCGATTCTGTAAATAAACAAATTAAAGTGCCTTTAAAATTAAAACAAAGTAAGAACTAAATATGTTTGAAATAAAAAGATTCTGAGACTGTAAATCATCTCAGAATCTTTTTTAATTAATAAGTGATTGATGAGAACGTAACAATGCATAAATTGTATCTAAATGTGGTGTGTTCACGTTATGAGATTTTGCCTGTCTAAAGATAAATCCTTGTATTGCTTCGATTTCTAATGGCTGATGATTGATTATATCGTAATACATACTTGTCCCCATATAATCAGGATAGCCGGCATAGATTTGCATAATGTCATCGACGATTGTATGTGGGAACTGTATACCTGATGCTTCGGCTACTTGATGACCTTCTTTTAATAATTGACGACATAGATGTTTGACTTCGTTAATTTTTAAGATTTGAGCAGTATTGTGACCAAGTGCAGTTATAGAATTAATACCTAAATTCACTAATAATTTATACCAAATTTTTTCTTCAATATTGTCTTCTAAAACAATTTCAATTTTGGTTGTATCGAATAATGCTTTTAGATGTGTTGTGGTAGTATCTTTTTGCAAATGTAAACGGTAGTCTCGGAAATGTACCACTTCGTTTCCAGACTTTTGACCACTTATGTATACGACTGCCTGATATTTGCGATTGAAAGGAAGTTGCGGCAATAAGCCATAACCATTTTGAGCTAAAATAAAGCATGTTTCATTATGTGCGAAGTGATGTAATTTTGGAATTAGTGGATTAAGTTGGTGCGTTTTAACCGCAATGATAATAACATCAAATTGCGTATTTATGTCATCAATACTTTGGACTTTAATAGTTTCATTTGCAGGTTGGAGGGTCATTATCTTATTAGAACGACCGATTAATGTAACGTTTGGCAGTGATTGTTGCAGTTCATAAGCAATCGTCGTACCAACCGCACCTGGTCCAATAACAGCAATTTTCATTTTAAACTTTCCTTTCTGGTTAGGTCCACACAAATATGTACAGGAGCATGTGCGCACTTTAAATATAATCATATAGTATAATCATTTTACTTTTCTATGTAAATTATTGTTTAAACTAAAAAAGATGGATAAACAAAGATAAATCTTAGAACAGAAAATGATATGATTTTATATGGAAGTTGATATATAATATTGAGTTGAAATAATGGACTAGCAATTTATAAAGTTTTGTTTAAAAATGTGGACATAAATAATAGGAGTTAATTTAAAATGAAAAATTTAGCAAAATTAGTTGAAATGAAACAAGACAAAACGAAAATTTCGATGATTACAGCATATGACTTTCCAAGTGCCAAACAAGCACAGGATGCAAATATAGATATGATTTTAGTTGGTGATTCACTTGGAATGACGGTACTAGGTTATGAAACGACAACACAAGTGACATTAGAAGACATGATTCATCACGGCAAAGCGGTACGTAGAGGTGCTGATGATACTTTTGTAGTAGTGGACTTACCAATTGGCGCAGTTGGTGTAAGTGATGAACATGATTTGAAAAATGCGATAACACTTTATCAGGAAACAAATGCCAATGCGTTAAAAGCAGAAGGTGCACATTTAGTTAATTTCATTAAGAAATCAACACAAATTGGAATACCAATCGTAGCGCATCTAGGATTAATGCCACAAAGCGTTGGTGTTATGGGATATCGATTACAAGGTAGCACGAAAGATGCGGCTGAACAGTTAATTCAAGAGGCACATGCAGTTCAAGAAGCAGGCGCAGTGGCTTTAGTATTAGAAGCGATTCCAAGTGACTTAGCTGGTTTAATTAGTGAGCAATTAGATATACCCGTTATTGGTATTGGAGCAGGAAAAGACACAGATGGTCAAGTATTGGTTTATCACGATATGTTAAATTATGGCGTTGATCGCTATGCTAAATTTGTAAAACAATTTGGCGATTTTTCAGTAGGAATTGATGCCATCAAACATTATGACGAAGAAGTTAAGGCAGGGACTTTTCCAGCTGAAGCCCACACATATAAGAAAAAGATATTGAATGAGGTAAACAGCAATGACTAAAGTGATTCAAACCGTATCTGAGATGCAACAAATTACACAGGAATTGAAGCGTACAGGTAAAACGATTGGCTTCGTTCCAACGATGGGAGCCTTACATGAAGGTCATTTGAGTATGATGCGTCGCTCAGTTGAAGAGAATGATATTACTGTGATTAGTGTATTTGTAAACCCTCTACAATTTGGTCCAAACGAAGATTTCGATGCCTATCCACGTCAAATTGATCAAGATGTAGCCTTAGTTGAAGCAATTAATGTTGATTATGTATTCCATCCAGCAGTAGAAGAAATGTACCCAAACGAGCTAAGTGTCACATTAAAGGTAGGACGTCTAGCGGAAGTCTTAGAAGGTGCACAACGTCCAGGTCATTTCGATGGTGTAGTTACGGTCGTAAACAAGTTATTTAATATTGTGAGTCCTAATAAAGCATACTTTGGTAAGAAAGATGCACAACAGCTCGCAATTGTTGAAAAAATGGTAGAAGATTTTAATCATCCAATTCAAATTGTAGGTATTGATATTGTACGTGAAGAGGATGGACTTGCACGTAGTTCGCGAAATGTATATTTAACTGACGACGAGAGACAAGAAGCTGTTCACTTGAGTAAAAGTTTGGAAATAGCTCAAACATTGTATAAACAAGGAGAACGACGTAGCCATATTATTGTTGGTGAGATTAAGACATATTTATCGGAACATACAAGTGGTCATATTGATGAAGTTGCAATTTATAGTTACCCTGATTTAGAAGTTGCGACAGAAATACAAGGACAAATTTTTATATCTTTAGCTGTTAAATTCTCGAAAGCACGATTGATAGATAATATAATTTTAGGAAGTGAATAGTAAGTTATGATTAGAACGATGATGAACGGTAAGATCCATAGAGCACGTGTGACTGAATCAAATTTAAATTATGTTGGAAGTATTACGATTGATGCCGATATCTTAGACGCAGTCGATATTTTACCTAATGAAAAGGTAGCCATTGTAAATAACAATAATGGTGCTCGCTTTGAAACATATGTTATTGCTGGTGAACGAGGTAGTGGCAAGATTTGTCTTAATGGTGCAGCATCTCGATTAGTTGAAGTTGACGATGTGGTGATTATTATGACCTATGTACAATTAGATGAACGTGAATTAGTTGACCATGCGCCTAAAGTGGCTGTTATGAATGAAAAGAATGAAATTATTCAAATGATTCATGAAAAAGAAGGAACAATAATCAAATAAATAAGTGTGACGGCAGTCTAAAATAGTAAAATTGATTGGATCCGGTAGCTTAAAAGCTATCGGATTTTTGTGTGGGCTATGTATCAGAGTGTTATAAACATTACCTAAATTTATAACATTTGTATAGTATAATAATATTATATAAAAGTGTTATAAGATTAGAGGGATCTTTAATGAAAAAATTTCTATTACTTAGCACCACGTTTATGTGAGTGTTAACAGCCTGCAGTACACATGAACCATCTAAAGAAAATAAAACGGAATTTCATACGAAACTAACGGATACTAAGACAACAAAAGACAATAAAAAACAAGACAAGGTTGACAATAAAAAGAAAGATGAAGAAAAAAACAAAGATATTATACCTAACTTTTCTGAAAAGGAAAAAATTGGCTTTAGCTTTTTGCGTCGACCATGTTGACCAATATACATTAACTAAAAATGAAATTTTAACTGGATTTTATTTAGCTATAGCACCAGCTGGGGAGTATCATTATAAATTAGTCGATTTCACGTTAGTTAAGCATGATAAACCTGTTGCAAACGCGCCAAAAGATATGCATTTTTATACTGTATATCCTGATAAGCGAAATTTTGTTGCAATCATCGGTGTGAATAATGAGAAGATATTCTTAGGAGGAACGCAAGCTGCAATCATTGATTATAATGAATTAATGCAACATGGAAGAGAAGTAAATTTAAAAGATGTCTATTTAAAAAATAAAAATAATAAAGCATTGCCAGAATTAGTAAGTAAAATGCATATTGATAATAAGTATTCTGACATTAGTTATGATGAGAATGGAATCTCTTATAAACAGTTGGAGAGATTGGGTGGCGTAGGATTACATCTTAGAAATCAAATCTATCAAATTATTGCAGATTTTGAAGGTGTTAGTTTAACAGATTCAGGTTATTTGTGGGAAGATGTGAAGTTACTTAATTCAAATGGAGATTGGTCGGTACAATATCGCAATCAAGATGGAGAAATCGTTGGTTCTTATAGAAATATGAATGACAAAATTCAAAAGCTTGATGCTAATGGAAATGTAGTTAAAGAAAAAAAGGTTAAATAGTATATAAAAACGCTCAGAATGCAATAAATTAGCTTTCTGAGCGATCTTTATATCTAACATATTCCTCTAAGGCTTGGCCAGAGTGTTGTACTTTAGCCGCATTGTTTTTTCCTAGGTAACGCAAATGCCACGGTTCATATTGGTAGCCTGTGATCTGTTCTTTACCTTTTGGATAACGGATGATAAAACCATAACGATGGGCATTTCGCGCAATCCATTGTCCTTCCTTTGTTTCTCCAAACTGTTCACGTAAATTGCAAGCTGATCCAATAGCACCCACATCATAACTTAACCCACTTTGGTGCTCGGAAGTGCCAGGACGTGCACTATAACGATCAGCGGCTTGCTCGCCATCACGCGCAACATATTGATTGTATAGATTCACTTGTGTTTCATAACTTCTAAATCCACTAATCTTATAAAGACTCACACCATCTTTTTCTGCATCAGTAAACATTCGTTGTAATGCACGTTGTGCTTTAGGTTTCTCACCAGGATTGTAATCAGATGGTAGTTTAGTTGTTTTATTAACGATTAAAATGCCGTCATAGTATGTTCTACCGTTTATGACTTCCTTTTTCTTTTGTTCATTGCCAGTAGTTTTAGTCGATGCATTACGATCATGCTTATTTTCTACGTCTTGTTCAAAGTTACAAGCACATAAAATTAAGGTGCTCAAAATTAAAATTGTAAGAAACTTCTTCACAATATAATTCCTTTTCAAAAATATTTTAATATCATATTATTCATCACAATGTAACATTAGCATAAAAATACAAATGTATTAAGACGAGATATAACAATATTACATATAAATTAGATTTTGACAAATGTAATAATATTTTGTAAATTGTATTTGAAGTGAAATATTATTCTTTTTAGAGGTGATGTTTATTGCATGGTAGTTTGATTATTATTGAATCATCTTTAAGCGATTTAAATCCCTCGGAACGTAGAGTTGCAGAGTATATTCTTGAGCATCCAGATGAAATTATTAATTATTCTGTACAAAAACTAGCAGACCTAACAAACGTCAGTGTGGCAACGGTTGTTAGGTTATCTAAAAAATTGAAATGTAAGGGCTTTCAAGACTTAAAGCTAAAAATCGCTTATGACTTAAACGAACCGGGGAATATTCAACGTGGTTATGCAGAAATAGATAAAGATTATTCAATTGAAGAAGTTACGCAAACTGTATTTCATAACAATACTAAGACTTTAAGAGATACAGAAAGAATTTTATCAACAGAAAATATTAAACATGCTTTTGAATTAATTGTTAATTCGAGAAAAACATGTATCTATGGTATTGGGGCTTCAGCACTTATTGCACAAGATTTTAAGCAAAAACTAACACGTATCGATTATTGGTGTGATGTCGGAAGTAGTTTTGATGAACAAGTTACTTTAAGTGCTAATCTTTCTTCAGAAGATGTAGTAATTGCTATATCAAGTTCAGGTCAAACTAAAGATATAGTTAATTCTACTCAGTTAGCTAAAGAGAAAGGTGCAAAAGTAATTTCTATAACGAAATATGGTGATAATCCTATATCTAATTTATCAGACGTACAGCTGTTTGTTAGTTCTTCCGAAAAAGCAAAAAGAAGCGGAGCGATGAGCTCAAGAATTGCAATGTTAAGTATCATTGATATTTTGTATATTTGCATTGCTAGTAATGATTATTTAAGCAACCGTCAGAAACTAGAAAATACAAGAAAAGCTATAAAAAATAATAAATTCAAATAGAGGAGTGTTTTAAATGAAAGTAATTATGGTTTGTTCAGGTGGAATGTCAAGCGCAATGGTTGTTGACTCAATAAAGAAACAAGCAGATAAGGAAAATTATGATCTTGAAATTAAAGCGGTCGGATCAGAGGAATTTGAGAATCAAATTGAAAATTACGATTTAGGGCTAGTTGCTCCACAAGTTAAGCATCGTTTAGATAAGTTTAAAAAGATGGGAGATGAAGTTGGGAAACCAGTTGATGTAGTTGATCCAATGGGTTATACACCAATAGGTGCGCCTAAAATTTTAAAACAAATTAAAGGATACGATAAATAGTATAAATGTTTGGGAGATGGTTTTATGCAAAAGTTATTACAATGGCTTGAAAAAGTATTAATGACACCAATGGCAAAAGCATCTGAGCAAAGACATTTAGTTGCCATTCGTGATGGTATTATTGCAACGTTACCATTGATTATTGTCGGATCATTCTTCACTTTATTTGCGTCACCACCAATACCCTATTTTGCAGATTTAGTACAACCACATGCTGAGAAGATAATGATCGCAAATAGAATGACATTAGGTTTAATGGCTTTATATGCAGCGTTTTGTATGGGGTATAATTTATCAAAATCATACAAAATGGATGGTCTTTCAGGTGGTTTACTTTCATTAGCAACCTTTCTAATGATGAATATTCCATTAAATTTAGATGATAAATTAGCTAAAAAAGATGCTGTTGGATATGTGTTGCCTATGGCAGATTTAGGAGGTTCTGGTTTATTTGTAGCTATCATTTCTATGATATTTGCAGTAGAAATAAGTCGATTAGTTATTAAATCAGGTTTTACTATTAAAATGCCGGAACAAGTTCCTAGTTCAGTTGCCAGATCTTTTGAATCTTTAATTCCAGCAACTTTAGTTATTATCATTTCATGGTTCGTTCGTGTGATTTTAAATATAGATTTAAATAAGATTGTTAACATGCTATTTGAACCGCTTGGCAAATTTGCAGGCGATTCATTATTAGGTGCTTTAATACCAGTATTCTTTATTGTTCTTTTATGGGCTGCAGGTATACATGGTGTTGCTGTTATGGGTGCTGTTTTCCAACCGATTTGGTTCTCGCTTTTAGATCAAAACATAGATGCTAAGGCAGCTGGAGAGCAACTTCCTAATATAGTTGTAGAACCGTTTTTCCAATGGTTTGTTTGGATTGGAGGAGCAGGTGCAACGTTAAGTCTATGTATATTAATGGTTTTCTCTAAATCAGAGTATCTTAAAAAAGTAGGGAGATTCTCAATTATTCCTAGTATATTTAATATAAATGAACCTCTAATTTTTGGGACTCCATTAGTAATGAATCCTATTCTAGCTTTACCATTCATATTTATTCCTTTGGTTTTAACGACGATCACGTATTTTGTTTTTAAATTAGGATTAATTGCAAAAATCACAATTTTAGCACCATGGACATTACCGGGACCTATCGGTGCATTGTTTGCTACTAGCGGAGATTGGAAAGCACTGATATTAGTATTAATTAATTTACTTATTGCAATTGTGCTTTATTATCCTTTCTTTAAAAAATATGAGCGTGAAATGTTAGCTCAAGAACAAAGTCTTAATGAAGATTCTGCAGAAAAAGAATAGGATGGGTGACTTGTTATGGAAAATAAAAATGAAGCAGAGATATTTGAAATTATTGCACATGGAGGAAATGCGAAAAGTTTAGCTTATGAAGCATTAAATAGTGCTGCTGAAGGAAACTTTGAAGAAGCAAAAAAACTTTTAGATGAATCAGAGCATGAAATGGCGGAAGCTCATAAAACACAAACACGTTTAATTCAAGATGAAATTAATGGTGAAAAAGTTGATACTTCGCTATTAATGATTCATGCACAAGATCATCTTATGACAGCATTGAGTGAAAAAAGTTTAATTGAGAAGATGATTGAACTATATAAAAAGTTAGAAGAGAAGTGATATTCTATGAGACTTTTGTATATATTAGGTTTATTAATTTTATTAGTTTTTTGCCGTAAGCTATCACAATTGATTATTAGGAAAGTAGCGATTAACAGATGGTTACTTTTAGTAATTATGCCATTTATCATTGGTATTCCAATTATGATTTTCGATGAAATTAATACACTCGGATGGACAATTATATATTTTTTGATTATATTCAATAGTATTTTATTTTTTGAAAAATCAAGACAATTACTTGAAAATAAAAAAATTAAAGGTGTTATCTACAAATCTGAGGAGGGCAAATAAATGCATCGATTAGGTATCTCAATTTATCCTACACAATCTGACTTAGAGATGATGAAAGATTACATTGATAATAGTGTGAGATATGGTTTTAAACGAATATTTACTAATTTGCTATCAGTGAAACAAGAAGAACGTGAAATTTTTGAAAAGTTTAAGGAAATTGTTAAATATGCCAATAAGAACGATATGGAGGTCATAGCTGATATTAATCGGGAAGTGTTTAAAGACCTTCAAATAGATAATTTAGATTTAGCATTTTTCGATCAATTGGGAGTTTCTGGAATTCGAATTGATTCAGGTTTTTCAGCACAAGAAGTAGCAAAAATGACTCATAATAAGCAAAATATGTTTATTGAATTAAATATAAGTACGAGTGCAACCTTTATTAATGATGTTTCAAATTATAAGCCTAATAAAGACAATTTGATAGGATGTCACAACTTTTATCCACAGCAATATACAGGTTTATCATTTAATCATTTTCAAAAAACATCAGAATCATATAAACAACATCAATTGACGACTGCAGCATTCGTGACATCTCAACATGGCAATATAGGACCATGGAAGGTAATGGAAGGTTTACCTACATTAGAAGACCATAGAGATTTGCCGATTGAAGTTCAAGCGAAGCACTTATTAATGACTGGGCTAATTGATGATATTATTATAAGTAACGCTTATGCTACCGATGAAGAGTTATATGCATTATCCAAGATTAATTTTTCAATGCCTACACTCAATATAGAGTTAAATCCTGATATTTCAAATTTAGAAAAAAAGATTGTTTTGGAAGAAGAGCACTTTAATCGTGGCGATGTCTCAGACTATGTTATTCGCTCAACAATGAGTAGAGTACATTTTAAAGATAGAGAATTTCCACCACATAATACTTCTAAAATTGAAAAGGGAGATATTTTAATTTGTAATGAAACTTATGGTCATTATAAGGGAGAAATGCAGATAGCACTTCAAAATATGGAAAATAGTGGTGTGAAAAATGTTATTGGTAAAATTAATGAGGATGAACATTTTTTATTAGATTTAATAGAACCTTGGCAATCTTTCGTGTTGAATGTGAAAGAATAGGATTGATTTAACAATGAATATTAATAAGAAATATTATATTGGTATTGATGGCGGAGGAACAAAAACGGCAGGTGTGATTGGTAACAACTATGGAGAAATCGTCGGGTATACTATGGCTGAATCTACAAATATACAGGTTAAAGGGTTAGATTCTGTTAAAACGACATTAATGAATATGATATCGATATTAAGAAAACAAGCTAAGATAGAGTTAAATGATATAAACACTATATATTTATCTTTAAGTGGTGCTGGGAGAGATTTAGAAAAAAACTTAATCAAAAAGTCATTGGAAGGGTACAAATTGCATAGGATAAAAGTTATTGTTGAAAATGACGCCATATGTGCTTTGGCATCGGGTACATATGGAGAGTCCGGTATTGTACTTATAGCTGGTACTGGATCTATATCATATTGCTATAATAAGAAAACAAATGAATTAAATAGAGTTGGTGGATGGGGATATGTACTAGGTGATGAAGGTAGTGGATATGATATAGGTAGGCAAGCACTTGTTGCAATAATGAAAAGTTATGATGGAAGAGGTAAGTCTACTCAATTAACTGAAGCACTTAAAAAACATTTAAGTCTAAGACATGAAACAGATATAATTCCATACGTGTATCAAAATTTAGAGATGCGATCAAATATCGCTTCATTAGCAAAAGTAGTTTTTGAAGTTGCTCGAAGTGGTGATGATGTTGCTATAGAAATTATTAATAACAGTATAGATTCATTGATTGAGTTAGTTAAGGGTGCGTTTCTTTTAATTGATAAAAAACAATATAAACCACCTATCGTATTATGTGGAGGTCTATTCTCTAATCTTGAGTTTAAAGATAATGTTATTATTAAGTTGAAGAAGACATATCCAAGTAATGAAATTATAATACCTAAATTCCCACCCGTAATTGGAGCTTATGTATTGTCTTTAATAGAAAATAATCAGAATAAATTTACTCGAACGATTCAACAAGCTGTTGAAAATAGTTGGAACGACATTAATAAATTATATTAAAAAGAGTGCTCCAAAAATTATAATGGAGCACTTTTTTTGCAAGAAATACTTTCAAATAAGTATTTACAAAGTACACTTTTATAAATAAAATATAGTATAATTAATTGATTTTAAAAATGCAAATTATATGAGGAGACATAGATGAAGAAACTATTATTTATGTGTGGGGTGTTTTTACTTTTACTTGCAGCTTGTGGTTCTAATGATGGTTCTAAAGAAGATAGCGCTAAAACGAAATCTAACGCGGAACAAACAAAATCTAAGAAGTCTAAAAAAGAACAAAAGCTGGAAAAGGAAGTAGCAAAGCTATCTGAAAAACAAAAATTAGCACTTGCCTTCTGTGTGGAGGATGTTGACCGATATACATTGACTAAGAATGAAATTCTAACTGGAATTTATGAATACAAACTTGCGACTGGAAATAAAAACTTTAAACTAGTTGATTTCAAACTTGTGAAGTACGATGATAGTATCAAAAATGCTCCAAAAGGTATGAATTTCTATAATGTATCACCTAATAAAGGGAACTTTGAAGCATTAATCGGAGTTAGTAACGATAAAATCTTTATCGGACGCATGCAATCTGGTTCATTAGATTACAAAGATTTATTAGGAAAAGGTAAAGAAGTAAAACTAATTGATGTCTATAAAGCGAATAAAGACAACAAAGCTTTACCAGAATTAACGGATAAGATAAATATTGTAGATAGTTTATCTAAAAAAGATAAGGAAAATAATAATCCATTATCTGCTGAATACTTAGAGAAGTCAGGAACAGTAAATACACATTTCCGTAACCAAGTGTATCAAATGATTTCGGATTTTGAAGGTATTGCGGTAGGTAAGACCAACTATTTATGGGACGATGTTAAAATGGTCGGTCATAGTGGCGATTGGATTGTGAATTATCGAAATAAAGATGGCGAAATTTTAGGTACATATAAAACTAAAAATAATAAATTTATTAAGTTAGATGCTAACGGTAAAGTCATTAAGCAAGAAAATTAATAAGTTCAAACCCAAGTTCTCAGGTTAATTAAATTAGACTGAGAACTTTTTTATAGGGTTCTATAATTATGCCAGTATGATACGATAAAGGTAAGGGAAAGACGGCAATTAAAATTACGCAAAGGAGTTTATGCTTATGAATCCAAAAGTAGGTTTTGGCGAAGCATTTAAGTTGTTTTGGAAAAATTATTTTAATTTCAAAGGTCGTTCAAGACGAAGTGAATTTTGGTTTATGCAATTATGGCATTTAATCTTTTATGGACCCGCTCTGATTCTTTATATTATGGCATTAATCATGATTATGTTCGCAGCAGGGTTTCAATCTGAAGGCTTATCAATTTTAAGCGTAGTTATGTTAGTTATCACAATCATTTATATGATTTTATACGCAATTATTACATTCATTCCTAATTTAGCGATGACAGTCAGACGATTCCATGACACTGATCGTACGATGTTTATTCCTATCTTATCAGTTGTATTAGGTGTGATATCTTTTATTGTGCAATTGATTTGGAATATTAATGACCCCAATGGTGAAAATGGTTGGGCACTGTTATTTATTCTCCTATTTTCCCTAGTACAATTTGCTGTTTCAATCTACCAAATAGTAATCACATGCTTAAATAGTAAATTTAATAAAAATAAATATGGAGAAAGCCCTAAATTCAAAGGACATTATGAATAACCCAATGTTCTAATTCAATATGCTTAGCAACATAAATTAAGGTTCAACGTGCAGTTAATGATTAACCACATTGAACCTTTTTATTATGTCTATTTACGTTTACCTACATGCCATTTCCAATATGTGAACATGCGCAGGAGATATTCTAATGGACCGTATCGGAAGTATCTTTGATGCAATGTTGCTAATAGTACTAAAACTATATAGATAATTACGAATAAAATGCTTGTGTAAATGAGTATATCTTTGCCAAATAATCCTAGACCGTAACTATAGAAGATGAGTGTACCAATGATACTTTGACTAATGTAAATGGTAAGAGATATTTTGCCGGCATTTTCCAAACCTTTAAAAATTGGATGCGTCTCATAACGTTGGTATAAATATTTAAATAAACTCATGTAACCTAAGGATAAAATCGGTCCAAATATAGCTACAAGCGTACCTGAAATAGCCTCGTTATCCAACCAGAGTATGGTTGATTTGGCAAAAATAGATACTGGAATAAGGTATATAAAGAGTTTCGACGTCCAAAAGTGTTTCGCATCTTTCTCGAACCATCCACATCTAGAAAGGAAGATACCTAAAGTGAATAATGGTACTTCAAAAAGTATAGCTATCAAGAAGATAGCACCTTTATTATCGCCTAATTGATCTTCTAATTTTGCAAATTTTGGAGATGTCGCTATATCATCTACGTGATGAATATCATTATAGCTACCTTCTGTATAAATCTTTTGCACTTTATGAATATACGAAGCGGAATCATATTTGTCAGATGATGTAGACGTTTGTGAATCATCAAACATAGACCAAATACCCATGACGAGCATGAAAGAAATAATTACAATATTAAACCATTTGAAAGCTTTGGTACTTAGTGAAATAAAAGGTATTACACATAACATAGCTAAACTATAAGCCAATAATATATCGCCTTCCCATATGTAACTTGCATGGATAAAGCCTAAGATAAGTAAGAAAATGGCACGACGTAATAACTTTAATCTAGGCCGTGGCAATCCTTTCAATTTCATAGACTGATACAGTTTATCCATTGAAAAGCCGAAGAGTATTGCAAAAATAGGTAAAAAACTTTCTTCAACAAGTATGATGATAAGGTTGAATATTCCTTGGTTTACAGGACTTAAATGGAAATGTTCGATGTAGTCTTTACCAGATAAACTAAATTGAAATATAAGTAGATTGGCAAGAAATATACCTAATAAGCTGAACCCTCTTAAACTATCAGCAATTGTAATTCGTTTCATAATGTCACCTCAATACTCACAGTAAACAATAATGATAAAATCTATCATAATTTTGTCTTAAATCTATCTTAAATCATCAACTCAACCATAAAGAAGTGGGTCGACAAAATTATAATTTAATCTCATCACCCTACTTATATTGATAATGTTTTACATGAAACAATGTTAATTCAAATCTTTAACCTGATCCTTGGCTCGTTTGTAGATTTTGTTAGGGAAGTTAGTAATTCGCAACAATTCAATTGCATTTCTCGTATTCGCTTTACCTTTTTTAATCTTGTAATCAAAGTGGATTTCATCGTTTTCAATCGTTTCATTAAAGTGAAAGTTTTGATAATTGTCCTTTAATAATTCTGAAAGTTCGATATCATGTGTCGCTGCTACAATTCTGTACTCTGGTTGATGATTCAAATATGATAATACAGATTCTGATGCTGCAATACGTTCAGTTGTATTCGTACCTTTAAAGATTTCATCGATGAAGCAGTATACTGGCATATGCGTCTCTATATCGAATAGACGACGAATAGATTTCAACTCAGCCATGAAGTAACTATCGCCTGACAGAACATCATCGGCATTGGCCATTGACGTATAAACTAAGCCGGGACGATAGCTAAACGCATCCGCCGTCGCAGTTTCTATCGTTTGTGCAAGAATAAGGTTAATTGCTAAAGCTTTCATAAATGTTGATTTTCCTGATGCATTCGACCCCGTTAGTAGAATATTGTGGTTAATGTCGAGGTCGTTTGGGACTGCATTTTCCAGTAAAGGATGAATCAAATTAGTGAATGTTAATGTTTGCTCATTTGAAAAGGCAGTCGGCTCACAATAAGTGTCTAATATGCGTCGATACATGGCTAATGAATAGTGATTGTCTAAGGTGCTGACATAGTCATAGCAGGCCATCACCTCGTCTTGATATCGATAATACGTATACTGGATGATATGGAAGAGGAAATAATCTACCATGAACGCCATCTTGAGTAGCATAATAAATGCGCCACCAATATCTTGATCTCCCACTTTGCCTAGTAGACCACTAAATAAACGTGCCCCTTTAAAGTGACTAAAGTTCGTATTAACTTCTGGTGTGCCTTTAATTTGGTCGAGATGATAACCTTCCTTAAGGACTTTCGCGGTATAGAATAATGACTTTAAATCTTGATCATAAGTACGTTTCAGTGTACCGGATAATACAATATTTAATAGAATCGAAAATAGGGTTATAAGTACTCCAGTTGATGGAGAAATGAAACAAATAATGAGTCCAATAAATGGTATAAATGGACAAATCATAAATAAATTATTTCGCTTTATTGCTTTGAGTTGATCAGGGAAGATAGGGTACACCACTTTGCCAATAGAAGCGAGATGATAAGATACATTGACCCTTAATGTTTCATCATTATTAAATTGGTCTAATAGTTGTTTGTTATTGACCTTAAACATATTGCGTAATGTGGCAAACCAACGCATCTCTCCAATAGCCGTGAAGTTAAAATTGCTACGATGGAAGATTTCTTCCATATTTAAATCTGACCATGTTTTATCATCGATGAGGTTATTATGTTGGTCACGTTTGAGTTTGAATTGATAATCGAAGCGGGAATTTGGACGTATGAAGTTCTCAATAGGCTTCTTATTACGCCAAAGTGTATGTATGTGGTTGATCAATTTCCTCCTGTCTACTATTGTCACAACAACATTTACAATCAAGCCTAATATGATAATACCGATTACCAATAATGCATAAGTCTGATAAATATTCATAACTAAACTCCTTATAAAAATTAAATCATCTACACAATTATTTCATAATTTTATGCAATTAACAAAAGTAGATAATATAAAAAAATTTCACTTCATACATAAGATATTTGTACATATTAAATGATTAAATTTTTAATTGATTCATATTGGTTTCTTAGTGTATATCAGTTATGCTTATAGAGAAATGTAAAAACACAATTGGGTTGGTAGTCCCAATGCAAATGTAATCATTTGTCAGTAACCTTCCTCCTCAGGTCGTCCCTCATTTCAAGTTATATATAGAGGAGGGACAATCATTGGAATTATCAATATTTCATGATGGTCAGTTTTTCATAGGATTGGTTGAATATAGGGAAGAAGATAGGGTTAAGTTGGTGAAATTTACCTTTGGAACTGAGCCAAATAGTGCTGAAATTTTTAATTTTATTTATGGTCATTTAGATGAATTGATAAATCAAACGAAAGTTTCCATTGAAAAAAAGAAACCAAAAAAAGTAAATCCTAAACGTT
This sequence comes from Staphylococcus sp. GW821-FHT11H10, assembly GCF_058807855.1. Lineage (NCBI taxonomy): Bacteria > Bacillati > Bacillota > Bacilli > Caryophanales > Staphylococcaceae > Staphylococcus > Staphylococcus sp. GW821-FHT11H10. Next base: position 125,958 of record NZ_JBXARC010000003.1, on the reverse strand, counting down.
TACAAAGGCAAGTTGCTAAAGAACAGAAACAACCTAAAACTTCAACTTATGCTCAAAAAGCAATCAAAAAAGAGCAAGAAATGAAAAAAGTACAGGGTAAAAAGAGTAAGAAATTAAAGAAAGAACAGGCGAAAGCACGCAAACGACAGCTTAAAGTTCAAAAAAATAAGCAAAAGAAAAAGGGACATTGAATCTCGCGAAAATAGGATCTCAAACATTTTATATGTATGAGGTTCTATTTTTTATTTAATAATTCGCCTCATAACTTTGCTACATAGATTTCACATCATAGCTCATGATATGCTTATTGATGACATAGGAGGAATTGACTGATATGAAAGACAAATATATATCATCTATAACTCATTTTTCACATCGTCATCAACGACACTTTGTAGGTGAACGTTTATGATGACTTTTTTAGCCATTCTCATTTTTGTTATTACTTTGATTTTTGTTATTTGGCAACCTAAAGGACTAGATATAGGAATTACTGCTGTTGTAGGCGCAGTTTTAGCGCTTATTACTGGAGTTGTTGGTTGGTCTGACATCGTGGAAGTAACAGATATTGTTTGGAACGCAACTTTAACATTTGTCGCTGTCATCTTGATTTCACTTATTCTGGATGAAATTGGTTTCTTTGAATGGGCTGCATTACATATGGTTCGAGCATCTAAAGGGGACGGTTTCAGAATGTTTGTTTATATTATGCTCCTCGGTGCGATAGTGGCAGCATTTTTTGCGAATGATGGTGCTGCACTTATCTTAACGCCAATCGTTTTAGCGATGGTACGTCATCTTGGATTTAGTAAGAAAGTGATCTTTCCTTTCATTATCGCAAGTGGCTTTATCGCTGATGCAACGTCGTTACCTTTTACGGTGAGTAACTTAGTAAATATTGTTTCTGCGGATTACTTCAACATTGGATTTGTAGAATATTTGAGTCATATGCTAATACCAAATATATTCTCACTTCTAGCAAGTATCATTGTATTATGGATTTATTTTCGAACAACGATTCCAAAGACCATTGATATTCGAAAAGTTCAAAGTCCTGGTGCCGCGATTAAAGATCAGAAACTATTTCGCATATCTTGGCTTGTTTTAGCAATACTATTAATAGGTTATCTTGTCAGTGAGTTTATACACGTACCAGTGTCTCTGATTGCTGGAATTGTCGCTATTATCTTCCTACTCTTGGCACGCCAATCAGATGTTGTTTCTACTGGACAAGTAATCAAAGGTGCACCATGGAATATCGTGATTTTTTCATTAGGTATGTATTTAGTCGTATTTGGACTTAAAAATGTTGGCATAACAACTGTCTTAGGTCATATATTTGCATCTATATCTGCGCATGGCTTGTTTACGAGTATTATGGGTGTAGGTTTTATTTCTGCAATTTTATCATCTATCATGAATAACTTACCGACCGTTTTAATTGATGCGATAGCAATACATCAGTCACAAGTGACAGGTATCCTTAGAGAAGGTATGATTTATGCGAATGTAATAGGGTCTGACTTAGGTCCGAAGATTACACCTATAGGTTCATTAGCCACTTTATTATGGCTTCACGTTTTAGCTCAAAAAGATGTCAAAATATCATGGGGCGTTTACTTTAAAACAGGAATAGTCATTACGATTCCAGTACTCTTTTTCACGTTGCTAGGACTATTTCTTACATTACTCATTTTTTAAAAGGAGAAAATCATAATTCGCAATGGGAATAACAGTTAGGCATTCATACGTATCTTTTGAGAATAGACAAACATAGGGTTTAAATTTTTTGATACTATTTTAAAGTATATTCAAGAGAAGTTAGATTGCTCACCATCCCAAAATGTTAATGTATAAATCGACCATTCAAACAGTTAATTGCTAACTTTTATACACCGTGCAGTCTAACCTCATTGTAATATAAGGCTTAGATATATACATAGTTGAATATACATATTTCGCCACTATTAATTGGAAGTATACTCTTTAAAGATAATTGATTAGTTTAGCGAGAATAACTTAAGTGAGGTAACGGATATTTCGTCTATGATTCGTCTATCTCACTTTTTTACGTTTTAGAGTGGATTTGTAAGGACAACATGCTAATTACATTTAAACGAGCATATATGTTTGTGATAAAAGAAATTCATAGTATCTTGAACGTATAAGTATTCCAATTCTATTGAGGTGAGAATGTGAAATCATTAATTGTATATGCCCATCCTGAACCAAAGTCATTCAATGGTGCATTAAAAGATAAAGCTGTAGAAACATTAGAAGCACAAGGTTATGAAGTTAAAGTTTCGGGTTTATACGCAATGGATTTTGATCCAGTTGCTAGAAAAGAAGATTTCAAAAACTTAACAGATCCTGAATTCTTCAAATACGCAGTCGAACAAAAAAATGCATATGATAACGATGAATTAACATCAGTGATTAAGGAAGAATTTGAAAAACTGTTATGGGCAGACTTAGTTATTTTCCAATTTCCACTATGGTGGTTTAGTGTTCCAGCCATACTTAAAGGTTGGTTTGATAAAATCTTTATGTTTGGTGGCATTTATGGCGGAGAATACGACCGTTATGACAAAGCCCGATTAACAGATAAAATAGCCATGATCTCAACTACGACTGGCTCACCCGAAGGAAGCTATGCTGCAAATGGTTTTTCAGGAGATATTTATGAGCAAGTATTATTCCATATTAACCATGGTATGATTTATTTCTCTGGTATGACACCATTAGAACCATTTATTGCTTATCAAGTTAGCCATAGCGAAGAGGTAAGACGTGACTATCTTGAACAATTAGCTGAGAAATTAAAACATATCGATGACATTCCTAGAATTCAATATCATAAATTAGAAGATTTCGATGATAACGGACAATTAAAATAGACGTTTTTGAAATACAAGCATCATCAAAATGAATCATTTATTCATTTTGGTGATGCTTTTTTAATTGTAAGTATTTATAGGTCTAACCAGCGCTGAAATGACGAAAATAATAAATGTAATTTAAATTGTAATCGTATATCAGCTGATAAATAGGGTATGATGTATATAATCATCTGATGATATACATTCTATTTTATTTAAGGTGTTGATGAGTTATGGAAGAAAAGAAGCATAAGAAATTTAAGTTTAAGACGCCTCATACATATGCTTTATTAATGTTTGTTATTTTTCTAGCTTGGTTATTAACTTACATTATTCCAGCTGGTGAATATGCGCGTGAAAAGAAAGGTGATCAAACACTTGTCGTTTCAGGAACATACCATACTGTGGAATCGGCAAATGTCAATTTCCTCGAAATATTCAGGTCAATTCCTGAAGGACTAATCAGTGGCGGAGAAATCGTATTCTATATATTCCTAGTAGGTGGTGCCTTTGGCATTATTCATAAGACGGGTGCTTTCGAAAATGGTGTAAACAAAGCAATGAGAATGTTAGGGAAGGCCAATTTCCTAATGATTCCATTGACGATGACGATATTCTCTATATTAGGATTTACAATTGGATTAGCAGAAGAAACAATTATCTTTGTTCCAATTGGCATTATAATCGCTCGAACATTAGGTTACGACGCCTTAACAGGTGCTGCAATGGTTATTTTAGGTGCTGCCAGTGGTTTCAGTGGAGGTATGTTAAATCCCTTTACAGTTGGTGTGGCACAAACCGTTGCTGAACTACCAATGTTCTCAGGCTGGGGTTTACGTACAATTATCTATTTATTTATCTTAACTGCAGCCATTTCTACAGTTATGTTATATGCACGTAAAGTGAAGAAAGATAAGTCAAAAAGTATTGTGTATGAGCTAGAAAAAGAAGAAGGTCATATTATTCAAGAAATCACTTATCAACACTTTAGTAAGAGACAAGCAGCTAGCTTACTTATTATAGTTGCTACAATTCTATTTAACGTATTTGGCATATTTGTATTCGATTGGACGTTTAATGAGATGAGCGCCAATTTCTTACTTGCTGGTATTGTTGCAGGTTTAGTAAGCGGACTTGGATTAAATGGTACATTTGACGCATTAATTGAAGGAATGCAGAACATTTTATTTGGCGCAATGATTGTTGGATTCGCTAAAGGAATCGTTGTTATTTTGGAAAATGGTAAAATCATCGATACGATTGTTCATGGCATGACAACATTGCTATCAGATATACCAGCTTCATTTGTTATTATTGCTATGTTTATATTACAGTTCTTACTTAATTTCTTTATACCATCTGGATCGGGTCAAGCATTAACAACAATGCCATTAATGGTACCAATATCAGATTTACTGCATATTAATCGTCAGTTAACGGTACTCGCTTTCCAATATGGTGATTCAATCAGTAACATTTTATTCCCAACTTCAGCAATCTTAATGGGAGCATTAGCTGTTGGACGAATTACTTATACTCAATGGATTAAATTTGTGTGGAAGTTGATACTATTATGGGTAATTATTTGTGCTGTGGCGATGTCGATTGCGCTTATAATTGGTTATTAAAAATTTCTCAAGAAGCACTTGGAAATTTGTTTAAAGGCTTGACAGGTAAGACTGACGCTTGTCTGAAGTTAGTAGGAAGTACGTCTAACAAACGCTGTCATAACAATGTAAAGGCGGGTTTCTAAATAAATAGGAACCAGCCCTTTAAATGCTTGAATTTATCAATTATTTAAAAGATTATAAAAATCTATAAAACAACACATAACAAAGATGTGTCGATTTTGTTATAAAGATTTTGCTCAATTCAAAATAGTTTTAGTATATAATACTGTGTAACACCAATTGAAAGGAGCAACTTATGAACTTAAATAGTATTAATTTAGTTTCAGGTATTTTATGCTTATTATCATTTTTATTAGTAGTTTCTATCATGTTTACGAGCATGTTCTGGTTTCTTCCAGGATTGTTTGTGATGTTATTAGCTATTATTGCAAATGTCTTAGGCATCTTGAAAGGCAATAAAGCCATAAATATTACAATGTTAATTTTAAATATTGTATTTTTAGTTATTTTCTCAAGCCCTTTATTATTAGCTTAATATTTTGAGAAAATTATAGATATCTTAAATTTCCAGAGGAAGTGGGATAGAAATTAATGTAATGATTAATTTCTGTACTCGCTTCTTTTTTATTTATCCTTAATAAGGGTATATAGAAGGTATAGATAAAGATAGCTAAGGGGGATTTATAATGGATGTAAGATTTCCAATAGGAGAATTTGAAGCGCCAACAAATTCAACATTAATTGATGTGAAACAATGGATGAGTGAAATTGAAGCATATAGTGATCAGTTGAAGGAAACGGTTCATCAATTGAGTGATGAGCAGTTAGAACGTTGTTATCGAGAAGGAAGTTGGACGGTTAGACAATTAGTACATCATATTGCAGATTCTCAGATTAATTTGTATGAAAGATTGAAAATGGCACTGACTGAAGATGACGTAACGGCGTTCATGTTTAATCAAGAACGTTGGGCAGAGTTGCCAGACTCTAAATTACCTATGCAAGTTTCAATTACTATTTTAGAGGGACTCAACCAACGCGTTGTAGAGATGGGAAATCATGTTACTGAAGGTGAATTAAATCGTTCTATCAAGCTATCAGATGGTAGCAATGTACCGGTTTCAGAATTACTTGCGAAATTATCATGGCATGAGCGTCATCATTTAGAGCACATTAAGATTGCATTATCCGACCAAGGCGTATCAAAAGAGTAGTAAATACAGTTATAAAGTTGAGCGTCTACAACTTAAGAATGAACTTTGTCGAAAGCAAGTGTAATTCATCAAACTAATATGATAAAACTGCTATAATCTGTACCTACCAAGAGAAAGATAGGGGAGGAAGTTTCATGAAGGAACAAGTTTTAGTAACTGGAGGGACAGGTTTTTTAGGTTTACGTATTGTCGCGGAATTATTAAAGCAAGATTATAGTGTACGTGCAACAATTCGTTCGTTATCTAAGAAAGATACTATTTTAGAAACATTAAAGGCACAAAATATTGATACGTAAAATTTAGCATTTGTTGAAGCGGATTTATCTAAAGATGATAACTGGGAAGATGCTATGAAAGATTGCACCTATGTGATGAGTGTAGCATCGTCTGTAGTGATGGGTAGTGTTAGCGTAACTGATGAACAATCGATTAATAAACAAGCCGTTGAAGGTATTCAGCGTATCTTGAGAGCTGCCGAGAAAACGAATGTGAAACGTGTAATAATGACTGCAAACTTTGGCGCAGTAGGATTTAGTAATAAAGATAAATCTAGTGTGACAACAGAAGAACATTGGACTAATCCAAATGAAAAAGGATTTTCTGTTTATGAGAAGTCTAAATTAATTGCTGAACGAGCAGCGTGGGACTTTGTGAATGCTACTGAAAATCACATTGAGTTTGCGACAATCAACCCTGTTGCTATACTTGGACCATCATTAAATCAACATATGTCATTAAGTTTTCAATTTGTAGAAAATATTGCTAGTGGCAAAATGAAACGTATCCCTAATATTCCAATGAATATCATAGATGTCAGAGACGTTGCACAATTACATGTTTTGGCAATGAAGACGCCAGAAGCAAATGGTAAACGTTATATCGCCACTGCAGATGGACAAATCTCTATGCCTGAAATCACACAATTAATTAAAAAAGAACGCCCTGAATTAGCAAGTAAAGTTTCAACTAAGACCATTCCAGATTTCGCAATTAAGCTAGGTGCTAGATTTAATAGTGAAGCACAAGAAGGTAAGTTATTACTTGAAATGAATAGAAATGTTAGTAATCAGCAAGCACGAAATGTTTTAGGTTGGACGCCAAGTTACACTCAAGAAGAAGCCATTCTAGCATCTGTTGACTGTATGAGAGACTATCACATTTTAAAATAAACATAATTGAATAATACATTTAAGCAAACACCTTTATCTTCATTGTTGTAAATAGAAGGTAAAGGTGTCTTTTTACTTACAAATTTAGAAAACGCTTTCTTTTTTCTTGTTTCATGAAAAATACATATGCTAGGATTAGTCTATGATAACGTTTTCATAATAAAAAGTAAGGTGAAACGATGGATAATACACAAATCAAACAATTTATTGAAGATGGTCATTTAACAGTGGGTATTGAGTTCGGTTCAACGCGTATTAAAGCAATTGCGATTGATGACCAATGTCAAACCCTCGCAACAGGTTCATTCGAATGGGAGAACAGTTACCGTAATGGTTATTGGACGTATTCGATGAACGATGCATGGGTAGGCATTCAAAAAGCATATGGCGCAATGACTCAAGAGTTAAAAGATAAATACGATGCAACCGTGAAACAACTTGCTTCTTTAGGTATTAGTGGTATGATGCATGGCTATTTACCGTTTGATGACAATGACGATTTACTCATTCCATTTAGAACGTGGCGTAATAACAATGCTAATAAAGCAGCTGAAATCTTAAGAGAAGATTTCCAAGTAAATATTCCTGAACGTTGGAGTATCGCACAACTTTATCAATCTGCATTGGATCAAGAAGCACATGTTGAGAAAGTACGTTATATGACGACACTTGCCGGATACATACATTGGTATCTAACTGATGAGAAAGTATTAGGTATCGGAGATGCGTCAGGTATGTTCCCAATTGATAGTGAAACACAGGACTATCGTGACGATATTATTCAACGCTTTAATAAGAAGTTTTCTGAAAAGGGTTACACACAAGATGTTAGAGATATCTTACCTAAAGTAGTTGTAGCAGGGGAGTATGCCGGACGTCTTACTGAAACGGGTGCGAAATTAGTTGATCCAAACGGTGAGCTACAAGCCGGATGTCCATTATGTGCACCTGAAGCGGATGCAGCTACAGGTATGGTAGCTACAAATAGTGTTGCACCAAGAACTGGTAATATTTCAGCAGGTACAAGTATCTTCTCGATGATTGTCCTTGAAAAGCCAATCAAAGATGTCTATCCAGAGGTAGATATTGTTACAACACCAGACGGTTATGAAGTAGCAATGATTCATGCGAATAACTGTACATCAGATATAAACGCTTGGGTCGATTTGTTTGGAGAAGTATTTGAAACAATGGGAGTTAAATACGATAAAGGTGAATTGTTCACCAAATTATTTGAACGTGCCTTAAAAGGTGACGAAGATTTAGGTAAGTTATTGTCATATGGTTATATTTCTGGTGAATTTATCACAGATGTACAACATGGTTATCCAATGCTTGTACGATCAGTAGACAGTAACTTTAACTTAGCTAACTTAATGAAAACACATATTTACAGTGCTTTCAGTACGTTGAAGATTGGAATTGATTTATTAAAAGAAAGAGAAAATATTCATATTGATTCAATGTTTGGTCATGGTGGCATCTTTAAAACTGAAAAAGTTGCGCAATCATTCTTAGCAGCTGCTTTAGACAGTCCTGTTCGTGTTATGCAAACTGCAAGTGAAGGTGGCGCATGGGGTATCGCAGTATTGGCGAGATATATGATTGAAACAAAGACATCAAATTTAGCAACATATTTGAATGACTTTGCGTTTAAAGGAACAGAATCAATGACAATCGAACCAACTAAAGATGAAGTTGCAAGCTTTGAGCAATATACAGAACGTTTTAAACAAGGCATTCCACTTGAACGTCTTGCACATGAACAATTTAATTCAGAACAAAAATAATGAATAAAACAAAGGTAGAAAGTGGGATTAAAATGGCGAACGAGATAGAAAAACGAGAACGTCAATTTCTAGGATTGCCTATGGTATTAATATGGGGATACATTGCCGTAGCGATCTTTATGACCGGAGACGGTATGGAGCAAGCATTTTTATCTAAATATATTATGAGTCTTGGCTTTGATAATTCTGAGGCCGGCAATGTCTTAACCGTTTACGGTTTAGTCGTAGCTATCGCTTCATGGTTATCAGGTGTGATGGCTGAGATTTTCAGTCCAAGACGTGTGATGACATTCGCGTTTATTATTTGGATGATCTTCCATGTTGGATTTTTAGTCTTTGGTCTAGAACAACAAAACTATGCCATGATGATGATTATGTATGGTATTCGTGGTTTAGCATATCCAATGTTTATTTATAGCTTTGTCGTATGGATTACATATTCTTCACCAAGTTATAAACTAGCTTCAGCAATGGGTTGGTTCTGGGCAATGTATTCAATCGGTATTGGAGTACTAGGTTCATATTTACCAAGCTTTTCAATTCCAATCATTGGTGAAATGGGTACTTTATGGTCATCATTAATCTTCATCTTAATTGGTGGATTAATCGCAATGTTCTTAGTTAAAGATAAAAAAGGCGAAGATGTCGAAGCACAAAGCATGACTAAGAAAGAAATGTTAAGAGAATTTGGCAGAGGTATCACAATTCTTAAGAATAAGAACGTTGCAGTTGCCTTTGTCGTAAGAATCATCAACCAACTGTCATTATTCGGATTGGTTGTATTCTTACCACACGTTTATACGGCAGATTTCGGATTCACTACGTCAGAATGGTTACGTGTTTGGGGCTTAATGTATATTATTACAATCTTCACTAATTTATTCTGGGGTATTATGGGAGATAAAATTGGTTGGGTACGCCAAGTACGCTGGTTTGGCTGTATTGGTATGGCCGTTTCTACGTTAGCGTTCTATTATTTCCCTGCATGGAGTGGACCTAATATATTCGTGACAACTTTAATTGCACTGATGTTCGGCTTCGCTGTTGCTGCATTCGTTCCAATGTCAGCCATCTTCCCAACGTTAGTACCTGAACATAAAGGGGCGGCAGTGTCCGTACATAACTTAGCAGCTGGTCTAAGTAATTTCCTAGGTTATGGACTTGCAAGTGTCATGCTTATATTCGCCTCAGCTGAAGTAACGATTTGGGCATATGCAGTGATTTATGTATTAGGCTTTGTTCTTACATTCTTTATGAAAGTACAACAGCCTGGAAGACAAGTAAAAACAACAGTTAATACACAATCAAATTAAAAAGGATGATAAAAATGACAAACATTATTGAACAATTTAAAGTAAACGGTAAAGTAGCAATCGTAACAGGCGGTGCCATGGGACTAGGTAAAGCTATGGCAGAAGCATTAGCACAAGCAGGTGCAGATATTGTTATTGCAGACATTAAATTAGATTTAGCTCAAGAAACAGCAAAAGCAATTGCAGATAATGAAGGCGTTAAAACGACAGCATTAAAAGTAGATGTTACAAATCCAGAAGATGTTAGCAAAATGGTAGACGACGTCGTGAATGAGTACGGTAAAGTTGATATCTTAGTAAATAATGCTGGTATGACAATTAATGAAAAAGCAGAAGACGTCTCTTACGAAAACTGGTTAAAAGTAATTAACTTAAACTTAAATGGTGTCTTCTTAGTAGCACAAGCAGTAGGACGTCAAATGATAAAACAAGGTTATGGTTCAATCATTAATACATCATCAATGTCAGGACTAATTGCCAATAAACCACAAGAACAAGCATCTTACAATGCATCTAAAGCAGGCGTTATCATGTTAACGAAAAGTTTAGCAATGGAATGGTCAAAATATGGCATCAAAGTAAACACAATTGCACCAGGCTACATGAAAACAGCATTAACTGAACCAATGTTTAATACTGGTGGTGAAATGATCGATTATTGGATGGGTGCGACACCAATGGGTCGTCCAGGTGAACCAGAAGAATTAGGTGGCATTGTTGTATACCTTGCATCTGACGCTTCATCATTCGCACAAGGTAGCGTATTTACAATTGATGGTGGTTACACTGCATTATAATTATATTTGGAAAAGTGTAAGATGAGTCTTTGCAACTTTTCATTATTAGTGAAAAGAATTTTTTTAGAAGTTTTAATAATTCGATGATATGCATCTCAACTGTAGGATGAAAATCCAATGTTTGAGATGCATTTTTTATATTCAAATCAAGAATTTCTTGAATGAAGTTATGCGTGCCGGTTAGGTTGGGTAAAATGTGAATAGACACATACTGAACGGAGGAATAATGATGAAGCGCTCAATAGATCTTGAAAAGACATTAAAATCGTTAGATGGGCAAAAATATGGAGCGTATAAACGAACGAAAGGTATATATGCTTTTGATCAATTTCACTTAGCAATAGATCATGTACAGGTGGATCCTTTTGCGCCACCTTCAAAAATGCGTCTAATCATTCAACGTGATGTCGCTAAAATTCCAAGTGATTTATTAGATGAGAAAGATAAACGTATTGCAGTATCAGATTTCTTAACTAGAGCATTTGGCCATCAAGCTACGGCATTTAATCGTACTGTTAAAAGTTCAGGTAAAAACGGTAAAATTTTCATCGACCATTGTGGTCAAGAAATGTTAGAACGTACATCAGTCGTAATTAATGATAAAGAAATTGAAGTGCGCATTGAAGTTGGTATGCCAGCAGCAGGACGTAAGATTCTTGGAAAAGCTGCGGCCCATACACTTATAAATGGCTTACCAAAGATAGTAGATCAAGCCATCATGTATCAAAATATTGATCAACAAGCACTTCAACATCAAGTAACCTTAAAATTAGACCAAACGTATATTAGAAATCAACTTGAACAACAACACTTAGTCGCTTTTGTCGCAAACAACGCCATTTTACCACGAAAAAGCGGTGTATCCGATGAGCCAATGAAAGGTGCCATTCAATTTACGAGCCCACAAGCTTTCGAAACAACATTCAATTTACCAAGTGGTCGGGCAGTCACAGGGATGTCTATTCCTGAAGGCATAACATTGATCGTTGGTGGTGGTTATCATGGTAAATCGACCCTATTAGAAGCGCTTGAACGTAGTGTCTATGATCATATTCCAAATGATGGTCGTGAATTTGTTATTACACGTCATGACGCTATGAAGATACGAGCTGAAGATGGACGTGGAATTCAAAATGTTAACATTAGTCCATTTATAGATAACTTACCTGGCAAGAAAGATACAACGCACTTTTCAACTGACAATGCGAGTGGCAGCACATCACAAGCAGCTAATGTCATGGAAGCATTAGAAGCACAAACGTCAACGCTACTTATTGATGAAGATACATCGGCGACGAACTTTATGATTCGTGATGGTCGTATGCAAAAGTTAATTGCGCCTGATAAAGAACCTATAACACCATTTTCTAATAAAGTGAGACCACTTTTTGAAGCGCATCAAGTTTCAACTATTCTAATTGTTGGTGGGTCTGGTGATTATTTTGACGTGGCTGATCAAGTCATGATGATGGATGAGTATCATTTGAAAGATGTGACTGCTGAGGCGAAAGACATTGCACAATCAGATGGATATCAGCGTGACCTACAGGCAAATACGCAATTTGGTGCGATTCCATCTCGTGTGCCTTTAAATGCTTCATTCTCTAAAAAAGGAAAAGACGATCGAATGAAAGCCAAAGGGCTGCACACAGTGATGTACGGCAAAGATGCAATAGATATATCTGGTTTAGAACAATTAGTAGATGACAGTCAAACCAATGCGTTGACCGTTATGATGAATTACTTTAGACATCACCTTATAGATAATCATAAGAGTCTTATTGAGGCAACGAATCAAATGTACGACTTAATTGACGAAGAAGGCATCGAAGCGATATCTAACTTTGATGGACATCCTGGTAATTTAGCGCTTCCTCGTAAGCAAGAATTTATCGGAACATTGAACCGTTATCGTGGTTTAAAAGTAAAATAAAATAACAAAAGCACATTGCACTTGATAGTTAATCAAGCTTTGCAATGTGCTTTTAATTCGTTAAGAAAAAGTCTACAGTAATATCATCATAATATCTTTCGTCATATTCTTCCATTGACGTATTAGGCAGTATGCTTAAGCTTTTGACATAATCAATACCATAATCTTCGACGTAACCACGTTGGCCATGTTTAACATAAGGCGTTACTTTAGACTTAAACTTTACAACTTGTTGTAAAAAGGGTTCTTGGTTATGAAAGTATCTCTTTGATGCATAAACCCAAACGTGATCGAAATACTGACCGCCAATATTAACATCTATTAATAAAATTTTTGAGAAAATAGGCTTGTTTGGAATTTTCACTTTAGGTGTTATAGTAATATGTTCAATTCGACCTATGACGGTTACAGTTTTATTTTTCAAAGATTTCAAGCTATCGCGAGGCATACCATCACCTTCTTTTGCAAAAAATTGTAAAATTGATAACTATTACTTGAAAAAAATAATATTTGATATAATTTTACAACAAAATGCATAAAAAGTGGTGGGATATACATTTTGAAAATACTTTATTTTAGAAGTGTATATTTATGAAATTCACTGTATATGATGGTGGATGCCTTCAGCTGCACGAATACCACTAAAGATACAACCACCTAGGAAAGTACCTTCTAATGCACGATATCCATGAACACCGCCACCACCAAAACCAGATGCTTCTCCAGCGGCGTATAGTCCTTGAATCGGTTGCATGCTTGGATTAAGTGCTTGCCCATCGAGATTCGTTTGAATACCACCGAGCGTTTTACGACTAATAATATTTAATTTTACGGCTATTAAACGTCCGTTTCTTCCACTTAATATTTTATGAGGTTTAGCAGTACGAACGAGTTTATTACCTAAGAATTGACGTGCATTATTGATAAATGCGACTTGTGGATCTTTAGTAAATGGATTATCAATTTGTAAGTCGCGAGCTTTAATTTCATGTTTGATTGTTTCATAGTTAAGTAAGTCATTACCTGCCAAGTCATTCATTTTTCGAACTAGCATGCCTAAATCATCGGCAAGTATGAAGTCAGGTCCCTTATCCATAAAGGCTTCTACTGGAGACGTTGCCTTACTACCTAATCGTTCTTGAAGTAATAATTTGATATCTTTGTCAGTTAAATCTGGATTCTGTTCAGAGCCAGAAAGTACAAATTCTTTCTTAATGATATCTTCGGTTAAAATAAACCATGAATAATCGTAACCTGTCTTCATAATTGTCTCTAGCGTATGCAATGTATCAAATCCAGGGTAATCTGGTGCAGCCATACGTTTACCTGTCGCATCGAACCACATTAATGATGGACCAGGAATGATACGAATACCATGATTAGACCAAATTGGACTATGGTTTTGAATGCCTTCAGTATAATGCCACATGCGATCTTTATTAACGATATTGGCACCGGCATCTTCTGTAACTTGAATCAAGTGGCCGTCAGTTGAATCAGGCACACCTTGTATCATTGTCTTTGGAGGATTGCCTAAACGTTTAGGCCAATATTTTCGAATAAGTGGCATGTTGGCACCAATGCCGCCAGAGGTAATTAGCAATTCATCGACCTCGTAGTGGAACGTATCTATTACGGTACGAGATGATTTCTCTCCGCGTTCAACGTCACTTGGCTCTAAAATGATGCCAGAAATGTGAGTGACTTGATTATGTTCGATGCCAATGTCAGTCACTTGGTGACGTGGCAAGAATTTAAATTGACCTTCTTGTTCTTTTTCAAGTACGAAACGACTAAAGGGTTCCACTAATCCAGGACCTGTCCCCCAAGTAATATGGAAACGTGGTACAGAGTTGCCATGACCAGAAGCTGATGCGCCACCACGTTCAGCCCAACCTAAGATAGGTGTTAAGCGAACGCCCATCTCTTTTAGATAGTTTTCCTTTTCAAAAGTGGCAAATCGCACGTACGCTTCAGCCCATTGTTTCGCCCAATAGTCCTCATCATCTGGACGGTCAAATTGTGCAGATCCTAACCAATCATTCAGTGCAAGTTCGTATGAATCCTTAACGCCTAGGCGTTGTTGAATCTTTGAGTTAACTAGAAATAGCCCGCCGAATGACCAATAAGCTTGACCACCAATCGCTTGACGAGGTTCTTGATCTAACATCGTTACGTGATAGCCTTTCTTTAATAGTTCTGTCGATGCAACTAAACCACTTAAACCAGATCCTATGACAAATATCTTTTTATTCATAAAAAACTCCTCATATTAATTGTTATATGTAGTCTACATATTTTATCAAGTAAAGTAGATATCAGGAAAGTGAAACTAGTAGTGATAGAAAACGGTTTGATAGATAATCTATTTCTACGGGTATATACTTATATCAATAATTCTAAAAGGGGTGGATGAATATGGCATCATTAGAAGTCTTAAATCCAGCGACGAACGAAGTAATTGAAACATTAGAATATACAAGTGAAACAACAGCCAAACAACAAATTGAGAAAGCGCATAAAGCGTTTAAATCTTGGAGAGAAGTAGATGCACATGAACGTGCAGATAAGTTGTATAAATGGTTCTCTTTAATTAATGAACATAAAGATGAATTGGCAGAACTGATTACTAAAGAGGGTGGTAAACCTTTAAAAGAGGCACAAGGTGAAGTGGATTATGCGAATTCATATGTTTCTTGGTATGCCGAAGAAGCTAAACGTATTTACGGACGTACAATTCCAGCTAATACACCTAATAAAAATATTATTGTGAAAAAATTCCCAGTAGGCGTAGTGGGAGCAATAACACCATGGAACTTCCCAGCCGCAATGATTACGCGTAAGATTGCGCCAGCATTAGCTGCAGGTTGTACGATTGTATGTAAACCTGCGACGCAAACACCATTAACTACTATTCGTCTCATTGAATTGGCGCATGAAGCGGGAATCCCAGAAGATGCCGTTCAATATGTCATTATGCCTGGTAAAGATGCAGGTGAATTATTCACAAAACATCCTGTAATGCAGAAAGTTACATTTACTGGTTCAACAAATGTCGGCAAGAAACTTATCGCACAAGCTGCTGAATCAGTTGAAAATGTCACAATGGAACTAGGTGGGCTAGCGCCATTAATCGTTCACGAAGATGCGGATATTGAATATGCCGTAGATCAAACAATTGCCTCAAAATTCCGTAATGCAGGACAAACTTGTATTTGTGCGAACCGAGTTTACGTTCACGAAGCGGTTGAAGCAGAATTTGTTCAACAATTAACGCAAAAAGTCCATGAATTAAAAGTCGGAAATGGTATGGATGAAGACGTGACTATTGGACCATTGATTAACGAAGATGGCGTGAAGAAAGTGGTTAATCAATTGAAAGATGCAGAATCTAAGGGCGCTAAATTATCACGCTCATTAGACGAAGCACAAGAAATGGGCGGCAATTTCTTAAAACCTGTCGTCGTTTCAAATGCGAATCAAGATATGCTTGCAATGCAAGAAGAAACATTTGGACCTATCGTACCGATTGCAACATACTCAGATCTAGAAGATGCCATTCAAATGGCGAATGATACACAATTTGGTTTAGCTGCTTACTTCTTCACAAATGATTATCGTACTGGCTTCCATCTATATAACTCACTTGATTATGGTGTCATTGGTTGGAATGATGGCGGTCCATCAGCAGCTCACGCACCATTTGGCGGTATGAAAGAAAGTGGTTATGGTCGTGAAGGTGGTACAGAAGGCATCGAACCATACTTAGAAACGAAATATTTATCAATAGGTAATATGTAGTAGATGATGTGCGCTTCTCTTTTTAGGGAAGCGTATTTTTTATCGAAAAATTCTTGTGAATTCATTATTTTTGTTTAAAATTACTATATAAATTTTATGAAATCGTTTACATACATCTTTTTCAGTGAAAGAATAATAAAAGATACATAAACTTAGGAGGATGTTATTTATGAGTGAAACTATTCCGGAGAAAATGAACGTTGCATTAATGCATGAACCTTATGATATTGAAATTGTCGAAAGAGATATGCCAAAAGTAGGACCTAAAGATGTCTTAATCAAGATGATGGTAGTAGGTGTTTGTGGTTCTGACGTTCACTATTATGCACATGGTCGTGTTGGTGAATTCGTAGTCGAAAAACCAATCGTATTAGGACATGAATGTGCTGGTATGGTAGCACAAGTTGGGGATGAAGTAACAGACTTTAAAGTAGGAGATCGTGTTGCTATCGAACCAGGTGAACCTTGCCGTGAATGTGAATATTGTAAATCTGGACAATATAATTTATGTCCACATATGGAATTTATGGCGACACCACCATACGATGGTGCGTTCTGTGAATACATAAGCCATCCGGCAGACTTCCTTTATCATTTACCAGACTCAGTGACTTATGAACAAGCAACCCTTGTTGAACCATTCTCAGTAGGTTTACAAGCATGTAAGCGTGCGGATATTAAACCAGGATCAACTGTTGTGATTATGGGTATGGGTCCAGTTGGTTTAATGGCAGTTGTAGCTGCTAAAGCCTATGGCGCAACAAACATTATCGTTTCAGACTTAGAAGATAATCGTTTAGAAGCGGCTAAACGTTTAGGGGCAACAACAGCAATAAATATTAAAAATGAAGACGTCGTTGAACGCATTAAAGAATTAACAGACGGTCAAGGTGTTAACTATGCAATCGAAACAGCAGGTAACCCGATCGCCTTAAGAAGCGCATTAAATTCATTAAAAGATGGCGGTACTTTAGCTATTGTTGGTTTACCTCAAGAAGATATGAACGAAATCAATGTGCCATTTATTGCGAACCATGAAATTAATATTGTGGGTGTCTTCAGATACGCGAATACGTACCCACAAGGCATTCAAATTTTAAGTACAACAGATGCTGATATTGATTCATTATTCACACATCAATTCGAATTAAATGATACGAAAGAAGCCATGGAATTAACACGTACAAGTAAAGGTGATGCCTTGAAAGTAATGGTGTACCCAAACGGTTTCTTAGATAAATAATAAATTTAAAATATGCTTTATTATAGCTTAAAGTTAAGATAAATATGTATTACCCCATAGCCTCCTACCATTTAAAGGTATGGAGGTTATTTTATGTCTGTTTAAACAGATTGTTTGATTAATCGTGCGCGATTGTTTAAGCTTTAATTAATCGTACACGATTGAAAAGAGGTGATGCCATGAATAACGAAGATATGAAACTCGCAAATCAACTTTGTTTTTCTGCTTATAATGTGAGTCGTTTATTCGCGAAATTTTATGAACAACAATTGAAACCATTTGGATTAACGTATTCTCAGTATTTGGTTTTACTCGCTTTATGGGAACACGATAATCAACCCTTACATGAAGTAGGTAAACAGTTAGATTTATCAAGTAATACATTGACCCCACTTTTAAAGAGATTAGAGCAGTCAGGGTGGGTTAAACGACAACGTTCAGAGGCAGATAAACGTCAATTAGTCGTCTCTTTAACGCAAAAGGGGCATGAGCAACAAGAAGCAGTCTTTGAGGCAGTCGCACAATGTTTACCTCCAAAATTTGATGAAACTCAATATAACGAAACGAAAGCAGTCTTAAGCAATTTAGAACAGTCCTTAAAAGCACTCACGAATAAATAAAAAAAGGATGAGTTAAATGAAACAATACGATGTTGTATTTATAGGAAGCGGACACGCAGCATGGCATGCAGCACTAACACTTAAACATGCAGGTAAAGATGTTGCCATTATTGAAAAAGATACGATTGCAGGTACATGTACAAATTATGGTTGTAACGCTAAAATCTTACTTGAAGGACCTTACGAAGTGTTAGAAGAATCAGCACAATATAACGGTATTATTCAATCTCAAGACTTGCATGTGAACTGGGAAAATTTAATGGATTATAAAAAGCAAGTGATTAATCCAATGAATGGTATGTTAAAAGGCATGTTTGAGCAACAAGGTATCGATGTTTATATGGGGGCTGGTGTAATTAAAGATGAGCACACAGTGACAGTGAACGATGAGGAATTACAAACTGAAAATATCGTCATTGCGACAGGTCAACATAGTAATAAATTGGATATTGAAGGTAAAGAATTAACTCATGATAGTCGTGACTTCTTATCTATGGATGAACTTCCAAAACGTATGACATTTATAGGTGTCGGTATAATAAGTGTGGAATTTGCATCAATAATGATCAAATCAGGCGTAGAAGTGACTATGATTCACCACTCTGATAAACCACTTAAAGGTTTTAATCAAACGCACGTAACACAACTTATTAAAAAATTAGAAGACGAAGGCGTACATTTCAACTTTAATGAAGAGACGCAAAAAGTAGAAACAGCAGGCGATGGATACAAAGTTACAACTGAATCTGGCTTAACGATTGAAACAGATTATGTCTTAGATGCTACAGGTAGAAATCCAAATGTAGAAGGTATTGGATTAGAACAAATAGGTATAGAATATAGTAAGAAAGGTATTTCAGTAGATGATCATTTAAGAACAAATGTGAGCAACATTTATGCAAGTGGCGATGTCTTAGATAAAGCTATACCTAAATTAACGCCAACAGCGACATTTGAATCAAATTATATAGCGGCTCACATTTTAGGAATGACGCAAGATGAAATACAATACCCAGCGATTCCTTCAGTATTGTACTCGTTACCACGTCTTTCTCAAATTGGTGTTAGTGTTCAAGAAGCTGAGCAAAGTGAACGTTACACAGTTAAACATATTCCGTTTGGTAAACAAATGGTATTTGAATATAAAAATGAAACGGATGCAGAAATGTATGCCGTATTAGATGAAGAGAAACGACTTGTTGGCGCAGATATTTATGGCGTCGATGCAGCTGATTTAATAAATTTACTCGTATTTATTATTAATCAACGCATGACAGCACAAGATTTAAATCAATTAATCTTTGCTTTCCCTGGTGCGTCTAGCGGTGTCATTGATATGTTAAAAGTGAATATGCTGTAATTTAATATAGATAAATAAAGATACCTACATATTGGAATCAAAGCATTATTGTTCCAAATCATGTAGGCATCTTTGTAAATTTTACTATGCGGGTAGTCTATGATTTTACTTTTGTGATTCTAAGAATTTTTCTGTTACGGCTTTACCAGATTGTGGATTTTGGCCAGTAATAATGCGACCATCAGCGACTGCAAACTCAGTCCAGTTATCACCTTGTTCATAGTTTGCACCACGATTTTTAAGTTCATCTTCAGTAAGGTAAGGAACAACGTCGGCTAAGCCCGCTGCTTGTTCTTCACTATTTGAGAAGCCAGTAACCGTTTTGCCATCGATAATATGTTTACCTTCAGCATCTTTTACATTTAATAGGCCAATTGCACCGTGGCAAACAGAAGCAACAACATCGTTATTTTCATAAATTTCTTGAGTTAGCTTTTGTAAATCTTCATTATCTTTGAAGTCCCAAATTGTACCGTGACCGCCAGCGAAATAAATGACATCATAATTTTCAGCTTTAACTGCGTCAGGTGTAACTGTATGACCAAGACGTGTCATAAAGTCTTTATTCTGATAATATTTCCAATCTAAATCTGTCATCATATCTTCTTGTAAACTTTGAGGGTCAATGGCAGTATATCCACCTTCTGGACTAATATAATGTACTTTATAACCATTTTTATATAAGACATCCGCGAAATGAACAACCTCACCAAACCATAATCCAGTTGGACGATTCATATCAGGATATTTCGTTACACTTGTTACTACAACTAATGCTCTTTTTGTATTCATTGATACGCCTCCTAATTTTATACTACGTTCAGTTTACCCTTTTCGGAAAAGTAAGAAACTGAAGAGGTCGTGAATTAAGTATAATATGTTTCATGTAAAACGATGTAAGATGTATTCGTTGTTAGTCCAACGCAACTTCAATATACTTGATATAATGACTATTTTTTAATGAGAGGAGGAATTTTAATGGCACAAGACAGTGGAAAATTAAAATGGTCAAGCTTAATTATGGGAACGTTACTATTAATTGTTGCAGTTATCATTTTCAGTTATCCTGTTAAAAATTTCTACACACTGACTTGGCTTATTGGCTTGTTTATTCTTATTAATGGTGTGATTCAACTATTATTCCGCCGTGCTGCGAGAGCGCTTGCCGGTAGCGGTTCAGGCTTAATTGTTGTCATAGGAATTATTGATATTATATTCGGACTACTTGTGATATTTAACGTTGGGGCAAGTTCAACCTTCTTCATATTTATGTTTGCCGCATGGTTTATTGTAAGTTCAGTTATTGGACTAATGACCATTTCAAAACAAAGCCGTTTGAAGGGACTATCTATCATTGTTAACGTTTTAGGCTTACTATTAGGAATTATTTTACTATTTAACCCTATGATGGGGATGATTTTAGTATCAACGATGATAGCCATCACATTTGCAATTCTAGGTGTGACTTACGTTATTGATGGACTTGCGTAAATTTTTAGAATAGGGAGAGAGGCAGAATTTTATATGAATTCTTTGTCTTTCTCCCACTTTTTATATTTAGAAGTGGAAATCTTAAAAAGTGAATTCATAAATGGGAAGTATTACAATAAGACTTATTAAACAATGATTCTAGGAGGCATTCATGTGACGTACAATTTTGATGAGATCATAGATCGTCGTTCTACTAATGCGATGAATGTAGAAGGTTATAAAGGCTATTTATTTGGAGACGCAGATACTTCAGATTTAGAAGAACATGATGAACTGATTCGCATGTGGGTAGCTGATATGGATTTCGCGACACCTGAAGTTGTGTTAGATGCGATAAGAGACAGACTCGATAAAAAGATTCTAGGTTATACCAACATATTTGGCACAGATTATTATGAGGCTTTTATGTCATGGACAGAACGACGATTTGGTTATACATTTCCGCAAGAACACCTTGTATTTTCTCATGGGATTGTTGCAGGGTTAATTGAACTTGTAAGCTATATTTGTGACGATGATGATAAAGCGTTGATTTTTACACCAAGCTACGGTCCTTTTAAAATGGCTTGTGATAAAAATAATATTAAGACGGTATATTCTCCTATGATTAATCATAATGGATACTATGAAATCGACTTTGAAGATGTCCGTCAAAAAGTGGAAACAGAAAATATTAAAGTATGTATCTTTGCTAATCCACATAATCCAACAGGTCGTGTATGGTCAGAAGATGAATTAAAGCAATTGGGACAAATTATGGTCGATAATGACGTATGGATCATCTCAGATGAAATTCACTGCGACATTAAACGTGACGGTCAAACACATGTACCTTTTGCTAAAGCAGTGCCAGATTACGATAAGATTGTTACCGCAATGTCTCAAAGTAAGGTATTTAATATAGCAGGCTTAATGTTCTCTAACCTTATTATTCCGAATAGAAGATTATTAAAGACATGGAAGTTACATCACTTTAGTTCTGAGAATCCATTAAGTATCGTTGCGACACAGGCAGCTTATGAAAAGGGCGAAGACTGGTTAGCTGCTATGAATGATTATCTAGACGATAACTTTAAATACCTAGCACAATTTTTAGAACAAGAACTGCCACATGCAGAATTTAAAATTCCAGAAGCAACCTACCTCGCATGGGTTGATCTAAGCTATTACATTAAAGCAAAACACATAGATGAACCAATCGCTAAATATTTCATCAAACACGCCGGCGTTATCATTGAAGGACAAGAACAATTCGTTCATAACGCAGAAGGACATATCAGAATAAACATCGCTGTTCCACGTGAAATCATGATAAAAGGACTGCAAAAGATTAAAGACGCATTAGTTTAAAAAGGAGATAACAAATGTCGATTATAGAGTCTTCGAACAATGGTAATACACCTTTTCAAAAATTATTAGGTCATCAAGAAGAATTAATGCAATCATGGACACAGCTAAGTGATGTGTTAGAAAATGACGGCGCACTTAACAAAGAATTAAAAGAAGAGTTAAGAAGAATGTTAGCGCAAAAGAACGGTTGTCAGTACTGTAAAGCTAAAGGGCAACCTACCGGCAGTCTTAAAGATGAAAAATCGTCCGTTTGCATAGGATTTACAGAAGTGTTTATTAAGATGGGTGACCAAATTCCGGACAATATTATTAACGTACTTAAAGACAGTTTAACAACAGAAGAAATTGTTGAACTCATTGCATTTATTACATTCACAAACGCACAACAAAACTTTGGCGCAATAATGAAATTACAACCGTAATACAACCCTCTAGCCAACTTGGTTAGAGGGTTTTTTATTTGAGTGAGTAGCAAGATAATCTTCCAAATCTTATAAAACTTATATGAAATAATAGAAATAAGTATATAAAAATTTAATTTTACAATTATTTGAAAATTCAAACTCATGAGTATAAAATGTACTTAAAGAAATGAGAAAACGCTTACATTAAGAATATAGCATATCTCATTTCTATGTTTTTACAGTATGTTTTGGGATGCACAACGATATGATCTTACGGAAGTGGGTGATAGTGATGACGGACTCATATGATTTGATTGTGGTTGGTGCAGGACCTGGTGGATATGTTGCCGCTATTCGCGCTGCACAATTAGGTCAAAAGGTTGGAATTGTAGAGAAAACAAACGCAGGGGGGACTTGTTTAAACGTAGGTTGCATACCTTCTAAAACACTACTCGAACATGGAACGAAAGCACATGATATACGTAAGGCTAATGATTGGGGAATTGAGACACAAGCGATGAAAGTGAATTTCTCTAAATTAGTGCAACGTAAACAACACATTGTTAGCACGCTCACAGGTGGTGTGAAGCAATTATTAAAGAAAAACAAAGTTACTTTCATTAAGGGTGAAGCTACTGTAACAAAAGATTTAGAAGTTAAAGTTAATAATCAAACATATCAAGCGAAAGATATTATTCTAGCAACTGGTAGTAAACCTTTTATTCCACCTATTGAGGGATTAAATGACATAAAGTATGAAACGACAGACACATTTTTTGATATAGAAACGTTGCCTAAACAACTCGCAATTATTGGTGGCGGTGTTATCGCTACTGAGTTAGCATCCTCAATGGCTGACTTAGGAGTCGAGGTTACAATGATTGAAGTTAATGAAGATATTCTTCTCACCGAGATTGAAGAAGTACGTGAACTGTTAAAGGACCATTTGAAGAATCAAAGTATAAGAATTTTAACAGGCGCAAAGATATCTAAAGTAACAACCTCTAAAGTGATTTTGGATAATCATGAAGATGTGTCATTTGATACTTTATTAGTGGCAACTGGTCGACAACCGAACATCAAGGTAGCTGAAGATCTAGATATCGATATGGATGGTAAATTTGTACAAGTCGATGAACATTATCAAACAACAATTAATCATGTATATGCTATTGGAGACCTTGTTAAGGGTTATCAACTTGCACATTCAGCGAGTGCACATGGATTACATGTTGTTGAAACTTTGGCTGGATTAAAACCAACGCCAGTATCTCCAAACA
Organism: Staphylococcus sp. GW821-FHT11H10; assembly: GCF_058807855.1. NCBI lineage: Bacteria > Bacillati > Bacillota > Bacilli > Caryophanales > Staphylococcaceae > Staphylococcus > Staphylococcus sp. GW821-FHT11H10. The sequence continues at coordinate 101,683 of NZ_JBXARC010000003.1, read as the reverse complement.
ATATTACACGTTGTATTTATACTCGTCTTGAAGCAGCATCAGTTGGTTTATCTGAGTCTCAAGCTAAAGAAGCGGGTTATGACGTATCTGTTACACAATCTTCTTTTCAAGGAAATGCAAAGGCACTCGTAAAAGGAGAAGCACAAGGCTTTATTAAAATTGTGACTGATAAAGCATATGGAGAGGTTTTGGGTGCTTTTATTGTTGGTCCACATGCTACAGATTTAATCAGTGAAATATTAGGTGTCAAAGCTTCAGAAGGTACAATGAATGAGTTATCTAACATCATTCAACCACATCCTTCTCTATCCGAAGCAATTGGCGAGAGCGCGGATGCATACTTTGGAAAAGCCATTCATATGTGATAACAGAACAAATCAATGAATGATAGGAGGAACTAACGATGGAAAAAGAACAAGCACGTTGGATTTATAAAACGATGAATGAAATTCGATATTTTGAAGAAAAGGTGCATAAAATCTTTAGTGACGGTAAGATTCCTGGTTTTGTTCACTTATACGTAGGCGAAGAAGCTGTAGCAACTGGTGTAATGTCACAACTTGAAGACGACGACTATATTACAAGTACACACCGCGGACACGGACATGCAATTGCCAAAGGATGTGACCTTAATGGCATGATGGCGGAGATAATGGGTAAACGTGATGGACTTGGTCATGGTAAAGGTGGTTCCATGCACGTTGCAGAAATAGATAAAGGAATGCTCGGTGCTAATGGTATCGTAAGTGGTGGCTTCGGACTTGCTACTGGTGCAGGTATTTCTATTCGAAATCAAGGTAAAAAGAATGTTGCTGTATGTTTCTTTGGTGATGGTGCAGCCAATGAAGGTAATTTCCATGAGGGCCTTAACTTTGCCTCAATCTTAAACCTTCCAGTTATCTTTGTTTGTGAAAACAACCAATTCGGTGAAGGTACAACACATGATTATGCCAGTGCTTCAGAAACAATTGCAGAGCGTGCTTCAGCTTATAACATGCCAGGTGTCAGAGTGGATGGCATGGATGTCGTTGAAGTTTATAAAGCAGCGCAAGAAGCTGTAGAACGAGCAAAAAATGGTGAAGGCCCTACGCTAATTGAGTGTGACACGTATCGTAAATATGGTCATTTTGAAGGGGACGAACAAAAAGTTAAATCACCAAATGATCGTAATGCGGACAAAAACGCAACAGAAGACTTTAAACGTCAAGCACTTGAAGAAGGTTGGTTAACAGAAGAAGAATTAAATGAAATTGAACGAGCAGCTGAACAAGCAGTAGAAGATGCAGTAAAATATGCAGATGAAAGTGAATTACCAGATGTAGATTCATTACACGAAGATGTATTTGCCTAAAAGGAGGTCATAACTATGAGTGAAGAACGCAAGTTAACATTTATGGGTGCAATTAACGAAGCAATCGATCAATCAATGGAACAAGATGATAATGTTATTCTCATTGGTACGGACGTTTCAGGTGGTGCAGGTGTAGAACATATTAAAGATGACGATACATTTGGTGGCGTTTTTGGTGTAACTAAAGGACTTGCGAAAAAATATAGTCGAGATCGTGTTATTGACACACCAATCGCAGAGCATATTACACTCAGCTCTGCTGTAGGTGCAGCAGCTACCGGTATGCGTCCTATTGCAGAATTAATGTTCAATGACTTTATTGGATTCGGTTTAGATCCTATTTTGAACCAAGGTGCAAAAATGCGTTACATGTTTGGTGGTAAAGCTAAAATTCCATTAGTTGTACGTACAGTTCATGGCGCTGGTGCAGGCGCAGCGGCACAACATTCTCAATCATTGTATAACATGTTTGCAGCAATACCTGGTGTAAAAGTAGTCGTTCCTTCTAATCCTTACGATGCTAAAGGTTTATTAATGGCAGCAGTACAAGATGATAACTTAGTAGTCTTTTCAGAAGATAAAACGTTATTAGGACAAAAAGGTGATGTACCTGAAGAACCCTATACAATAGAAATTGGAAAAGCGAAAGTGACGCGTGAAGGTGATGATTTAACAATTGTAGCAATCGGTAAAATGGTGGCAGTAGCTGAAGAAACAGCAGACAAATTAGAAGAAGATAACGTTTCAGTTGAAGTCATTGATTTACGCTCTGTGTCACCATGGGATGAAGAGACAGTTCTAGAATCAGTGAAGAAGACAGGTCGTTTAATTGTAATTGATGAATCAAATCCACAATGTAATGTAGCAGGAGATGTTGCATCTGTTATTGGTGATATCGGTTTTGATTATTTAGATGGACCAATCAAGAAAGTCACTGCACCGGATACACCAGTTCCATTCGCAGCAAACCTTGAACAAGCCTATATACCAAACGTAGATAAAGTATTAGATGTCGCATCTGAACTAATTGAAGACCTGAAACAAGTTAATTCATAGGCAAGGAGGTGTTGAACGATGAGCGAAAATATTATTATGCCAAAACTCGGTATGACAATGAAAGAAGGAACAGTCGAAGAGTGGTTTAAAGCAGAGGGAGATGTGGTTGAACAAGGTGAAAGTATATGTACGATTAGTTCTGAGAAATTGACTCAAGACGTTGAAGCGCCAGCTAGTGGTACATTACTCGAAATTAAAGTTCAAGCCGGAGAAGAAACTGAAGTTAAATCTGTACTTGGTATTATTGGAGACGAAGGCGAAAGTACTGAATCAAGTAGTACGACTGAATCTGAAAACGAAGAACAAAATAACTCACATTCAGAAAATGAAGAACAACAAACGAGCGATACAACTTCTGTAAATGAAGATGATAGTAATCATGATGAAGATACAAATAAGTCTAATAATGTTGAACCCCAAAATGGTAAACGTATCTTTATATCACCACTTGCACGCAAGATGGCGGAGGATAAAAACTTTGATATCACTAGAATTCAAGGTACAGGTGGTAATAATCGTATAACAAAATTAGATATTCAACGTGTAGAAGAGCAAGGATATGATATTGAAGCAAAAAATGAGGATATGCAATCTAAAGAGGATAAGAACACTAAATTTAACAGTGCTAATGTCGGTGAAGGACTAAATCCAATGCGTAAGCGTATAGCACAGAATATGCGTCAAAGCTTGGGCGAAACAGCACAACTCACATTACATCGTAAAGTGGATGCTGACCGTTTGTTAGATTTCAAAAACAAACTATCAGCTGAACTTGAGAATGCAAATCAAGATACTAAATTGACTGTCACAGCATTGCTAGCTAAAGCCATCGTCTTAGCACTTAAAGATTATGGTGCAATGAATGCTCGATATGAAAATGGTCAACTTACAGAATATGATGATGTTCATTTAGGTGTGGCAACGTCACTCGACGAAGGGTTAATGGTACCAGTTATAAATAATGCAGACACTAAAAGTATTGGTGCTTTAGCTAAAGAGATTAAATCTTCAGCAGAAGCGGTACGTGATGGTAATACAAATGATGTTAAACTGTCAGGTGCTACATTCACAATCACCAACATGGGTACGAGTGGCATCGAATATTTCACACCAATTCTTAACCTGAGTGAAACAGGAATACTAGGTGTAGGTGCACTTTCTAAAGAAGTTGTACTTGAAGGAGATAGTGTTAAACAAGTATCACGTATACCGTTAAGCTTAACGTTTGATCATCAAATTCTTGATGGTGCGAGCGCTGCCGATTTCTTAAAAGTATTAGCTAAATATATTGAAAATCCATATCTCTTAATTCTTTAATAACAAATATATTTAATTTGATTAAGGCCCTCAGTACACTAAACAGTGCTGGGGGTCTTTTCATGCTTCAAACTACATTTCCAATCATGTCGCACAACACAAAGTCGCTTTATTGAAAAAGTGAAAATTCTGTCACTTACGTTTATTTGAAATTATAAAAATATAACTCTAATATAAAATTGAAAGGGTATAAAAGCGCTTACAAAAAACGAGTGATTATGTTCATAACAAACGTTATCAAGGGATGAAAACAACTTCAAAGGTGAAAGGGGTACAAATGATGTCTAAATCGTATGATTTGATCGTTATTGGAGCAGGACCTGGAGGTTATGTCGCAGCAATTCGAGCAGCACAACTAGGCAAAAATGTAGCGATTGTTGAGAAACAGCACGTTGGTGGTGTATGCCTCAATGTAGGTTGTATACCGTCGAAGATATTTTTAGAATATGGTGCTAAAATGAGAGATATTAATTCTGCAAACAATTGGGGAATTAAAACGAATCACATAGACATTGATGTAACTAGTCTCGTAAAACGTAAAGATCAAGTGGTTAAGACAGTGACTGATGATGTTCGAGACGCATTAAGACAACACAACGTTGATTTTATTGAAGGGGAAGCAGAAGTTCTTGAAGGATTGAAAGTTCAAGTTGATCAGGCCATCTATACGGCGAAAGATATTATTTTAGCGACAGGAACAAAGCCATTCGTACCACCAATCGAAGGGCTAGACAAAGCGCACTTTGAAATAGCTGATACATTTTTCGACATGGAACAGCTGCCGAAACAACTTGTGATTATTGGCGGTGGCGTTATTGCCTCGGAAATAGCCTCATCAATGGCTGATTTAGACGTAGATGTTACGATTTTGGAAAAGGGCGATAGCATCCTATCTAGTGAAATTAAAGAAATACGTGACCATCTATCAACCTATTTGAAACAACAAGGTGTTAACATCATCACCAATTCAGAAACTAAGAAAGTAAATGCCAAGACTTTGGAAATTGATGGAAAAGATGGTCCTAAGGAAATACCATACGAGACATTACTCTTTGCGACAGGACGACAACCTAATGTTCATGTAGCTAAGGCACTTAATTTAGAACAAAATGGCAAATGTTTACAAGTTAATGAACATTATGAAACTAGTTACGCACACGTCTATGCGATTGGTGATTTAGTGCCAGGCTATCAGTTAGCACATACTGCAAGTGCACACGGTAAATATGTGGCAGAATATATTGCAGGCAAACAATCAGAGACGATTAATCAAGAGGATATACCAAGATGTATTTATACAAGATTGGAATCTGCGTCAGTAGGTTTATCAGAATTACAAGCACAAGAAGCGGGTTATGAGGTTGAAGTGACGACTGCACCTTTTCAGAAGAATCCTAAAGCAATCTTAAAAGGTGAAACACAAGGAATGGTTAAAATAGTAGCGAATAAGCAAGATGGTAAGATTTTAGGTGGGTTTGTCGTTGGACCTCATGCGACAGATTTAATTAGTGAAATCTTAGGCATTAAGGTTTCGGGCGGTACATTAAACGATATTTCTCAAATTATACAACCACATCCTTCTCTATCGGAAGTGATTGGTGAAAGTGCAGATGCATCTTTTGGAAAAGCAATATATCAATAAGTAAGATCGATTATGATCTTTTAAAGTCTTAGTAAAATACATTGATAATCTATACCTTTTAACACATTAGCGATTTGATTATAAATTATACAAAACGAATTATAATATATAAGTTACTAGCATGAAAAATCCCCCAGGCGCGTCAAAGTTGCTGGGGGTTTTAATGTGTCATTTATGTAACTCGTTAATTAACGTAGCGATTAAACCATTAAGTAACTACTATCTTTTATAGTAAGATAGTTGACTTATTTATTAAAATACACTATCTTATATTATAAGATAGTTAATAAAAGGTGATGACATGTCAGTATCTAATCAAATGATGAAGGGGCTTTTAGATGGTGCAATACTTGGACTTATAGCTAAGGGCGAGACGTATGGCTATGAAATTTTAGAGAAATTAAAAGAAAACCAATTTCCTGAAATTAGCGATGGTAGTATTTATCCTGTATTGCTTAGGTTAAGCAAGAAAGGCTATGTTCACACAACCACGCGCAAATCGGATAACGGTGGACCTAAGCGGAAGTATTATACGATTTCTGAAAGTGGACAAGAAGAGTTAGAACGATTCAAAGAGAAATGGAGTTATCTTAACTCAGGAATGAATAACTTATTCGGGAGTGATGAATATGATGACTAAAGAACAAGAGGACTATATATTTAAATTAAAGGCAGAATTAATGTTTAGAGGTAAGGATGAAGATGAAGTACACGCTATTGGAGATGAATTGCAAGATCACTTTGAAATGGCAGAAGCGAATGGTGATGATGTTAGTAATATTTTAAACACACCAGTTAAAGATTATGCCGACAACTTTTCTAAAGAAATGAGTTTTACCAAAGGGTTACCTAAATATTTAACGTACTTCGTACTCTTTATGTTTGCGATATTCACAATTCCAGATTTCTTTGAAAATGAATTTACGATCACATTAGGATATATTTTAAATACAATCTTTATCTTCGTAATAAGTGTTGTCGTGCCATTATTTTTAATAAAAAAAGCTATTATGAAATATGGCGATGCTAAACGTGTGTATGTCTATGCATTCATAGGGGGAGTAGTTCTTTTCTCACTGATGGTTTTAAGTACGTTTATTGCTAAAAGATATCCAATATATACACTTGTGACACTAAATCAAACCCAAAGCATCATTACTGGGCTCATATTATTAGCAATCGTCATGTTACTATGTTTCATAGTTAAACAAAAACTATTTGCACTTGTATTATTTATCGTTTGCTTACCTAATATAATAGGACAAATCTTTAAAGCACATAGCCATTCTAACGAGCAATTTTTAACAATATCACTTGTACTTTACATCGTGTTGATTATTGGAATGAACATCGCATTCTTCGGTCATGCTTATTATACAAATCGAAAAAAGAAAAAGCGTTAGTTAGAGGAAAGTTTAAAATACGAACTATTATATTACGAAACGAAAATAGAAATAATATAACCTTTAATATAAATATTAACTAAGAGCTAAATCACGTCTTACTGAAACTTTGAATGAGATTTAACTTTTTATTGAAAATCAATTAGCTAAAAAATAGTTAGGAGATGGAACCAAAACAATATAAAACATTATGTAAACTTAATATATACTAATTTAAAGTTAGATAGCAAAAAACTTATACCTTTCTTTCAATTAAAATATATACGTTTCTACAATTTGAATTTTTGAAGTTAAATTAAAATCACATATTTTTATGACATATTTTATTATAAATCCATGTATAATTATATTATGTTACTAATTTAATATCTAATAGAGGATTATAATATGACTGATTAAAAAGAAAAAGTTAATACATTAATATGTATATTAAAAGAAGAAAATAAGTTTATTAGAGAAAAAGTATTATTGCTTAGCAATATAGAAGAATTAAAGATATTAAACATTAATAGATTGAGTAGCAGCCAAGAAAATATAAATAACCACATAATAAAATTGAGTAATTTAGAATTAGACAAAGAATACAATTCAAATTTTAAAAATTACATAAGTTAATTTCATAATTAATGTTGCAACTACGAATGAAATAAGTGCTGCTAAGAATACGCCTAATACCATGTGTAAGAATTCACCTTTAGGTGCATTTAAACAATACACGATGAATGAACCTGGTGAAGCTGGACTCTTGAATCCGAAACCAGTTGCTTGGTAAGTTGCTACGCCAGTCATACCACCTAAAATAACAGCGATGAATAATAATGGACGCATTAATACATATGGGAAGTAAATTTCATGAATACCACCGAAGAAGTGGATGATACCTGCACCATATGAAGTTGCTTTCGCTGTGCCTTTACCGAAGATCATGTACGCTAATAAGATACCGATACCTGGTCCAGGGTTTGATTCGATTGCGAATAAAATTGATTGACCTGCACTTGCTGCTTGGTCAGTACCAAGAGGTGTGAATACACCATGGTTAATCGCGTTGTTAAGGAATAAAATTTTAGCTGGTTCTACGATGATACTTACGATTGGTAATAAGTGTAAGTGTACTAAGAATTCAACTGCTACAGATAAGATGTGCATGATGAATTGCATAATTGGCGCCAATAGTTTGAAGCCAAGGATTGTCATAATGAATGCTAGAATACCTGCTGAGAAGTTGTTGAATAACATTTCAAAGCCTTGTGGTGTTCTAGGTTGTAAGAATTGGTCAACTTTCTTCATTAACCAACCAACAAGTGGTCCCATAATCATTGCACCAAGTAACATTGGTGTATCTGGTAATGCAACAATAACCCCCATAGTTGCTGTCGCTGCAACGATACCACCACGTAAGTCGTGAATTAAACGACCACCACTAAATGCGATAAGTAATGGAATTAAGTACGTGATTATTGGTCCTGCTAATTGAGATAATTCTTTGTTAGGATACCAACCATTATCAATGAAAATCGCAGCAATAAAGCCCCATGCGATAAAAGCACCGATGTTTGGCATAATCATACTACTAAGGAATGAACCAAACGCTTGAACTTTACGGCCGAGACCTTTTTTCTCTTGTGTCTCTGTTTGAGCCATAACTACACCTTTTTTTTATTCTGATTTGATAATTCAATTGTAATGGCACAAGAAAGCGTCTACAACACAAAGAAAATGCGACTTTGTCACAGTAATTGTGACAACGGTGTGACAAGGTCATGGAGAGAGTCGCGGAACTATATCAAAGTCCAATGTAAGAACCTTCTACTTATGATAATTATGTGAGAAATTCCATTGAAAATGTTTGAATATGGCAATGAAAAAATGTCATTAGTTATATTTTAAATGCGCAATAAGTTATTACTTATTTAAAGATTAAATGATAGGAAACAGGTTATAGAACAAGTAAGAAACAATATAAGGAGTGTTGTTTATGACTGGAAATACAGGAAACGGATGTGTGAAATGTGGACATACGGAAGTGGAAGAGGGAACATTATCAGCAACAGGATCTGGACTATCTAAGATGTTTGATGTGCAGCATAACAACTTTAAAACAATAACTTGTAAAAATTGTGGCTATACAGAATTTTATAAAACAAATAATAATAGAACGAGTGATATTGTCGATTTATTCTTTGGTGGATAATTGAATATCAATATTTATGTCAGAATCAGCGACTTTCTAGGCGCTGGTTCTTTTTTGTTTGGTAAAAGGGAGACTTCGGGTTGTGTGATGTTAGAGGTGCGGATGTCTAAATTCAAATAAATTCAACCTAAATTACTAAGAATTTGAATAATTTGAGCAGTTTATATACCTAACTTTCTTAACTATTGGTACCATAGTTTTATTAATTAAAACATATTTCCAGGGTTATATCGTTAGGAGGGTTAGGATGAATTCCAATACTGAATTTAAAAAAGGGATTCTATATGCGTTAGGTGCTTATGTATTATGGGGTATCTTGCCAATTTATTGGAAATTAATTGGTGGCGTTAGTGCATTTGAAATCTTAGCTTACCGCATTGTATTATCTATGATCTTTATGATACTAATGATCGTAGTTTTAAAGAAATCACAAACGTTCAAACGTGATTTAAAACATTTATTCTCACATCCAATTGAACTAATCGTCATTATTATTGCTGGTTATGTGATCACAATTAACTGGGGAACGTTCATCTGGGCTGTGTCAAATGGACACGTACTTCAATCTAGTTTAGGTTATTATATTAACCCATTAGTAAGTATATTATTAGCGTTCATCTTCCTAAAAGAAAGATTCAATAAATTTGAAACGTTAGCAATCATCTTTGCGACAATCGGAGTTCTGTATATGACGATTCGCGTTGGAGAATTCCCAGTCATCTCATTAATGTTAGCATTCTCATTCGGTATTTATGGCTTGTTGAAGAAGATTGTTAAAATTGAAGCCATAAGCAGTATCGCGATTGAATGTATCGTTACAGCGCCAGCCGGATTAATATATATGATTTATTTATGGAACACTGGAACATCATCAGTAGGTTTGAATATGGACACATTCTGGTTGATGTTCTCAGGTGCAGTAACTGCCATTCCATTAATCTTATTCTCAGCCGGTGCCAAACGTATTCCGTTATCTCTAACAGGATTCATTCAATACGTTGGTCCAACAATCATGTTCTTTTTAGGCATCTTCGCATTTAAAGAACATTTTGATGCGCAACAATTGGTTACATTCGCTCTCATTTGGTTCGGTATCGTATTGTACAGTATTTCTCAATACGTGAAAATGAAACGTAACCCTAGACCTGAATAATTTACAATAAGGCTTGGGACATAAATAATATAATGATGCTATTTTGCAAATTCGCAGTAGCTGACTGAACTGAGAAGGCGCCTAAATTAAGCTTTTCTCAGTTCTAGTCATCCTTGCGGGCGGGGCCCCAGCAAAGAGAATTTCATCAAGAAATTCTACAAGCAAAGCAAGCTGGGAGTGGACGACGAATTCAATATGAATTCTGTTCAGCTCCCTTTTTTCTGAATAAAAATTAATAATCTTCAAAACTTAGTTATGTATAAGTGAGATTAATTAAACTGTTTGATTCATTCAATTGCCTCTTCTATTGGATAAATATTTCCATCTTTATCTTTATACATGCCCATTTCATTCAATTTATCATCTTCAGATTCAATGTTTGTTAAGTAAAAATGGTGATCTTTCTTAAGTTGTCTATATTTAAAGAAAAATATTAAACATAAGACACTGTTGAAAACTAAAATTAACTTTTTCACTTTATTAACCCCTTTAAATTGTAGTAAATATAAAAATTTATATTTATAAAAATAACGAAAGTAATTACATATATTATGGTATAATAATGAATGATTTATATATTATAGTTACTATTCAATATAACATTTGTATTGTAACGCATATAACTGTTCAAAAGTAGATATATTTTACAATAATTAAAAAAATAATAGAAACTCATAGTAATATTATGATAATTTGACTTTAGTTGAAAGAAGGGGTTTAATTGCAAATTATTAAACAAGATGGATCCATACTACATATCTATTTTGAGAATCCTATTAATAAGATTGAAAAACTTTACATAAAGAATGAATTTAATTCACTCACGCTAGAGAAGACTAATGGGGATTTACATTTTAAAATAGACTTAGTAGAAGTTGCTAAGCAATTTATTCAGTATGAAAATAAGAAAATATACATAATAGTGGAAGAGTCAACGCCAATTTTGACAACTCAAAGTAACTTGAAAGTTACAAATAGCCAATCTGAAGTTTCAGGTTTGACTGAAGTGCTCATTGATGACAGTGAGAACATCAAAATACAACCCTATATCACTCGAAATGGTTATTTACATTTATCATTGGATGATGTGGATTTAAATAAAACATATTTTTCAAGAAGACATATTGATACGCTTAAAATAAACAATAGCGAAGCGATTATAGAAGGCCAGTTTGCAACGCTAAATTCGACATTAAAAGATGTGCAACTACTAATAAAAACGAGATTAACTGACAGAGAAAAGTTCGTAAATATTAATCTTGAAGAAATTGGAAAGACGAAAAATGCATCGACTTATAATTTTTCGGTAGATATCTACAAAGATTTGATAGAATTCATGAAGTATGAATATAAAAATGAAGATATTATAGATATTTACTTAAGTATTAAAGTACTAGAATCATCGGAGAATTTAAGAATAAAAATCGGAAATCCTAGAATAATGGCGGAAAAGCTATTAAAGGGTGAAATAATCACTGAGTTTAACGGTAATATAGTGTCACTTACACCTTATTTCACGATGAAAGGTCGTAATTTATCTTTTAGAATTAATACGTATGACATCGATAGTTACTTAACATATGTGGATGAGTTAAAAAGACCAAAACGTCCCAACTTCTTAAAAAAGGAAAATCAAAAGATTTGGGTAATTGGTGAAAAATCATATAAAGCTCAGGACAATGGTTATCACTTCTTTAAATATATGAGAACATATCACCCAGATAAACCTGTTTATTATATTATTGAAAAAGACTCTAAAGAAGCTGAAAATGTTTTGCCTTTCGGAAATGTCATATTCTATAATTCAGCGGAACATTTCAAAATTATGATTAAAGCAGATTACATTTGTACTACGCATCATCCGGAATTAATTTATCCTACAACGAGTGACATTTATACACGTAAAATAAAAGCCGTTAAAGTATTTTTACAGCACGGGGTTTTAGGTACAAAAAACTTAAGCAACATCAATGGTAACCAGTTAAAAGATTTTAATGTTGATTTATTTATCACGAGTTCTAGCAGAGAGAAAGAAATCGTTGTAAGAGATTTGAATTTCTTCAGTAATCAAGTTGCTGTTACAGGATTAGCAAGATTTGATGAATTGTTTAATCCTAATGTAGAAGTTAAAAATCAAATCTTAATTATTCCAACATGGAGAGATTGGTTAATGAGTATTGATCGATTACAAACATCGGAATATTTAAAACGAATGAACGATTTGCTTCATAGTCAGAAATTAAAAGAAATAGCTAACAAAGGTACGGACATTATTTTTTGTTTACACCCTAATATGCAACCTTTTATTGATTATTTTGATGTGCCAAGCTATGTTACGAGTATTAAGCAAGGGGATATAGATGTTCAGAAATTGATAAAAGAAAGTAAATTAATGATTACGGATTATTCAAGTGTTGCCTTTGATTTTAGTTTTTTAAATAAACCAGTCATCTATTATCAATTTGATAGAAATGAATTTTTAGGAAAAGAAGCGTCTCATATTGATATAGAAAAAGAATTACCGGGAATCATTGTTAATGCTCAAGATAAATTAGAAAGAGAACTGGATAATATACAAAAGAAACAATTTAAAATCGATGAGGCATTAGAGAAACGTATTGATCGATTTATTGCGTATAAAGATCGAAACAATTGTGAGCGAATATTTGATGCAATTACTAACTTTAGAGAGACGAGTAAAGTGAAAAGTAAAATTAAGTATGATATTCTTTCGCAACATGTAGTTAATCGTTTTAGAAAAGATAAAAAATACTTTAAAGTTATGGAAAAATTTAACACGGGATTAACACGCTTATTACCTGTGAAGAAAGATCTAATTGTGTTTGAAAGTAATGTAGGAAAATTAGTAGGCGATAGTCCGAAATTTATATATGACGAATTAAAGAAATATAATAAGAAATATCAAATCGTTTGGGCTACTAATACGCTTTATCCATTCAATGATCCGAATGTGAAAACAGTTAAGAGATTGTCACCGGAATATTTCTATTACTTATCTAGAGCGAAATATTGGATAAACAATCAAAACTTCCCACACTATCTAAGAAAACATAAAGATACGATTTATATACAAACTTGGCATGGAACACCGTTGAAAAAAATGTTAAATGATGTTGAAACATTCCAAGGACGAGATGCAAATTATAAAAATAGAGTGAATCAAGCCATTAAAAATTGGGATTATTTAATTTCTCCAAGTCCTTATGCAAGCGCGTGCTTTAAAACAGCATTCGATTTCAAAAATGAAATTCTTGAGATAGGTTACCCAAGAAATGATGTCTTTTATAATGTGGAAAACACTGACATGACAGAGAAGAAAAAATTAATCAAACAAAAACTAGGTATTGAAAGTAATAAAAAAATCATTTTATACGCACCGACTTTTAGAGATGACGAAATTAATAAAGCCAAAAAACACATCATCAATCTGAAACTTGACTTACCAAGGTTGAAGGAAAGTATTGGAGATGAATATATTCTCATTTTACGCCCACATATTATTATTAGTAACGCGTTAAATTTAAGTGAATCACTAAATGATTTTGTCGTCGATGGTACTAAATATCCAGAAATCAGTGATCTGTATTTAATTACAGATATATGCATCACAGACTATTCGTCAGTCATGTTTGATTTTGCAAATACAAAGAAACCATTATTATTCTTCACCTATGACTTAGAATTTTATAAAAACAAATTACGTGGCTTTTATTTCGACTTTGAAAAAGAAGCACCAGGTCCATTAATTAAAACAAATGATGGCTTAATCGAAGCAATAAAAAATATTACTAACGTACAAGAAGAGTATGATGATAAATATCAAGTCTTTTACAATCGTTTCTGCACCTTTGAAAAAGGCATCGCTTCTAAAACGATAGTAGACAAATTCTTTAAACAAGACTGCTAAACATATTTTGACTCCTTTGATAGAAATAGTTGAAGGGGGAGTGGGACAGAATTCTTTTTAAATTCGTCGTCCCACTCCCAACTTGCTTTGCTTGTAGAATTTCTTAGTGAAATTCTCTTTGTTGGGGCCCCGCCCACAAGGATGACTAGTACTGGAAAAAGCTTGATTTAAGCGCCTTTTCAGTTCAGTCAGCTACTGCGAATTTGCAAAATAGCATCATCATATTATTTATGTCCCAGGCTCATGTTATGTTTGTTAGTATAAGAGATGAAAGAGAGGTCGCTTATGCTAAAATCATTCGATTTGGACATTATTAAACGTGCTGTAAAAATCTTTGTAGTTGCTACCATTTGTTTAGTCATTACCACGATATTCTGTTACTTTGTTCATCCATCTTTCAATGAATTGAAAAATATGGGGAATGCGAGTGAAGAAATTGGCAACACTAAAGGACTTGAAAAAGTTTGGAAGTATATCGTTAATAACGGTTTCCGAGTTCCGCTACAAATGTTTATCTTAGCCTTACTACCTATACCTTATCTGTATTTGATTAATCTAGTAGTTACCATTATTATGCCCGGAATTCTATTAGGCTTTCTTCTGAGCTTTGATTTACATAAAGGGTTGATAGGGAGTATGGCATTTATCCCACACTATACATTTGAAATCATGGGCTTTTGCATTTTAGCAAGTGCGCTGTATATGTTAAACAAAGCCATCACACGTCGGTTTACCAATCTCTTTAGGAAAAGTAAAAAAGAAAACTATGCAATAAAAGATAACCTAATCAACGTAATCAAATTTTATGTATTGATCGCATTACCCTTAATCATCATCGCAGCATTTCTAGAAACTTATGTATCAAACTTCATATTTAATATTTTGAGTTGATTCTCATACAAAGAGCTAAATGAAGCTCACGCTTTCAGTATCATTTAAAATATAATGTTAAGTTCATTAAACTTAATTGAATAGTAGATGAGATTTTTACTTAGTGTAGAAATCTCTTTTTCTTTTGAATTTCGGTTTGTATATATAAAATTTGGTAAAAAGTTGATAAAATTAGTCCGAAAATTGATAAAATGGGATTATCAGACGATATGCTATATAGGTGATGAGATGGGACAATTATTAAAAATTGAAAATATAAAATATTCAATAGACAAACTAAATGAATCAGTGCAAAAATGGGAAACATCTAAAGATGGAAAGTTTTTACTAAGATATCCAACAGTTTACATAATAAATGATAAAAAAGAGAAAAATGATTTTGAAGTTTATGTTGGTGAGACTGGAGATATTAAAAGTAGGACAAGACAGCACCTCAATGCGGATACAAAAGTCAAAGCATTTTGGGAAGAATTTTCAGAATCAGATAATTCTTCAATGTATGTCATTGGACATGAATTATTTAATAAGTCATTAACGCTAGATATTGAAAATAGACTCATGCAATATTTGCTCAGTGTAGATAATATTTCAATGGTGCATAACAGTAGGACTAATCAACAAAATGAATATTATACTTCTGAAAAATTAGATGAAATTTTCTCAAATATTTGGCAATCACTACATAAAAAGAATGGGGCTTTATTCCCAATTGAAAGTATAATAAAAG
Source organism: Staphylococcus sp. GW821-FHT11H10 (assembly GCF_058807855.1). Lineage (NCBI taxonomy): Bacteria > Bacillati > Bacillota > Bacilli > Caryophanales > Staphylococcaceae > Staphylococcus > Staphylococcus sp. GW821-FHT11H10. Next base: position 86,021 of record NZ_JBXARC010000003.1, on the reverse strand, counting down.
ATTCTGCTATATTTAAAGCTTCTCCATTTCACAAATTAACTCAAGAACAAATAAATGCAAAAGAAGAGATATTAAATAAAATCAAAGCAGCAATTTTATCAAATGAAGAGAGTCAGTTGATAATTGTTGAAGGTGAAGCAGGGTCAGGTAAAACTGTACTAATGAGTACATTATTATACGAACTAGGTAAGTATAACTTAGATTTAAATCAGAATTTAGATATAAATCTTTTAGTAAATCACAATGAACATGTAACTATTTATGATCAAATAGCTAAAAAACTAGGGATTTCTAGTAAATCTAATAAAATAGTACGAAAACCAACTAGCTTTATCAATAGCCATGATCCAGAGAATAAAGTAGATGTAGTAATAGTTGATGAAGCACATTTGCTACTAACGCAAGGACAGCAGAGTTATCAAGGAAAAAATCATTTAGATGATTTATTACAAAGAGCTAAAGTGGTAGTTATTGTATTAGATTTAAAGCAAGTATTAACAACCGGACAAATATGGGAAGAAGAACAGTTAGAAAAATACTATAATCAATCGGAAAATATAAATAAACGAGTTATATTAAGAAATCAAATGCGTATCAATAGTGATGAAACTACTTTCAATTGGATAAGAAATTTAATTGATAATCAAACTATAAACAAACTTCCAAAAGACAGTAAAGGCTATGAAATTAAAGTATTTGATTCACCTAATGAGTTAGAGGTTGCGATAAAAGATAAAGCTCAAAGTACAGATAGTGGTATATCAAGAATGCTTGCTACATTTGATTGGAAATATAATAATAATCCGCCTAAAGATGAAGATTATTGGAGAGTAAAAGTTGATAATTGGTCAATGCCTTGGAACTATCAAATAAAGCCTAAAAGAAAAGTTAAAGATTTACCTTGGGTTGAGCAGGAACAGACAATAGATGAAATAGGTTCAACTTTCTCTATTCAAGGATTGGATTTGAATTATGCAGGAGTTATTATTGGTCCTTCAGTTAAATATAGGGATGGACAAATTGTATTTGACAAATCTTGCAGTGCTAATAAGAAAGTAACTCAAAGAAGAACATTGCAAGACGGTTCGAAAGAATATTATTCAGATATGCTTTTGAGAAATGAATTAAACGTTCTATTAACTCGAGGGGTAAATGGACTATATATTTATGCTGTAGACGACCAATTGAGAGAGGCACTTAAAAAAGCTTCACGAGGTGAGAATGATGAATGAAACACATGAAGTATTAAAAGAAATAAATCAATTTAGAGATGAACGTAATTGGAGACAATTTCATAATGAAAAAGATTTATCCTTATCTATTAGTTTAGAAGCTGCTGAATTATTAGAATTATTTCAATGGAAAACACCAGAAGAAGTAGTACAAAAAAAACAAGAAAGGCTAGCTGAAGAATTAGCAGATGTATTGATATACAGCTATATGTTAGCTGATAACTTAGATTTTGATATTAATGACATTATTCGAAAAAAACTAGTAAAAAATGCTGAGAAATATCCTGTTGAAAAAAGTAAAAATAACAATAGTAAATACGATGAGTTATAAAAGAGTTAATAATCAATATTGAAATTAATACCCTTGTAAGATAAAAGTCGATAAACTTTTATACTTGCAAGGGTATTTTCTCAATTATGATTACAATTTTATTCACTAATTTGAATGATTTATAGCTATTAATTTACAGTTTTGATATTTTTGATGAATTATTTACAAACGCAAATCTATATAAATAACTCATTACATCATACAGAAAACAGTATATTAATTTTTGATTTATAATAGATATAAAAATATTTATAAAAGTAATAATTATCTTTAACTAATTTTATCATTATTGTGCTAAACTAAATTCGAAAATACATGTTTTAAGGGGATTATTGAGATGAAATTTTGTCCGGAATGCGGATTTAAAATTGCAAGTATAAACAATAATATTCAAAAAATCGAAGAAGTGGATGTAGTAGAGAAGGTAAGTTCAGATGTGTATATTAAGTCATTACTAAATGAAACAAATCTAACAGATATCATGATTACACCTGATATTCCTGAAAAAGTTCTCATAAATGCATAAGTAAGTATAGCTGAAGGTATTGATCCAAATACAATAATTGCATTAATAGATACTAGTTTAATGAGTAACGGTAAATCGGGAGTGGTTTTTACTGGCGCGGAAATGTACTTAAAAACTACTTTTGATAGTGTTAAGAAAATTCCTTTTGAAAATATAAAATCAGCCGAGTATGATTCTGACAGAACAATCAATAATAAAAGAAAAGTAATTGAATATCATCGAGTCATCGTATCTTATGGAAATGGTGAAGATATAGAATTTAGTTCCGAACAATTTGATAGTGATTTGCCTTATAAACTTATTGCAAAATTGTTAAATGATTTTAATAAACGCGTAGATAATATTTCTTCTAAAAACCAAGTAGTACAAATTAGTCAAATGAGTTCAGAAATATTGGAATTATATTTTAGAATTGTCATTGCATATTTAAAAGATGATGATGGCATTATTGACAGTCGGGAGTATAAAGAATTAATCAGTTTAATGACAAAAATAAAAGTTAGCAAACAATTGGCCAATGATTTAAGAAAGTATCGTTTTGAAGATAAAGAAGATTTAACTATTGAAGAATTAATAGATCAACTTAAAAATCAAACTAATAAAGATAATTTTTCAGAAGCTGCAGTAGAACAAACTTTGGCTATGGATATTATAGGAATGAATAGTGATAAATTAGACACTATTAAAGATGACGAAGTATTAGTTAGAATGCTTAATAGATTAAATATATCAGATAAACAATTAAAATTTATTGTGAGAAAAATTAAAGCAGATAAAGAAATTATCGAAAGTAGAATGACTGATAGTGAAATCAAAGAAGTAAATAAGGAACTTGCTGCAGTAGCAAGTGGAGCCGGATTAGTAGCTCTAGGACTATTAACAAGTGGAGGGACTGTTTACTTAGGTATTATAGCTGGTTTTGGCGTTTACAGAGGAATTAAATACTTTTCTGGTACAGGAGAAGCAGAGAAGTTCGGTATTAGAATTCAAACACTTAATGATCGAATTAGCCAACTTCGAATTGCTAACGCCTACATTATTGAAGACATCAACTGGTTAAGTCAAAAAATGATAGATTTTGCTTTAAAATTACGTGAATCAAACGAACTTAGTTCTGAGTTGTATAAAGAATTAGAATTAATTATAAATCAAAACCAATCATTAGCTGATGCAGGCAGCTTGATTGAAGATGATGAGTCTTATTCTGAACGTGAATTGTTATTAACTACGATTCTTGAAAGTTTAGATATAGGAAAATATAATGAGTTATTAGCTAAAAATATTAATAAAGTTTACGCGGATGAAGTGATTAAAAATGTCTATTCAATAAATGGTGATTTAGATAATCAGTCTGAAGTTAATGATGTTACTTTAAGAGAGAGTATTGAATTGGATGAATTAAAAGCAGCACATACTGTTCTTGAAGATATCGGTTACTTTGATACAAAAGCATCAAGTATTGCTCAAAGTAAATCACTTGCTAAAAAAGGATTTTCAGGTTTGAAAAAATCACTGTTTAGTGGAGAAAAAGATGAGTAGACAGAGTAGAAAAGATAAAAAAGAACTTAAAGGTTTAGCGGAAAATCTATTGGTAGATTATGAATTACGTAATCAAGCTAATGATAACCTTGATAAGTCTTTGCATAATATTGATGTGATGAGAGAGAATATCGACAATCAAATTAATATGAAAAAAGATTTATTAAATGAATTAAGAAATCGAAGATTAAATAACACGCAATTACAAGATTCTAATCTCACAAAATTTAATGATGAAGTGTTAAAAAATAAACTAAGAGATGGCCAAATATATGCTTCAAAATCTATTGATTTGGTAGAAACTAATAGTGTTAAAACAATAGATATTGATAGAGATGATTTTAATTCTTACGAATATAATAGACAATTCGCATTAGAAAATAATATAGATTTAACAAGTCCATTTTTAAATTTATATAGTAAACATGAGCAGGTTGAAGTGGCTCGTAAAATGATAGAAAAATTCGACTTACTAGAGCTTGAAAAAGAAGACTATGGATTCGCAGCATGTGCAGCGTTAATTGCAGGGATTGTAGATTGTGCGCTTGTAGGTACGATATCTCATAATAATCCAAGTGTATTACAGAAAAAAGTGGATGAAAAATTTTATTCAATTGTACAGAAATACTCTAATAACAGAGAATTACCAGAGTTGAAAGCGAAATTCGAAAAAGTTCAATCTAGGAAAGATGTTAGTTCAGAATATATTAAAAAGTTAGAAAATAAAATTAAAGCCATTGAAAATGGAACTCAATCAAGAAAAGATATGGTTGGTTATTTAGAAAAGACATACAGAGTTAAATATGATGCGGTACATGATAAGTCTATAGCTGGAATGTATGTCAATAATCATCATAATGCTTCTTTAGCACATGATTTTTCACCTTTAGGTTTATTAGTTGGTATTATGGACCAGTTAACTGGGAAATCAACTTTTATTTCTGCTAAGACCGGGGAAATATCAAGAATTGCAACAAACAATAAAAATACAGAATTACAAGGAAATATTATACAGAAAATTATTGGAGCCACTAACAATTGGTTTGGTCATTGCATGAGTGATATTGTTGGTAGTAGTGGCTCAAAAGGTAGAGGGCAAGGCTTACCCGCACCTTTTTGGTCCTATTTGCAAAAATTAAATTTCGGTAAAGTTAAACTTTCTAATAATAAAGAATTATCTATTGGACAGTTAACAGATTGGATGTTTCAAAATGGCTATGATACAAGGGCTTTTGTTGCCGAACTAATTCCTGTTATCATATTTGAAACTTTAATTAGATGCTATTGGTTTTATAAACAAAAATTCTATTATGGCAAATCATTTAAAGAGAGCCTACCTATAGCAAATAGTCGTGAGTTATCTCGCTTATTACTGGTTGGTAATGCAACTTTTACTTCAATTGATACTACACATGCAACTATTAAAGGGGTAATAAAAACTGGTGGGCATGGCGTTGATATTGGAACGTTTGTAATGACTGTAAATAAACCTGGTCTTGTTGATTTAGGATTTAGAAGTTTTCAAAATGCCCGGCTAGAACTTAAACATAAAAAACATGTTAATAAAATTATAGACGAAGACATTGTAGTAGAGTATAAGAGAGTGATGTCTTCTAGAGGTGTATTTGAGTAACATTTGCACTTTACCATTTCTTTACTCACTCCAAATAATCCATAAATATTCCTCTTGTAAGATGGTGGTGTATACACTTTTATCTTACAGGGGGATTTTTTATGGATAAGAAGCAGTTAGGGAATAAGCGTGAGGCGTATTCGATTCGTAAATACTCTATTGGAGCGGCGTCTATCTTAGTTGGGAGTTTATTATTCTTAGGTGGAGGCCAAGCGTCTGCTGCCGAAAGTAATGAGACTAACACTTCTGAAAAGGTTTCAACGGAACAAGCGCAATCAACTGAAGAACAACCGAGTCATGAAATCTCAACGCATAGTGTTGAACAACCACAAAACAAAGCGATAGCAACACAAGAAACAAAGACTAATGAAGATGCTTCTTCTGAGGAAACTCAATCAAACGAGGCGGATACTGAGTCAAACGAAGTTATACATAATGATACTCAAAGTAATGAAACATCAGAACAATCTACAGCCGAACCAAAAACACAACAAAATAAAGCATCTGATGATGTTACGACACAAGAAGTGACTTCAACTGAGCAACCTACACAGGAAAAGACACAATCCACTTCTAAACAAGAAGTAACGACACAAGAGACATCAACTACAGAAGTTCAACCTAAAAACGAACAATCACAAACTGAAGAACAGCCTCAACATGAAACTAAAGAAACATCTTCACAAAGCAACACGCAAGAAGCACCTACAAAAGAAACTAAAAAACCAACACAACCAACTACTGAAAACAAACAATCAGAAAAAAGTAATACGACACAACAAACTAACCAAAAAGCAAATTCTGAGGTATCTCAATCCAATGTAACGTCAACTGAAGAAGTAACAAATACTAATGAAACGCGTACTCGCACACAACCTTTTTCAAAAGAAGAAATGAATAAAGTAACGGTTACAGAAGAGAGTGATGTAGCAGTTTCGGACGTACCTCAAACACAAATGAAGTACATGTCTACGAAACAAAAACAAGTGCTCTTCAATACATTGCAACGTGATGCGAACACGCAAGACCAACAACCGAAAGCGATTCTATCTACAATACCTGAATGGACGTCAGCACAACGTACAAAGAATGCGTCTCGAACTGGTCAAGATCAGTTGAATATTACGCATAAAGGTCGTTATACAAGTGGCGCAGATTTCGGGAATGGTGGCACAGAAATTGTGAAGTACAATCCGAAGAATGGCTATGCGTATTCAGTGAATGGTGATAAAGAAGCGTTGGATATTATTGATGTGAAACATCCTGGAAAGGATGGCGCAATTAATTTAGTAAAGCGTATTTATCTACAAGATAATGGAATTGAAGTGGGTGATTTAACGAGTGTAACGGTACATCCGAGCGGAGATTATGTAGCTGTGTCTGCGCCAGCAGTGGATAAGACGAAGCCAGGACATGTTGTATTCTACGGTTCAAATGGTGATTACATCAATAATGTGACGGTTGGCAGTCTTCCTGATATGGTCACTTTTTCTAAAGATGGTAAATATTTATTAGTAGCTAACGAGGGAGAACCGAGCGACGATTACACAGTTAACCCACCAGGATCTGTGTCAGTCATTGATGTCACGGGTGGCCCAGCTAATGTGACTGCCAATAATGTCCGTACAGCAATGTTCACGAAAGAACATCAAGAAGGTATTCGTGCGTTAGGTCCTAATGCGGAAGATGCTTACTTAAATATTGAACCAGAATATATTGCGGTAGATAGTCAAAGTAAATATGCCTATGTAACATTACAGGAAGTCAGTGCCATTGCGAAGGTCGATATCGCGAAAGGACAAATTGTCCAAGTGAAAGGGTTGCCTTACAAAGATCATTCGCTAGCACAAAATGCAATGGATGTATCAGATGAAGATGGTAAATCTGAGTTGCGCCGTGTGCCAGTATTAGGACTGTTACAACCAGATGGCATCGATACGTATGACTACAATGGCGAAACCTATTTATTGATTGCGAACGAAGGAGATTCTCAAGATTATGAGGGTTATTCTGAAGAAAAACGTGTGAAGAAATTGAAAGATGATATTCAATTGGATGCACGTTATTATCAAGGCTACACGCAAGCAGAACTAGATGATATGGTGGAAAATGGCTTATTTGATGACGAACAATTGGGTCGTTTGAAAGTTACGACATCGCATGCGTTTAAAGATGCAGATGGTAAATACAATGCGCTTGTATCTTATGGTGGTCGTTCATTCTCTATCTTAAGAGCTTCCGATTTAGAAATGATTTATGACAGTGGTAGCGATATTGAGCAACGCGTCTTAGATTTATTACCTGAACGCTTTAATGCTAATTATGAAGCGGCTGATGACATTAAAGTAGATGACCGTAGTGATGATAAAGGTCCTGAAGCTGAAAATGTGGTCGTTGGTAAAGTAGGTAGTCATTCATATGCATTTGTCGGTCTAGAACGTGTTGGTGGTATTATGATTTATGATATTACAAATCCTAATGAACCGTATTTTGTGAAATATTTATACGACCCAGATAATAAAGATATTTCACCTGAGGGCATTACTTTTGAAAGTGCTGAAGAGAGTCCTAACGGTAAACCAATGTTAATCACGTCATTCGAATTGTCTGGCACAACATCTGCTTGGGAATTAGAAGATTTAACAGGTGATCAAGAAAGTGATGATGGAGAAGATAGTGATAACCAGGGAAATACCAACGGGGAGTCTAATGATGACGATACAACGCCTAACCCACCTTCTGAAAATGATGGTTCAAATACAGAACATGATGTAGATAATGGAGAACAACCTGATAATGGTGACGATACTTCAAGTAATGATGAAGACAACCATTCTTCTGATGACACTAATGGAAATGATGAGGGCTTAGAACCACCTTATGAAGTCGACGGTGACATTTTTGAAGATGATAGCGACGAGGTTATCTCAGATAAAGAAGATAACAATGATACAAGTGCACAATCACATGAAGAAGTAGAGAGTAAAGGTGCTTCACACAATATTAATCATAGTGCCCATGCAAATCATCAAGAAGAAAGCCGTGATAAGCTAACAGTAAATTCTAACACTCATAACTTGAGTGTGGTAAGCACAAAATCTTCAAGTCATCACGTAGGGGCAACTAACTATGGAAGTGTAGTGTCTGAGGAGGCAAACCATTTAAATACTTCTAATAACAAAGAAACTAGTGAACTACCAAAATCAGGTCAAACTGAAACAAATACAACGTTATGGTCAGTGTTACTTGGTGGTTTAGGGTTAGCATTTATTAGAAAACGCAAAGCTTCGAAATCTGAGAAATAATATATAAATTAAGAGCACGCTAATCTGAAATTTAGTGTGCTCTTATCATTATTATTTAGAGGTTCTGTTAAATAATAAATGGTTATTAAAGTATTCTTTAGCATCTATAGTTGTTTCAATTTTGCCATTTTCCTTAAGCCATAATTGTAAGTCATCATAAAATTCTGGGCTCATAGATAAATCATTAGTAAAACATTTGGTAGTTGCAATGATTGTGTCTTTATTTAATTGATTACTTACATCCGTTTGAGTATATTTAGCATAAACATCGACTGCTTCTTCGAGATGAGTATTAATAAATTGAATTGCTTTTTTAATGACTTTAAGGAATTTTTTTATTTTTCCTTTATCCTCTTTTAATTTATTAGGAGTTGTAATAAAAATTAACTGGCAAAAGTCTGGCACGTTATAATCTTTTAATGCAAAATAATCTACATTTAAACCTTTACTTTTTGCTTCGAGAATCTCAAAGTTTTCAAATATAAGTGTGGCAGCATCTGCTTTATCATTTAATAGTGCGTCAGTATGATAAAAACTATTATTAACTGGTGTTATATCTCCTTCTTTGTATGTTACACCATCAGCTTCAATCATAGTTTTAGCAATAGCAATACCTCCTAGGCCAGGGGCTCCAGGATATTGAAGACGTTTGCCAACTAAATCTTTAGGTGTCTTTATTCCTTTATCTTTGTTATACATAACACCGCCATTAGTGTGTAGATATCTGGCAAAACCTACCACATTTTGATTAGTTGCTTTATCTTCAACTAAATGAATAGGTTCAGTAATTGCAATATCCATTGAATTATTTTCGATTTCTTCCAATGCATCGAAGTGTTTTTCTGGTTCAATCATTTCAATTTCTAACGCTTCTTCTTTAAACCAGCCCTTTTCAATACCTAAAATTAAAGGTAAGTGATCAGGGTTTAAAAACCATTCTAAACCAACAATTAATTTTTCCATAAAAAAATTCCTCCAACAGACAATTTTTTCGTAAAAAAGTGAATTTGAAAGAAATAGCAGTATATGTATTTCACTTTCCTACGCTGGTACTAACCAACAGGTTCAAGGGTTGAAAGTTTTTTACTTTCTCTCAGCATATTAAATGCACCCCTAGTGATTTTTTTATCTATTAATAACATAGCATAAATTTGTATAGTAGAAAATTGACTGATAAAAATATAGTTAACATGATAAGCTAAGTTTTGGAAACAAAATGTTAGCGAAATTAAAGGGAACGCGCCATTTTGTATGCGGAAAGTGACAAATGAACTTGCTAAGTTAGAAGAGAGGTGACCATAACTATGAAACTTGCTGAACAGATTAGGAAACATCGTAAAGAGAATAATCTAACTCAAGATCAATTAGCTACTGAATTACACACGACACGCCAAACCGTTTCCAAATGGGAACAGGGTACGATTGAACCGAATGTGCAAATGATTGTGCAATTAGCGCAACGTTTTGACATTTCCACAGACGAATTATTAACAGGGCAAACGTCTCATCCTTATAAAAGAGAAGAATCACAATCATATCCTGAACATTTAAATTTTTGGGATTTCTTATCTCAAAAGTGGTGGTTCGTATTAATTTTGGTAGTTATCGTGTGCGGTACAATAACACAAATCTTTACAAGTTAATAGTATCGGTCTCCTACTTCAACTTAGGAGGTACATGATGCATTTAATAATTAAGTATTTGAAGATGATTGGTGTCATTATTTTGACGTTTGTATTAACAGTCATTGCGCAAAATATTGCTTTACTATGGCATTTGTTAGATTTGAAATCATTTGAAACAATCTTACATGGTATCACCTATGTGGGACTTACCTTTTTATTCATTAAACTTTTAATTAATAAAGGATTTAAAGAGAAATTAAGTGACTATCGTATTAACACACTTAAGTTTAGTCTAAGTTATCTATCAGTTGGCTTACTGATTCCGATTATAAATATCATCATTTATTGTGTCATTATTCCAGGTCATTTTGAAATAACGAAAGCTGATACTGTAATAGAATATTTAGAAATGTTATTTGAAATTATTGTTTTAGGTGGAGTATGTGCACCTATAGCTGAAGAATTAACAGTACGAGGCTTATTAATGGGCTACATTGAAAAGAAAGCGAATATTACCTTTGCCATCATTGTTACATCAGTATTATTCGCTTTAGTCCATTTGTTTAATGGCGGGATGTCTGGTGTTAGTCTAATATTATTAGTCGTAAGTGGCACGGTCGCTGGTATATTGTACGGTATGACGGCGTATAAATTTAACTCAATTTGGCCAAGTGTTTTTATGCATATGTGTTGGAATCTGTCAGACTTTGTCCACATCACAACGCATAATGATGACTACGGCGTAATTCAGTATATTATTAAAGTTAAAAACATACTCCTAACCGGTGGCGCATACGGTAATACATCTTCACTCATAGCAATAGTATTATTCGTAATAGCAATAATTTTAGTTGCAATGAAAAGTGTGCAGAGAATTAATTTGAGAGACTAATTTAGTCTCTTTTTTTATTGACCTTCAAGTATAGTTTAATGATAACTTTTAAATAACATAGGAAGGGGATGAGAAAATGCAAATAGATGAAGTTTCCAAAAAGCTTAATATATCTAAATCAATGATTCGTTATTATGAAGAAAAAGGCTTGATTAACATTTCTAGAAATCAAAATAATTATAGGGAATTTAATCAGACTGTCTATACAACATTGAAACTTATCAAAGATTTGAAACGATTAAACTTAAGCCTAGAAGAAATAAAGTATATTGTAAATTTATTTAACAAGCCTACTTCAAAAGAGTGTAACATCCAATCTACTAAGTACTTAGATCGAATTATTAAGGATTATAAAAGAAGTATTAATGAACAAATTAATATATTGAATAGATTGGAACAAGTTAAGGAGCTCTCACAAGACATGAAATTTGAGGAAAATAAAACAGAAATTTTGAATATGTTAGCAGGAGTTAAAGAGTATGATTAGTATTATATACGCTGGAAATCAATCAGGGACATGTTATGGAATTTTTAAATTATTAACTCAAAAATTGGAAAATAAAGAGAAGTATATTTTCAATCTACAACTTATTAAAGAAGACATACTTATTTTAGAAAAAGGATATAAACATGAATTAACAGATAAGCAAAATAAATTTATAAATATTATTAATCAAAGTGATACATTAATATTCATTTATCCTCTATATTGGTTAAACATGCCAATGTTGCTTAAAGGATTTATTGATATGACATTTTGGCCTAATGAGGCTTTTAGTTTCAAAAATAAACAATATTATAAAAACGGTTTATGGAAAGATAAAAAAGCAATAGTTATATATACAATTGGTGGAAGTGAATGGTTTAATTTATTAAATTTGAATCTAGGTTATAGAGTATTGAAGTATCCACTAAATTTAGTTGGTATTTCTAATATAAAAAAATTTTATATTGATCAACTCAACCGAAGTAATAAGCAATCTGTAAATAAAAAAGTGAATAGTCTTGTAGAAAAGGTAATGAAATCCATATAAATAAACTAAGCACAAAGCAGTTATTAAGCTTTGTGCTTTAGTATGTTAGCCTTAAATTGCACTCATAAAAATTTAACTTGAAGGAGATAATGATTTATGAAGGTAAGGCAATTTAGTATTTATAAGATTTTAACTTATATGATTCTCACAATTGCTATATTGGAAGTTGCAGGAGAATTAGGTGGGCTCGCTATGAATCATGGTCTAGCGTAACCTATTGGTCAACTGATAAGTGGAGTTATATTTACCGTTGGGACATTGATAACATTAAAGTACATTCACTCAAAGAACCCAGACATTTTAAAAGAAATTAAATTAAAAGGGTATAGTAATAAGTGAGATTTAATCATAGCATTGGCACTACCATTTTTAATTACATTTATCGTATTAGTAATAGGTATTAGTACAGGTTTAATGCAAAATGTGAGCGTAAGTACGGATATACATATTTGGGCAATGTTTTTATTTAATTGTCTTTTCGCAGTATTATATGAGGCTTTTCCAGAAGAAGTGTTGATTCGTGGATTGATATTAAATGAGTTACGAAAATAGTTCAAATTTATTCCATCATTATTTATCCAAGCATTATTATTTGCAATTATTGGTGGGGTAGCGCATATTATTTCAAACTTAATACATTTAGGTAATCCAGAACTATTGTCAGTTGTAGGTTTAATGATTCAGTTTTATATATTTGGCATCACGTTACAATTATACAGAGAATTTGCTGGTTCCTTATGGGCAAATATGTTGTTTCATTTAGTCTGTCTAGAAACCGTTAGATTTGTCTTTATGAGTTCAAGCCAATCTATCATTAAATTCCATGAAACACAACAAGGCGTTTTTGGCATAATAGGATTATTTCTTGGATTATATATAGGAAGTGCAATTATTTTGAGCATTTTACTTTGGCTTAGAAAAAGAAAGCCCAAAAATTAAATCAATCATAAGGAGGTACCAAATCAACGATGCGTCGTTCATTACTTACATATATTATTTTAGTGTTCGTTTTAACCTATAGTATTGAAGGTCTTGTTTATTTAATCGGCGGACTTCAAGCTTTCTCAATAATTGCGAGTTTAACGATGTTGTTTCCTGCTATTACGGCAATCATTGTATGGGCAATTTATTATCGTGACAAAAAGTTTTGGAAGTTCTTCGGACTTAGATTAGGAAAAATTAAATATTGGTTTATACATCCATTGATGATGCTATTGGCTTTGATAATTATTTACTTAGTTTCTTATATGTTGAATCCCAATCAATTTCTAAATAGCACAGAACAACAAGATAGAATGAAAGAAATTTTTATTTTCTTACCAGATGTACCGCTATTTATCAACTTATTGATTCCAATAATACTTAATCTATCAATAGGTATACTATTTAGCATGATTGCTTATCTAGGTGAAGAGTTAGGTTGGCGAGCTTTCATGTACCCTAAATTGACTAATATTGGAGTAACAAAAGGATTAATTTTAGGCGGCTTTATAGGGATTATGGCATCTCCCTCTTATCTTAATGGGGCATAATTATCCTAATCATCCAATTCTAGGAAATATAATGATGATATTAATGTGTATTCCGTTTGGCATTATTCTATTTTATTCATATATCAAATCTGGAAATATCTTTGTGCCAGCGATAATGCACGGAATTTTAAATCAATTTTCAAGTACTGTAACTACTTTCTCTATAAAAGAATCACAATTCAATCCATTACTTTATGGTTCAACAGGACTTGTTGGAATAGTGATTTTTAGTTTAATTGCTTTATTTTTAATTAAAACTATCAAGAAATCAAACCATATTTATAATTTTTAATTTTAGACTGACCCTCTATTCCGGAAGGTCTTAAATTAAAAAAATTGCTTCAAATCACTAAATTTCTACAAAAATAACGTATTTGTTCATAATTTTCGCTAGAATAAACAAGATTTTAACCATATGATGGCAACGTAAAGGAGCGGATCAATTTGAAAACCAAGAGTGTAGGGGAACGTATTAGAAACTTAAGGAAGTCTAAAAAGATGTCTCAAGAGAAGTTGGCAGAAAAACTAAATGTTTCTCGACATTCTATTTCAAATTGGGAAAGGGATGTCAGTTCTCCAGACATACATGCATTATTGGAGATGACAGAACTTTTTGGCGTTTCTTTAAATCATTTGGTTAAAGGAGACGAACTTATAGTGAATAAATATGTTTATGCAGCGTTAGCATTTTTCTTAGGTGGCTTGGGGGCACACAGATTTTATAGAAAACAATATGGTAAAGCACTATTATATATATTATTTTGTTGGACAGGTATTCCTGGTGTTATTGGAATGATAGAGGGAGTTATAGCATTTATAAAAACTGCAGATGCCCAAGGTAATATTTAAGACATAATATGGGGTAGGGAGTGAGACAGAATTTAACTTGAATTCAGTTTCATTCCCTTGTTTTATACATAGCAAAAGTACTTATAGCATTGGGAGAACTATAAGTGCTTTAACGGCCATATTGGCGTTTTGGGAAAATACAATTATTGGGTTTTAATAAAATGTATAGTAAGGATACATTTTATCGGCATGGGATCATTAGTGATTCATAAATGTACTCTATAATTTAAGGAAGTGTGAGTAATTCAATCTAAATTGAAAAGAAAAGAGCATGTAATTCAACACGTAAGAAATTACTAATGCAATGATTATTCCAAAACAAATACATCAATTATGTATCTACTTTTAATAAATACCCATTCAAATTAAAATAAAACTATTTTTACAAACAAAAAGAATAAAAATATTAACTTTATTGAAATCAAAAGTAATCTACTTAAAATTGCGCTACGTTAATAATAAATAAAAAGTCATTCCATTTACCAAATAATAATATTAAATGCGAAATTCGTATATATTCTTTTGCATAGTATGAATTTTGCTTTTTACATAAAAAATAATAAATTCCGTGGAATATAATTTGTTTTTTTAGTAAAATAGTCACTAAATGAGGATAAAAGATAACTTTAGGCGTCTAAAACAGTTAACTTATATTCTCATTTTTTTATTATCTACAAGGGGATGGGAAAATTTTATGGATTTACTAATTGGTACTTTATTCTTAATTTTAGTTCTTATTATTTTTACATTATTTACGTATAAAGCGCCTAACGGAATGCGTGCGATGGGAGCACTGGCAAACGCGGCTATTGCGACATTCTTAGTCGAAGCATTCAACAAGTATGTTGGTGGAGAAGTATTCGGAATCAAATTTCTAGAGGAGTTAGGGGATGCTGCGGGAGGTCTTGGCGGTGTTGCTGCAGCCGGCTTAACTGCGCTTGCGATTGGTGTATCTCCAGTCTACGCACTAGTTATTGGTGCTGCCTGTGGTGGTATGGATCTCTTACCAGGTTTCTTCGCAGGTTATCTTATCGGTTACGTTATGAAGTATACAGAGAAATATGTTCCAGATGGCGTTGATTTGATTGGTTCAGTAGTTCTACTTGCGCCACTTGCAAGATTGATTGCAGCAGGTTTAACGCCAGTCGTTAATAACACACTTTTAAAAATTGGTGACATTATTCAAAGTAGTACAGACACGAATCCAATATTTATGGGGATTGTTCTCGGCGGTATCATTACAGTTGTTGGTACTGCGCCATTAAGTTCAATGGCATTGACAGCTTTATTAGGACTAACAGGTATACCTATGGCAATCGGGGCAATGGCAGCATTTAGTTCAGCTTTTATGAACGGTACATTATTCCACCGTTTAAAATTAGGTGATCGCAAGTCAACGATTTCAGTAAGTATTGAACCTTTGTCTCAAGCAGATATAGTGTCAGCTAACCCAATTCCGATTTACATAACGAATTTCTTTGGTGGAGCAGCTGCAGGTTTAATAATCGCATTATCAGGCATGATCAATGATGCGACAGGTACAGCAACACCAATTGCTGGATTCCTTGTAATGTTTGGTTTTAATAATCCAATGACAGTCGTTATTTATGGCGTTGTCATGGCTATCGTTGGTGGACTTGCAGGTTGGATTGGTTCACTTGTATTTAAGAAATATCCTATTGTTACTAAACAAGATATGATTGATCGAGGCGCTAAAGACGCATAGCACTAAAATAAACCTTCTTTGTATCGACATTACAAAGAAGGTTTTTTGGTATATAAATTCCTAAAAGAAAGTATTTACTAAATAAGTTTAATAATGCTATTTTATGTGTAATAATAAAATCATAAAAATCATAGTAGTCACTTTCATTATAGCGCTAAAAATTGTAAATATATCAAAAAACATGTCATTGTAAACATTTTGTCAATTATACATAAATAATTTATAAAGTTATTTGAAAAGTGTTGTATTATATTTCGCAATCGCTTACAATACATGTGAAAGATATCACAAAGGAGTTGTACAAGATGCAAAATTTAAGAAACAGAAGTTTTTTAACACTATTAGACTTTTCACAAAAAGAGGTTGAGTTTTTACTAAATCTATCAGAGGATTTAAAACGCGCGAAATACGCCGGTATAGAACAGCAAAAACTTAAAGGTAAAAACATCGCATTAATTTTTGAAAAAGATTCTACTCGTACACGTTGTGCGTTTGAAACTGCAGCATATGATCAAGGCGCTCACGTGACATATCTTGGACCAACTGGAAGCCAAATGGGTAAAAAAGAATCTGCGAAAGATACTGCTCGTGTATTAGGTGGTATGTATGATGGAATCGAATACCGTGGCTTCTCACAACGTACTGTTGAAGAATTAGCGAAATATTCAGGTGTGCCTGTGTGGAACGGCTTAACAGATGAAGATCATCCAACTCAAGTACTTGCTGACTTCTTAACAGCAAAAGAAGTATTGAAAAAACCATACCACGAAATCAACTTCACATATGTTGGAGATGGACGTAACAATGTAGCAAATGCATTAATGCAAGGTGCAGCTATCATGGGAATGACTTTCCACTTAGTTTGCCCTAAAGAATTAAATCCAACAGATGAGTTATTAAACCGTTGTAAAGAAATCGCAGCTAAAAATGGTGGCGAAATCTTAGTGACTGATGACATCGATGAAGGTGTTAAAGGTTCAGACGTTATCTACACAGACGTTTGGGTATCAATGGGTGAACCTGACGAAGTTTGGGAAAAACGTATCAAATTATTAGAACCATATCGTGTAACTAAAGAAATGATGGAAAAAACTGGTAACCCACGTGCCATCTTTGAACACTGCTTACCATCATTCCACGATACTGAAACTAAAATTGGTAAAGAAATCCAAGAAAAATATGGCTTAACTGAAATGGAAGTTGCTGACGAAGTCTTTGAAAGTGAACAATCTGTTGTCTTCCAAGAAGCTGAAAACAGAGCACACACTATTAAAGCTGTAATGGTTGCAACTTTAGGAGAATAATTGAAGGGAGACCTACCTATGTCTAAAATCGTAGTGGCTTTAGGTGGTAACGCTTTAGGACAATCACCTGAAGAGCAATTAGAATTAGTTAAAGGAACAGCTAAATCATTAGTTAGCTTAATCCAAAAAGGTTATGAAGTTGTAATCAGCCATGGTAATGGACCACAAGTCGGCAGTATTAATTTAGGATTAAATTATGCAGCTGAAAATGGTCAAGGACCAGCGTTCCCATTCCCAGAATGTGGCGCAATGAGTCAAGCTTACATTGGTTATCAACTACAAGAAAGCTTATTAAATGAACTTCATGCTTTAAATATTGATAAACAAGTGGTTACATTAGTGACTCAAGTTGAAGTAGCTGGTGATGACCAAGCATTCAATAATCCTACGAAACCAATTGGCTTATTCTATACAAAAGAACAAGCGGAACAAACAATGGAAGAAAAAGGTTATAAATTTGTAGAAGACTCTGGACGAGGTTATCGTCGTGTTGTACCTTCTCCAATGCCAATCAACATTGTAGAACTAGATAGTATTGAAACATTAATTAAACACGGTACATTAGTTATTGCAGCTGGTGGTGGCGGTATCCCAGTTGTCAAAGAAGAAGGTAACTATAAAGGCGTCGATGCTGTTATCGATAAAGATAAAACAAGTGCTTTACTAGCAGCACACTTAAAATCAGATCAATTAATCATCTTAACAGCAGTAGATTATGTTTATATTAATTACGGTAAAGATAATCAAGAAGCTTTAGGTGAAGTAACAGTAGATGAAATGAATCAACATATTGCTGACGGTCAATTCGCAAAAGGTAGTATGTTACCTAAAGTAGAAGCAGCATTACAATTTATCGAGAAAAATCCAGAAGGTAGTGTATTAATCACATCTCTTGAAGATTTAGGAGATGCCCTAGATGGTAAGATTGGTACATTAATTAAAAAATAATAAACGTGATTGACTTTTGACATGGTTATACAATAACACTCAATACATTTTAATAAATAAGTTGAACCTGGGCTTAATGTATGTGATTTACATACGTAAGCTCAGGTTTTTTTAGTGGTCGTTTGGGTATCAAAAAACCCCTCACTAGTTGGCGTGGTGAGGGGACTGGTGTTTACTAAATGTATTATAAAACTTGTTAAAGCATTTTAATATCCGAAAGTGTAAAAATGTATTTTAAGTAATGGATGAACCATTTAAATTTCTGACAAGCTAATCTTTGATTCGCGTCTTATATTTTAAGTACGTTGCAATGCCCCAATAGATAACTAAACCGATGAGTAAAATCAACCAGACTATATTAAAATCTCCCTCAGTAAATTTAATATAGAAATTATAAACCGCTAATACGATAAAAAAGTAAACTGTAGTCCATTTACTAGCTATACTAAAATGTTGTTTTTCCATTTCATCTTGTCTTTTTAACATTATTATCACCTACTTATAATTTTTAAGGATTAAATAGGTCGTCCACAGTTGTATTGAATTGCTTTGCTAATTTAAATGCAAGTTGCAAGGTTGGATCGTATTTATTGTTCTCGATTGCATTAACTGTCTGACGGGAAACGTTCACATTTTTACTTAATGTGTCTTGAGACATACCCATTTGTTTCCGGTATTCTCTTATTTTGTTTTTCATTTTAATCAGTCCTATGGCGTGTATTTCTTTTTCACTATAAAGTAATTCATTACTAATAGTAAAGCTACTATTAATATATAAGCCAATTCTGGGAATTGATTAAACGGATAAACCGTATGATGTCCTTGGTATAAAGCGAATATTTTTAAAATCATACCGATGAAAAAGGTATAAACTAAACCTACAAAAGTTTTAGAAAATATTTCTAAAAACATTGTGCGTTGTCTCTCATCGTAACCAGTTCTATCAGTATTTTTAGTATCTAGCGTTTCGCTTGGGAGATACTTATTTGTAATAATTGTCCAAATGATACCAAAAATTAGTACGCTAATGAAAAGTAAGATATAAAACATATATTTCACCTCTAAATGTCAAAAGTATTTTACATTTATAGCATAGCATCATGAGAGATAATGTCAAATTCTTTTTACATTTATGAGAATTCTCTATGAATATAAAAAAACCTATGATTGTAAAATAGTCAATCATAGGCTTGAAATGAATTCTTTTAGTTATCCATTCTAAAATACGTCTATCTCTGCAATTAACTCAATATAAATGACACAAATTCTTCTACGCTAAGATTGCCAAAGTAGAACGTCAAATCAATGTCATTCAAACGTTCAATCAAGTCAGCTTTGACCATGCGCGTACCAATTAAATGTTCTTCAACATCGTGAATGTTACCTTGACCAAAGAAATCTCCATAAATACGACAAGCGGCAATACGGTTATGTTCAATTGATAGGGAAATATCAATTGTGCCACAACTAAAGCGCTCATTTCGATTGTATTCATATCGTGGTGAACGGCCATAGTTCCATTCCCAATTATCATACTTTTCAGCGACTAATTGATCAATGCCAGCCCAATCTTCGTCTGTTAATTCATAGCGTTTGGCATCTTTAATGTCATCTATTCCCATAATTTGCCTAATCATGAGATCTTTGAATTCATGAATGGTGATATCTTGATATTTAGGGTCTAAAGCGTCTCGGATTTGACCGACGCGGGCACGGACTGATTTGATGCCTTTAGATTCAATCTTCTTACGGTTTGGTTTCAATACGTTGACCATGGCGTCGTAATCGACATCTAATAGTAATGAATAACCACCATAAATACGGTTATTCAATAATGTCATCGCAGCACCTGAAATTTTCTTCTCATTTAAAGCGAGATCATTACGACCACTTTGAATGACGTCAGTTGCGCCTAAATTATGCAACGCTTGAATAGCAGGGCGGTAGAAGCGTTGAAAATCACCATAAATGGATGTATCTTGTTCTAAAATACAACATACGTTGACAGCACCATCATCGACGTAAACTGCGCCACCGCCTGTATCGCGACGTACGACTTTAATGTTGTTCTCATCGACGTAGTCTTGATTGATTTCAACCGCTGTATTCTGGAAACGACCGATTTCTACTTTAGGTTGGCAATAATATGGAAGTAATATATCTTCGTCCAGAAAGATATTGTTATTAATATATACTTGCATCGCCAAGTTTACGGCGCCATCATCGATATATTTACCATTACGAATAGGTTCTATTAAATACATGTTTTTGTCTCCTAAGTTGTTAATTGTCTTTGTGCGTTAATGATTAATGATGCTATATCTTCAGTGAGATGAATGGTTCTATCTTGGATTGATTTAGGGATACGATACGCTTTCTTGTTTAACGTCATAAACACGGCATTGGGATTGTGACGCGTCATACGTTGGAAAGGATGTTTCACAAATTGTGGTGTCGTATAACCAATACCAATTTCAAGATATAACACTTTGCCATTCTTATGAGTATCTAGAAAATGATTGTAGCGATCTAATTGTGCATGGAAATCTGCATCTTCAACCATGCCGACTTGTGCTTTACGTTTGTTAATCTCCATAGGGGCATCACATTTTGGGCAATGTGGAATCAACTCATATGGGATTTTCATGTCTTCTTGTTTGGCTACCATTTCGCGAATGGCATCATCATCACGATATGTTTGTGCATGACAGTGTTGGCTACATTGCCAAAGAATGTATTCTCCTTGTATATGAAATACTTTATTTAAATCATAATCTGCCACTAAAAAGGCATTATCTGCATTGGTCGTAATAATATGATAATCCTTGTGTTCAAGCATCTTTTTAAGTGCAACGTAAGAAGGGCCGACAGGTTGGTCTAAGTAGTTCAACTTCACGAAACGACTTTCAAATGCCCAATATTCCTGCCAACTATCAAACGGGTGCAAACTCGCTTGCAACATATCGAAGAAATTATATTTCTCGATAAAGTCGGGAAAGTTCTGCGTAAAACGTTCACCAATATAAGTGAAACCGTCTGAAGCAGACATACCAGCGCCTATGCCGACAACGATGGCATCAGCTTCATCAATGGCTTGTGCCAAGATATCCGTTTGAGTGGCGTCTTGTTGTTGCGCCTTATCAAGCGCTATCCAATTCTCGTTATGCGTTGGGTTATCTGTTGTTGTCATTGAAAGCCTCCTTATATAGTTCTAAATCTCTATCTGTAAATACGTTAAAGAGTACTTTCAACTCTGAGCCAGTTTCATGTAAATATTGACGTGTCGTTTCAATCGCTATACGACTTGCCTCGTCTTGTGGGAATCCAAAGACACCTGTTGAAATACAACAGAATGCTAAGTGTCTTAACCCCTTTTCATCGGCAAGCGCTAGACAGCTACGATAACAACGTGCAAGCAAATCTCTATTCATCTGAGATACAGGTTGTTTACGAATTTGCGGGCCAACCGTATGAATGACATATTTGGCTGGTAAATTATAAGCAGAGGTAACCTTTGCTTTACCAACACCTTCTTTACGTCCTTGTTGCTCAATTATATGAGCGCAATCTAGACGTAACTGTACACCAGCCTTGGTATGAATGATGTTATCTATGCAGTCGTGATTCGCTTGCATACATCCTAAGAATCGGCTATTCGCTGCGTTGACGATACCGTCAATATCAAGTGTTGTGATGTCACCTAGCCATAAATATAATGGCTCATCTGAAACAGGTGTTAAATCATCAATATGTGTAATGTCTTGTTGGTTGTTTAATGTAGATAAATAGGCATCTTGAATATCTAAGTACTCAGAACTGACAGGCTCAGGTGGACGAACATTGGCCAAACCACGATACAATTCCCACTGTTCTGTGTCAGTGTGAGGGAGGTCTAAAGGTTTGTCACCATATTGTTCCTTCCACATCGTTTCAATAAGATAAGCTAAACGTTCTTGTTGGTTCACTGACATTTAGTCCTCATCTGGATCTGGTAATGCGTCGTATGCTGCTTCATCTACATTTTCTAATTTAACTAACCAATTTTCTTCTGGCTTTTCAGAATTTAAAATAGCTGGCTCATCTTCAGCTTTCGTATTACGTTCGACAATTTTACCTGCAAGTGGAGATTGCACATCTAATACAGTTTTAGATGCTTCGATACTCACGATTTCATCATTGACGTTAACGTCATCTGGTCCCATAAATTCTACATAACCTACTGTACCTACGTCATCTTGTAATTCAGGTGTCATACGATAAATATATTGGTTTCCTACCTTTTCAACATATAAATAATTAGCTAATTTAGCCATTTCATATCATCCTTTCTTTATTTATAAATACGCTTGTGCGATGCGTTCAATTGTACGACATCGTTGGTCGATGCCGGGTAATAGCGGTACGACTAAGACTTCATCCGCCTTAAATTCTTGGATCATTGCGTCCAAGCGGGGTTTCACTTGCTCGATTGTGCCAGCTAAGATGCGTGCACGATGCTGAGCGATAACGCGTTTATCACGGTCACTTAAGTTATATTGTCGTGCTGTTTCGATGGATGGGAAGCGGTCGAACTCGGCAAATTGACGTTTGCCTAGTAGCCACACGTCAAGTGCGTGTAGTAAGTCTTGCGCTTCTTCTTCAGTGTCCGTTACAATCGCAAACGTTGTTAACATGACTGTGGGTGACATGTTTAACGCAGTTTGTTGAAAGTGTTCACGATACGTCTCTACTGACGCTTTAGCTGCATCAATCTTATCTTGGCTAGGTAATAAGAATGTTCCTAATGTGTAGCCCATGCCTTGTGTAGCAGCTAATTTAGCTGAGCGTTGGCTTGCACTTAAGAGCCACATTTCTGGATGACGTGATAGGTGAGGTTGACTAATCACTTGTCCTACACGTTGTTCCTCTGGTGCTTGCGTCAAATAATGACGAATATCCTCAATGCTTTGTGCATAATCAAGATAGTCACGCTTGTCCTCATCCATTGCACGTTTGACCACCGCTGTACCTGGATTATTGCCGATACCCAAGTCAACCCGACCAGGATGGAGTGCCTCTAACATTTTAAAATTTTCGGCCACTTTAAACGGGCTATAGTGAGGCAACATGACGCCACCAGACCCTAACTTAATGCGCTTCGTTTCCCCTAACAAATGCATCATTAATAATTCAGGACTACCACTCGCAAACGCTGGAACATCATGATGTTCTGTTAACCAGAAACGCTTGTAGCCTAAGTCATCAGCGAGTTTCGCAAGTCTTGTGGTATCTTGTAAAGCTTGCGTCGCATCCTTGCCTTCATCAATCATGGCATAATCTAATATATTGAAATCCACTTGGCGCTCATCTCCAAAGTTAATTGTTTAGTCCCTTAATTATAATACCCACCACCATTTTAACGTGTTTAGTGAAATTTTGTAGGAATTTAGTTTATACTTCACACAAATGTTCTAGTGGTTTTCTTCTTTTTCTGAAAAGGGGTGCTAAAACAGTTCACAAACAAGTCGATTGAGTATTGTCATAAAGCAT
Organism: Staphylococcus sp. GW821-FHT11H10; assembly: GCF_058807855.1. Taxonomy (NCBI): domain Bacteria; kingdom Bacillati; phylum Bacillota; class Bacilli; order Caryophanales; family Staphylococcaceae; genus Staphylococcus; species Staphylococcus sp. GW821-FHT11H10. The sequence continues at coordinate 62,016 of NZ_JBXARC010000003.1, read as the reverse complement.
GATACTTTGAAAATAATACAAAAATGAACGAAAGAGGATGTCATAAAATGTCGAAATTCGTACCACTGCTAGAACCTATTACACTATCTAATGGCATTACATTAGCTAATCGATTTGTTCTTTCGCCCATGACGACGAACTCGTCTACTAAAGAAGGGCATATAACAGAGGAAGACATACGTTATGCGAAACGTCGTGCCAATTCAGCAGGATTACAAGTAACTGGCGCAGCTTATATCGAGCCATATGGTCAGTTATTTGAATATGGGTTTAATATTTCTGATGATGCTTGTATTCCTGGTTTAAGAAAAGTGGCGCAAGCTATGAAACAAGAGGGGAATAAAGCGATTATTCAACTTGCACATGCTGGAAGATTCTCAAATACTGCAATTATGAATTATAGGGAAGTCTATGGCCCAAGTCCAATGACGTTACACTCTCCAATTAAACATGACGTTTTAGAAATGTCGGTGGAGAAAATTCATAACGTCATACAACAATATGCCGATGCAACATCTAGAGCAATTCAAGCTGGATTTGATGGCGTTGAAATCTCCGTTGCACAACGTTTACTCATTCAAACTTTCTTCTCTACGTTCTCAAATCAACGACATGATCAATATGGCGTTGATTCGTTAGAGAACCGAGCACGCTTTGGCTTAGAAGTCATGCAGGCAGTACAAAAAGTCATCGATGAAGAGGCGCCTAGTGATTTCATATTCGGTTACAGAGCGACACCTGAAGAGACAAGAGGTAGTGATTTAGGCTATACAGTTGATGAATTTAATCAACATTTAGATTGGGTCATGGAAGTCGCAAATATTCATTATGTGGCTATCGCAAGTTGGGGACGCAATATTTACCAGAATAAGACGCGTACACCAGGCGACAATTATGGACGCCGCGTCAATCAAGTCGTATATGAGTATTTAAATGGACGTGTGCCATTGATTGCGAGTGGTGGTATTAATACACCTGAAACGGCACTAGATGCTTTAAATAACGCTGATATGGTCGGCATGTCGTCACCATTTGTTACAGAACCTGACTTCGTTCATAAATTGGCAGAAGGACGTGAAGACGACATTGATTTACATGTACATCCAGATGAGTTAGATGAGCTGGCCATTCCACATGCTGCCTTTAAAGACATTGTTCAAATGATGGATTACGGTGAAGGTCTGCAGAAGAAAACACGCGATGAATTGCGTAAATTAGAGAAAAATTATGATGAGGAATAGAGAGTAAGGCAGAAATCGAGTGTGTTAAAAAGATTTCGTTGCCTTGCCCTTGCAATGAAGACTATAACGGTGAATATGTTGATTAAGGCTGGGATATTTTAAGATATTCTAGTCTATTGTTTTGTTTAATTTCCGGCTAAATATTTAATTTTTCACGCCGTTAATGTAAACTTATTTATATATAAAGTTTACATTTAGAATTTTTACGGGATTTTTTAAAGTAAGGGGTTTAATAACATGAGATTTAATTTAGCAGAACGTATCTTAAATCAAGACGTATTAAGTAAGGATGAGGCGTTAGCATTATTTGAAGATGAAACGATTGATACATTTGAATTATTAAATGAAGCATATATCATTCGGAAACACTTTTTCGGGAAAAAAGTGAAACTCAATATGATATTAAATGCGAAAAGTGGAATTTGTTCAGAAGACTGTGGTTATTGCGGTCAATCGGTGAAAATGAAAGAAAAACAACGCTATGCGTTAGTTGAACCTGACAAAATTAAAGCTGGTGCACAGGTAGCGACGGAGAATCATATTGGTACATATTGTATTGTCATGAGTGGACGTGGGCCTACAAATAGAGAGGTTGATCATATCTGTGAGACGGTTCATGATATTAAAGTGTTGCATCCACAACTTAAAATTTGCGCATGTTTAGGTTTAACAAATGAAGAACAAGCGGAGAAGTTAAAAGAAGCGGGTGTGGATCGCTATAATCATAATTTGAATACAAGCGAAAGGTATCATAATGAAGTCGTTACAACACATACATATGAAGATCGTGTGCGTACGGTTGAAATTATGAAAGCGAATCATATCTCGCCATGTTCTGGAGTTATTTGTGGCATGGGTGAGACGAACGAGGATATCATCGATATGGCATTTGCGTTGAGAGAAATTGATGCTGATAGTATTCCAATTAATTTCTTACATCCAATTAAAGGGACAAAATTCGGGGGACTCGATTTATTGTCACCAATGAAATGTTTAAGAATTATTGCGATGTTTCGATTGATTAACCCATCTAAAGAAATTCGTATTGCAGGTGGGCGTGAAGTCAATTTACGTTCTTTACAAGCCATCGCATTAAAAGCAGCCAATTCCATCTTTGTAGGTGATTATCTGATTACAGGTGGGCAACCGAATGAACTCGATTATCAAATGGTTGAAGATTTAGGGTTTGAGATTGATGGGTAATTTAGGAAGACTTTGATATTTGATACGATAAAAGAGAATAATATTTGGAAGAGAATGAAAATATTTTATTGGTTTGATATAAAATGGGGGAAACTTACAATTACTAAAATTTATAAAATGCAGAAACAATTTTACCCTTATCTGTATTTCTATATTGAAATATTTTAAAGCCGCAATCTTCACAATAAAATTTTTCTAGTTTGAAATGATCGTACCAGTCAACGCAAACATGTTTCAATGCAGTTTTTTTATAAATATCATAAGCTATTGAGAATGCATATTCTAAAATTGTTTTCCCTGAAACTAAACCTTTATATTGGTCGTCTCTAGCGAGTTTCGTAATTAATAAAGATGGAAATTCATTGTTTTTCATAGCATCAGAAGAAATTTTCTTTTTAATATTTTTACTTACATTAATTTCAAATTTTATGATGACTATTTTTAAACAAAAATATCCGATGAGTTCTGAAGTATCGGAATCAATTAATAAATACGTGCGGATTGAATTTTGTTTATTTAAAGAAAGAGCTTTGTCTTGCAAGTAAGATGCAATAGAAGGGTTTGAAGAAGTTTTAAATTTACTTATATTTCGTCGGATAAGTTTGAGAAGAAATTCATCTTCCATCTCATAGTTAGTAAGTTCAAAGATATTACAAAGTTGATGGTTTATCTTTTTCATTTTCTACTAGTTTTTTAAATGGATTTGGTTGTGGTGTATCTTCTTCAAGTCGGTTATGAAAAGGCTTAAACTTTGCAGTTGCAAATATGATAGCTTCTTCTTCAGTTAAAGTATATGAATTTCTTTCTTCTGGAATCATAGTATCATCTCCATTTGTTATAATATAATATTTTTATAAATTATAATGCGTATTAAAATATTTGGCAACAGAAAAGATATGTAAGTAAAAGTCTTTATTTGTTCAATAGTATTGACTAAGGAAGAGATAAATATAAAGGAATAAAGAACAAAAAAGGAGGGAAACAGAATTCACTGTTTCTCTCCTTAATATAATTACATCAAACCTATCAATTTCATCCATAAGGAACCTAAACCGAGCCAGATTACAAAGTACACAACGCCTAAGGCTAGGTTCATCAGCCACCAACGTTTCTGAGTGACGTAACCGGCTGCGTAAAGAATAGGTGCAGGACCACTACTATAGTGTGTTGTAGAGGCCATTAAGTTACCAAAGAAACCAAGCATTAATGCACTAAATAACGGTGGTGCACCTGCAACAACGGCTACACCGAGTAATGCTGCATACATAGCACTGACGTGAGCAGTTGAGCTAGCAAATAAATAATGTGAATAGAAATAGAAGATTATTAGTATCACAAGGACGACTGGCCAACTTAGACCGCCTAAACTGTTTGCGATAGTATGGCTTAACCATGGAATAAAGCCTAATTGATTCAGTTGATCTGCCATCATAACTAGCACTGAGAACCAAACTAATGTATTCCAAGCGCCGGTTTCATTTAAAATATCTTTCCAATCTAACACGCCTGTAATAAGTAATAAAGATAATGCGATAAAAGCAGTTAATGTTGCGTCTACACCAATAAAGCTACCGACTACCCAAAGTAGTAATGCGATAATAAATACACCAATCATGAATTTTTCAGCTTTAGCAATTGAACCCATATCAGCTAATTCATTTTCAGCCCAATCTTTCGCATCAGGTGTCTCTTTAACTGTTGGCGGATACATTTTATAAATAATAAATGGTATGACGATAAGTGACACAATACCAGGGACGATGGCTGCTAAGAACCAGTTCATCCAAGTAACGTGAACATGTGCAGTCTTCTCAGCTAAGTTCTGAGCAAGCAGGTTACCGGCCATTGCAGTTAAGAACATCGCGGCAGTAATAAGGTTGCCGTGGAATTCAGTAAAGATTAAAAATGACCCCACCTTACGCTCGGTGCCTTGTTTCGGATCAGAATCAAATGATTTAGAGAGCGATTGAATGATTGGAAACATAATTCCACCTGCGCGAGCAGTATTACTAGGTGTTGCTGGTGCTAAAATCAAATCTACACCGACAAGTGAGTATGCTAGACCGAGTGTCTTCTTCCCAAATAATCTTACGAACTGAAGTGCGATACGACGACCGAGTCCAGTTTTAACGAAGCCTCTAGAGATAAAGAATGCCATTGCAATCAACCAAATACTAGGATTACCGAAACCTTGTACGGCAGTCTTTGTATCGATAACGCCAACTAACACGGTTAGCGTGAACCCTATGATCGATACGGCACCAATCGGCATAGGTTGTGTGATACAGCCGATAATGGTACCTACGAATATAGCAAACATTAGCCATGCATCCAGACTTAATGATTCAGGTCTGAAAGGTGCAAGCACAGCTATAAGTATGCCTATGACTAGAGGTAATATAAATTTTTTATATTTAACAGAGTTATTCATCTAGAAACCTTCTTTCCAAATTTCGAACATTTTCATACATAGAACAGTCCTATTTTTAAGCAATGTACAGAGCATTTTTACATTTTATTGAGAATTATTATCAGTAGATTATAACGTTATAAAAACGGCATAGACTATCGAAATTAAATTATGAATAGTATAAAATGTTACTCGAGAAAGGGGATGGGATGATGTTTACAATAGGGACATTAATCGCAAAAGATGATACGTGGATATTATGGGCCATAATTATAGTTTGGGCGACAGTCAGTATCTTCTTGGAACAGAAATATCAATGGGCAAGTACCATTTCAGGTGCCATCATTGCATTAGTAGGGGCTATGTTATTATCTAATTTTAAGATTATCCCGACTGAATCGCCGGTTTATGATACAGTATGGGATTACGCGGTACCAATATCAATTCCTTTATTATTGTTCAGTTCTAATATTTTAAAGATTTGGAAGGAAAGTCGTCGATTATTATATATCTTCTTAATTGCATCAGTTGGAACATTGATGGGGACAACGGTAGGATTTATTTTACTTCATCAGTGGATTCCATATTTAGCAAAAATTGGTGCGATGATGACAGGAAGCTATATAGGAGGTGGCGTGAACTTTGCAGCTTTAAGCACAAAGTTTAAAACGCCGAGCGACATGATTTCATCAACAGTCGTTGCAGATAATAGTGTTATGGCATTGTACTTTATGTTGTTGATTGTAATACCGTCTTTACCTATTATAAAAAGGTGGTTTAAGACAGATTATCAAACTGAGTCAACACCAGAAACGCAACAATCTTATTGGCAACCGAAGCAAATTCAATTATTAGATATTGCACTTTCAATAGCGATTGCAGTGGCATTAGTAGCAATCAGTTTTAAATTATCTGAGATCATTCAACATGTGATACCGCAGTCTAATGTCCTACTTACGATACTGGTTTCTTTCTTTGGCGATCAATACTTGTTACTTACAACACTTACATTATTGGCAGTGGCTATTTGGGGAGATTTCTTTGATAAATTAGCCGGTTCTTCAGAAATTGGAACATTTATTATTTACATATTCTTTGTAGTGATAGGAACACCTGCTTCATTTATGACGATTATAAAAACAGCACCACTATTATTTGTCTTTGTGATGATTATTTTAATTTTCAATCTAGGTTTAAGTTTAATACTAGGAAAGTTATTTAACTTTAAGATTGAAGAAATACTGTTGGCAAGTAATGCTACTGCTGGTGGTCCTACAACGGCAGCAGCTTTAGCTATTAGTAAAGGATGGCAAGGTCTTGTTGGACCAATACTAATTATAGGTACATTAGGTTATGTCATAGGGAACTATGCGGGCACACTTATTTATCAACTTTTAATACACATTGGATAATATAAATACATAAAGGGAGATATCTCAGCATAATTTTTAGCTGCGTATCTCCCTTTTTCAAAAAAATTAATCATTTAATTCGCTATCTTTAATATCTGTAATAAACATGTGTCCGGGTGAGTGTGTAATCATTAACTCAGGTTTGGCATCAAGTGCAACAGATTGTGGTGTCACGCCACATCCCCAGAAGACAGGCATTTCGTTAGGTTTGATTGTGACAGCTTCTCCATAATCAGGCTTATCGATATCAGTGATTCCCAGTTCTTCTGGTGTACCAATATGAATCGGCGTGCCATGAACATTCTTAAAATGTGAAGTAATTTCTGTTGCCTTAATCGCTTGAGTCATAGTCATCGGACGCATACTAACTGTAATGTTACCTTTAAAATAGCCACTTGATTCGGCAGGGATGTTAGTACGATACATAGGTACATTATGACCCTCTTCAATATGACGTACAGGTAAGCCAGCTTCCAACAATGCATGTTCAAAAGTGAAACTACAACCAATTAGAAAGCTAACCATATCTTCAGTATAAAGATCAGTGATATCGTCAACTTCCTTAATCAATTGCCCATGTTCATAAATGCGATACTTCGGAACATCAGTGCGTATATCCGCATATGGCCCATAATATGGAAAAGAATGTGCGCCAACTTCTGATACATCTAAGAGTGGGCAAGTCTTTGGATTTCTAAAACAGAACTTTAAGAAATCATAAGCATATTTCGATGGCAATATAACCACATTAGCTTGTATATAACCTTCAGCCATACCGCTTGTGTGACCGACAAGTTCTCCATCTCGAATTAATTGACGTAAGACTTCAGGTGATGACTGTTTGTAATTCATTATAAATCCCCCTTGTTTCCCCTTAATGATAAAAAGTGCTTATTACTACAATATTTTAAAATTACACATATGACAAGAGCGGTATATGCGCTATTTATTAAAAAGCTTGTATGCTAAAGTGATCGAACTATTCACAAATATTGGTAATAAACAATATAAACTTACAATAACCCAATTATCATCTACATGATAAATGACAAAATATAGTATGAATAAAAATATACTTATGATTAGTCCAATTAAAGGCAGTAAATTAAAGTACAGATTCATATTGTTATTCTTCTTCATTGTTCTGTTCCTTACCTTGTTCTTTTTCATTAGATTTATTATGATCTTCTCGTTGTTCTAATGGAATGGAATAATCTTTGTCATCATCAATATAAGACATTTGGAAGTGCTTCGTATGTTCTCTGCGAAGCGCGCGCATAATAGAAAGTGTCATTAGTAATAGAATAATAGAGAATGGTAATCCTGTTACAACGGATGCAGTTTGTAAACTCGTCAAACCACCTGCAATTGTCATTGCAACTGAAATGGCACCGATCAGCAATCCCCAAATCACTTTATGTTTCACCTTTGGATTCTCGCTACCTCCTGTTGCCATGCCAGCAACAATATGTGTTGTTGAGTCTGCACTTGTCACTATGAGTAAGAATATTAAGACGACTGCTAATATGCTCGTAATATCAGCTAATGGAAATTTTGATAGTAATTCAAATAAAGCTACTGTGTAATCTTTATCTACTAATTTAGCGATGTTATCGCCACCCATAGCAACTTTAACGGCCATACCACCAAATCCTGCAATCCATACGAATGAAATGAGTGGAGGTACGATTAATACACACATGATAAATTCACGAATTGTACGTCCACGAGATACGCGAGCGACGAAACCTCCTATGAACGGTGACCATGAGATTACCCATGCCCAATAAAAGACAGTCCACTGTTGTATCCAAGCATTATTGCCAGAATATGGATTAATATGTAAGCTATATTCAACAAAATGTCTGATATAGTCTCCGATTGCTAAAGTATAAGATTCGAAGATGAATTTTAAGTCTCCAAAGATAAGCATGAATAGTAGTAAAACAGCGCCTAAAATAATATTGATGTTACTTAGCCATTTAACGCCTCGATTTAAACCAGTTATTGCAGAACCTAAGAAAATACAAACCATGAGTACCGTAATAGCAATTTTTGTAACGTTATTATTTGGTACATGGAAGACATGATTCAATCCACCACTAATTTGCATGATGCCAAGACCTATAGAAGTGGCAATACCCATGACTGTAGCTATAATTGCTAAAATATCAATCACATTTCGAAATGGACGTTTGTAAGCTTGACCAAAGACAGGTTCCATTGCTGTAGAAATTAAACCATCTCGCTTCTTTCTAAATTGGAAATATGCCACGATAAGTCCAGCCATAGCGAAGATTGACCATTGTGATATCCCCCAATGAAAGAAGGTATAGCCCATGGCTACACGTGCTGATTCGGCTGATTGATTTGGCACATCTTTTGGAAAAGGTGAATGAAGATAATGTGTGAGTGGTTCAGCAACACCCCAGAATACAATACCGACACCTAGTCCTGCTGAAAATAACATCCCTAGCCATGATAAAAATGAAAACTCTGGTTCTTCATCATCACTGCCTAATTTGAAACGACCGTAACGAGAAATTGCTAAAGAGATTAAAAAGATATCTAAAATAAATATAATAAGTAAGAACAGCCAACCAAATGAATTAGAAATAAAATTATAAATATGTTGTGCATTAGCGCCAAATGCTTTAGGAAAGATCCCGGCCATTGCAGTAATAAGTATAATGATGGCTACGGATATCCCATATACTAAATAATTATTTTTCTTCCGCTTGTCATTCATTGTTCAATTACGTCATCCTTTATATTTTATTTAGTTTGAGTATACCTATAATAGTAAATGTTTTCAAAATTCATTTTTTTTGAAATATCATGATTTCTAAGTAATAGCGCTCTGTTTTGAAAACTTTTTCCAAAAGTGAAAATTGGCAAAATACGAGCTAATGAAATGCTATAATTGAGATGAAAAATTGAAGAATTAAATAGAAAAGAAGGTATATCATGTCAACAAACTATGTCATTACAAATGGTAAAATTTATACGGAAAAGCAAGTTATTGAAAATGGATATCTTGTAGTAGAAGATGGCAAAATAAGTGATATTCAACAAGGAACGTATACTGGAGAATTAGAACAAATCGACGTGAAAGGTCAAAATGTATTACCAGGTTTCATAGATATTCACATTCATGGTGGCTATGGTGAGGACGCAATGGATGCTTCTTATGACGGGTTAAAACATTTGGCTGAACAATTATTATCAGAGGGAACAACAACATTCTTAGCAACGACGATGACGCAATCGGACGCTAATATTGAAAAGGCATTGAAAAACATTGTGGCATATCAAGCTGATCAACAACGAGGAGAAGCGGCTGAAGTAGGTGGTGTTCATTTAGAAGGACCATTTATTTCAGAGCATAAAGTTGGCGCGCAAAATCCTAAATATGTGCAACGTCCATCTGCGTCTAAGATTCAACATTTCCAAGAAGTTGCGAATCAGCAAATCAAAATTATTACCTTTGCGCCTGAAGTTGAAGGCGCACATGATACACTTAATCAATTGCATGAAGATATTATCTTCTCAATGGGGCATACTGTGGCAACGTTTGATGAAGCGAATGAAGCGGTGGACCATGGTGCAAAACATGTAACACATCTATATAATGCAGCTACACCATTTGAACATCGCGATCCAGGTGTCTTTGGTGCGGCGTGGACGAATGAACAATTAAATACGGAAATTATAGTTGATGGTATTCATTCACATCCTGCTTCTGTACATATTGCTTATAAGCAAAAAGGAAATGAACACATGTATCTCATCACTGATGCGATGCGTGCGAAAGGAATGGAAGACGGTGAATATGATTTAGGCGGACAGAATGTCATCGTTAAAGGAAAAGAGGCTCGCCTAGCAAGTGGCGCTTTAGCAGGTAGCATCTTGAAAATGAATGACGGTTTGTATAATTTAATTGAATATACACATGATTCATTAGAGAATTTATGGCGTGTAACGAGTTTGAATCAAGCCATCGCATTAAAAATTGATGACCATAAAGGTAGTTTAGCCATCGGTAAAGATGCTGATATCGTAGTAGTAGATGATACGATTCGTGTTGATAAAACAATCAAATCAGGGGTTGTACATCAATATTAAAGAATTGGATGATGTATGATTATAAATGCTATGTAGCCTCTATTCGCGTTTAAAGATATACATTCTAGTGTATATATGTAGTAAATGTTTTGATTCGAAACAATTGCGACGGAAGAGAGGTGTCCACACATGAATAATGATTTCAGGTTTCCTAACGCTAAGCATTTCTTTAGTTGGTTAGCGTGGTTATCCATCATTGCTTTAATCGCATTAATCATACTTAATTTAATCGTTTATAGCACATTCAAAAGTTTTAATAACTTTACGTTAGCATTTGAATTCCACCAAACAGAATTAATATTCTTAATTACTTTCTCAGTTATTGCGGTTATTAGTATTATTATGTATTTAATTTTAAAACTATTTAAACATTCATAAAATGAAAAAACAGAAAGCGGATTGGTTATCAATCCACTTTCTGTTTTTGTTTTATGCTGGGTAGGATACTATAAACGATTGAAAATAGTGTCATCAACAATGATTTCTACATTAGGATGTTGATGCAAGATAGATGCAGGCAATGATTCATTTGTTTCACCATTCAAGAGTTGATGAATTGCATCACGTTTACGTTCTCCAAATGCTAATAAGATAATTCGTTTCGCACGCATAATAGAATTCAATCCCATAGAAACGGCTTGTTTAGGTACATCATCAATATGATCAAAATGAACACTGTTAGCATTAATCGTTGATTCAGTTAAATCAACCACACGCGTTTCACTTTCAAAAGATGTGCCAGGCTCATTGAATCCGATGTGTCCATTTTCACCAATACCCAATAATTGAATGTCGGGTTGACCAATTTGTTTCAATTGATTCTCATAACGACGTGCCTCACGCTCTAAATCATCAACATGGCCTTGAGGAATATGAATGTTATCGGCATTCCAACTAGCATTATGATCAAATAATAATTGATGCATATACGTATGATAACTTTGAGCATGTTCAGGTTCTAACCCTACATATTCATCTAAATTGAATGTTTGAACATTTGCTAAATCAACGTGATTGGCTGATAGCAATTCTGAAAAGCGGGGATAGACATCCGTCATCGTGCCACCAGTAGCAAGTCCTAATATAGCATCAGGCTTATCTTTAATTAACTTCAATAGTTCAATTGCAACATAATCACTCGCCAATTTTTTATCTACTAAGTTCGTTATCTTCATGATTTACGCCTCCAAATTAAGCAATTATTTTTGTTGGACAGCTTCTATAAAACGTTCAGTGATTTGTTTAGGACGTGTAATTGCGCCACCGACAACCGTACAATGTACGCCTAAGTCGCTTACCTTTTTATACATCTCAGGTGTAATGACATTACCTTCTGCGATAACTTTCGCGTTGACCTTTTCTAATACTTCTTTTAAAAATTCAAAATCATTTTCAAAGAGAATGTGTCCCTTTGTATAAGACGTATACCCACGTAATGTTGTGCCAATGTAATCAAAGTTTAAATGATCTGCATTGATGGCTTCTTCAACAGTTGAAATATCCGCCATGATTTCAACATGGGGTGCTTTCTCTCGAATGTAATGTACTAATTCTTCAAGGGACTCCTTAGGACGTGTTTGCGTTGTCGCGTCTAAAGCAATTACTTCACATCCACTTTCTATTAGTTCATCCACCTCTTTAGAAGTTGCTGTAATAAATACATTAGAACCTTCATAATCTCGTTTTACAATTCCGATAACCGGTAGAGATACTTCTTCTCGAATCGCTAATATATCTTCTTTAGTATTCGCACGTATACCAACCGCACCGCCTTGATAAGCTGCTAGAGCCATCTTTGACATAATAAATGATGAGTGTAATGGTTCGTCAGGTAACGCCTGACATGACACGATTAATCCATTTGATAACATTTTTAAACACGCTCCGTCTTTTTCAAAATTGTAAATAGAAATAGTATTGTAATTGATTCGTTTATTCATTCATATCATAACATTAAGAAAATATTTATCAATTTATAATCGAGAATTGAAAAATATTTTCAAATATAATACAGTTTAACTAACTTAGTTACGAGGTGCTGTCATGAAATTTGAAAATCGTATTCAACGAAGTCGTCATGTATTAACGAAAATGGATAAAAAAATTATTGAATATATACAAACACATGAACTTGATGAAAATTTCTCAACAATTAATTCCTTAGCTTATGCTATTGGGACATCACCTGCTACCATTACACGATTTAGTGGGAAATTAAATTATGCCAACTTTCAAGATATGAAGTTTAATTTGCAACACGAAAAATCAGAAAAAGTAGTAGAAAATGCACCGCTTGTTCAGCTTATTCATCGTTATCATCAAAACATTATCCAACAAACGGGTGAATTTATTTCCGAGGAAAAGATTAAGCGTCTAGCACACAATTTAAAAACGTGTAGACAAGTCAATTTCGCAGGATTAGGAAGTTCGGGATTAACGGCAAGTGAATTTTACTATCGCACAATGCGTATGGGTACCAAAGGTTCTGTATCAACAGATGCGCACCAAATGAAGATATCGGCGTCGCTACTTTCATCACGAGATATGTTTGTCGCTATTTCAAATAGTGGGGAAACCTTAGAATTAATTGAAGCTGCGAAGATTGCTCGCAATCAAGGGGCGTATGTAGTCGTCATAACAAATTTCGAAGGTAGTGCGCTTACTAAGAATGCAGATTTAGTATTAATCACGACGGCTCAATCAAGTAACAATGATTCAAAATTCATCAACTCACAAATCGCAACACTATTTTTATTAGATATCGTGAGTTATTTATTATTGAATGACACACATATGCACCAAGTATATCAACAAACACGAGACGTCATTTTAGGAAATGAGAAAGAATGAGTGAGGAGTGGGACAGAATTCGTTATGAATTCAGTGTCCCACGTCTATCTAGATCCAGCTGTTATTTAGTGATTGCGCCGAATAAAGCAGCATGATTCTCTGTTTGAGTTGTTTGAATCTTAGCAATGCCATAGTCAGAGGGTAAATAATGATGAATTTTAGGTTCTATATATTTGAGAAGTGTTTCACCTTGAGATGAAATACCGCCTCCAATAAGAATCAAGCTTGGATCATAAATAATTTGAATTTGAGCAATACCTTCTGCAACATAATTACTCCATTCATTGAGAATATTAAGTGCTTCTTCATTACCATCTTCTGCTAGATTAAATAATCTAGGTACATCCGTACCATGTTCAAATTGATGTTTAGTCATTAAATCTTTAAGAGCTGATGTTGAGGCACGTTGTTCAAATGTTTTACCATCTTCTTCACGATAAAGTAAGTAACCAATTTCATTGGCACGGTGACGCGAACCTTGATAAATGCCAGAAGCTTCACTGTAAAATGCACCACCAATACCTGTCCCCAAAGTTAAACAGAATATATTATCTTCTTCATAATGATGGAGTTTAAGTTCCCCTAACAATGCCGCATCCACATCATTATAAACAGCGATATCAGACGATAAATCTTTGAAGACTTCGAAGAATTGTGTACCGTCATAATTAGGAATGGTTGGCCCCGTATAAATAATTTGACCTAAATCTGAATCGACGACACCAGCACTTGAAATACCAATAAATGGATTTTTAAGTTGATATTGTTTCATAAATGCTGCTACTAATTGATATGTTTCATCTACAATTTGCACATTAATATTATCTGGCGTTTTAATCTTTTTATAATCAATCATTTCTAAGTCATCATTAATAACTGCCACTTTAATATTTGTTCCACCTATATCTATAGCGATTTTATACATTGAGATACCTCCTTAGTCGTCTTTATTATAACGACACTTCAAATTAAAGTAATCGTCATCATTCTTTTTGAAAAATATTTTCATTAAATTAGCAACATTTTGTTAAATCTTTTCAAAAGTTGTTGTTTAAGAAAATGATAGCGTTTACAATTCTAAGTGTAAATAGAAATTTATTGTAATTGAATTTATCTCAAATTTTATAAAAATGAATTTGAATAAAAATTGATTTGGAGGAACATGACATGGAAGATAAATTAAAAGGATTATACGCCGCATTACTTGTACCGTTTGATGAACATGGACAAATAAAAGAAGAAGGATTAAAGCAAATTGCTAAAAATGCGATTGAGACTGAGAAACTTGATGGCTTATATGTGAATGGTAGTTCTGGGGAGAACTTCTTAATTAGTAAAGAACAAAAGAAACAAATTTTTAGAGTAGTGAAAGAAACTGTTGGAGACGATGTGAACTTAATTGCGCAAATTGGATCATTAGATTTAAATGAAGCGATTGAACTTGGGAAATATGCAACAGAATTAGGTTATGATGCGCTATCAGCAGTGACACCATTCTATTATCCATTCTCTTTTGAAGAAATTAAGCAATATTATTTCGACATTATCGAAGCAACACAAAACAATATGATTATTTATGCGATTCCTGACTTAACAGGTGTCAATATTAGCATCGAACAATTTGGCGAGTTATTTAATCATGAAAAAGTTGTAGGCGTGAAATACACTGCACCGAACTTCTTCTTATTAGAACGTATCCGTAAGGCATTTCCTAATAAACTCATATTATCTGGATTTGATGAAATGCTAGTGCAAGCGACAATTTCAGGTGTCGATGGGGCAATTGGTTCAACATACAATGTGAATGGTCGCCGTGCACGACAAATATTTGATTTAGCACGAGAAGGAAAAATTGCTGAAGCATACCAAATTCAACATGATACGAATGACATCATCGAAACGGTATTAAGTATGGGCATTTACCCAACATTAAAAGAAATATTAAAAGCGCGTGGTATCGATGGCGGATTGCCTAAACGTCCATTCCGACCATTTGATGAAAGACATCGTGATGCATTGGACACATTAATTAAGAAATACGATTTATAGACAAACTGAGAATATTTAACAACAGAATATGTAACACAAGGGGTGTTGATTATGCATCAAGTCGGTTTTGGGGCATGGAATTGGGTAGCTGTTATTGGTTATCTTGTCATTATGTTATTAATTGGAGCGTACTTTACTAAAAGGGCTGGTAAAGATACGGATAGTTTCTTCACGGCAAGTGGTCGTTTGCCTTCGTGGGCCATTGGGTTCTCGATTTATGCGACGACTTTAAGTGCGATTACTTTTATGTCTACACCAGAAAAGGCATTTCTAACAGATTGGGCATACATCGCTGGTAATATTGCGATTGTCGCAATTATTCCAATTTTAATTGCATTTTATGTACCATTCTTTAAAAAGTTACACGTAACATCAGCGTACGAATATTTAGAAGCGCGTTTTGGCCCAAGTATTCGTGTCATTGGTTCATTACTATTCGTCATTTTCCACTTAGGACGCATAGCAATTGTGATTTACTTACCAACATTAGCAATCACAGCGGTATCAGATATGAATCCATTTATCGTAGCTAGTTTAGTAGGAATTTTATGTATTCTTTATACTTTCTTAGGCGGATTCGAAGGCGTTGTATGGAGCGATTTCATTCAGGGGGTTATTTTACTTGGTGGCGCATTAATGATAATTGTCATCGGTGCTTTTGAAATCAAAGGAGGATTCGGCACAATTGTCAGTGATGCAATTGCCAATAAGAAGATTATTAGTGCAGATAACTGGAAATTAAATGGCGCTGCTGCTGCAATCCCTATTATCTTCTTAGGAAATATCTTTAACAACTTGCATCAATATACTGCGAGTCAAGATGTTGTTCAACGTTATCAAGCGTCGGATTCTATGGATGAAACGAAGAAATCATTGTGGACAAATGGTGTTTTAGCGTTAATCTCTGCACCTATTTTCTATGGAATGGGAACTATGATGTATTCTTTCTATCAACATGAACAGGTATTGCCTAAGGGATTCAATACATCATCTATCGTGCCTTACTTCATTCTAACTGAAATGCCACCATTCGTGGGCGGATTACTTATTGCAGCTATATTTGCTGCTGCACAGTCAACGATTTCATCTAGTTTGAACTCTATCTCTGCTTGTATTTCTGAAGATATTAAACATCGTTTCTTCGGAAAAGGGGCAGATAAATCAGAAGTTAACTTTGCACGATTAGTCATTGTTGTGGCAGGCTTATTAAGCTATGGAATCTCAATTTACTTAATTGCTGCCGATTCAAACAATTTATGGGATTTATTCTTATTAATCACTGGATTATTTGGTGTACCATTAGCTGGTATCTTTGCAGTAGGTATCTTTACGAAACGTGCCAATACATTTGGTGTCTTAGTAGGATTAGTAGCAGGTGTAATCATTGCTTACGTATTAAATGGCGTCGGTGGCGGTAACGCACCATTCTACGTATCAATCATTTCATTCGTTGTTGCTTTCATCTTTGGTTATTTAGTAAGTCTTGTCGTACCATCTAAAAATGCAAAAGATATTACTGGATTAACGATCTTCGATAAAGATAAACCATCAACATATATTTCTAAAGTAGTAGAGAAAAAATAATATTTTGTTGCGAGTTGAACACAAGTTTTTGTTCGACTCGCATTTTATGTCTCTAGAGTTATGCTAAGATAAAAATGAACTATAAAACAAATAGAGGTATCATCATGAAAATATTAAAAATTGCAGGTATGTTCTTATTAGCACTACTTATCATGGTCGTTACACAAGGCATTGCATCCATCTTTAGTGATTTAATTCCATTTCTAGGTATGGGCGCTATTTTACAAGGGATTTTATATATCATTTTTGCTTTTTTAGTCGTTCGATTGTTCATTAAACATGTATTAAAAGATCGCTTGAACGCATATCGCATCACGAAACCTAAATTTAGTGTCATCTATGTTGTATTAGGTATAGGTTTACCGGTAGCAGTTTATGCGGTATATGTCATCTTTGTTCCAGGTGATTTCATCGTACATCATTTTAGTACTTTAAATGATATATTGCACACGTTTTTCTGGGCTATCTTTGTAACAGCCATTGGTGGCGCAGTCGTTGAAGAAATGGTATGCAGAGGTTTATTGATGGGATATATTGAGAAGAAGACGAACATCAATATTGCCATTATTTCCACGGCAATCTTTTTTGGTGCCATTCATTTATTAAACGGTGGACTAAATGTAACTAGTTTCTTCTTATTATTAATTAGCGGTTCATTAGTAGGTATTATGTTTGGTTTAGCAACCTATAAATTCAATACCATTTGGGCAAGCATTACACTACATTTTTGTTGGAATTTATCCCAACTTTTACTTATCACTGAAAAGGAAAGTCAGTATAGTATTTGGCAATATGTCGTACATACGAACAACATAGCCATCACAGGCAATCAATTTGGTTATGAAGCATCCATTATATCTATCGCAGGATACATAGGCGTTATTCTTATTTTACTAATGATTAAGCATAGAGATATTCAATAGAAGGGTTCAGATTTCTAAAGAGTGATATTCTCTCGTGAAATTAGGCATAGTAAACATATTACTTTAAAAGTAGTTGTTATATTACATGGATTATTTAAATTATTTATATAGTTGTTTATACTAAAATAAGGAAAGAATTACTTACATTATAAAGGAGCATTAATATGAAGAAATATCTATTAGTTATTCCTGTAATTATTCTTACTTTTACATTAGTTGGATGTTCGTCATCGTCAGAAGAAAAAAATTCTAAAGACACATCTAATGATAACAAGCAGTCACAAAATAGTTCTAAACATAATCACAAGATACCGAAACATATTTTTGATAAAACAACAAAAAATCAGAAGATTTCTGAGAGTACGATAAAAAAAGATATTAAAACCTATTTAGATACCGATAGAAAACTAACAGATGCTAGAGAGCCATACGAGGACAAGTTAGACTCTGACGAAAAGTTATCTAAAAAGAAAGAACAAAAATTCAATCACATTGTTGACTTACAAGAACGAAATTTAAAAAACTTTGCCAATTACATAAATAATAATCAAATGCCTAACAAAGAATATGAACAATACACTAAAAAGATAAGCAATTATATGATAGCAATATATCAAACCAATCAACGTGCGTTAAATTTAGATGAAGATGCATCATTAAAAGATATTCTCGACGTCAATAAAGACAAAAATATTGCGAATGGTCGAGAACAAGCAAAAATTGAGAAATTTTTAAAAGAGAAAAATATCCAAACCATTGCATTTGATAAATAAAAATAAGCAGGACTTCGACGGAATGAAGTCCTGCTTTTACTGTGTAAATAATCATTTCTAAATTAAGAAATATTTAAGATTAAATTGCGACAATATTTGTTATGTTAGAACTAGTTTAAGAGTTCAATGTTTAACTAAAAAATACCATAAAGTAACTTACTAGAACCATGATGCCACTCACACCATTATGGATCATATGAACCATCATGCTGTCGCGAACATTTTTACGACGATGGTAAGCAAGATAGAATATCATTCCCATCATTGTATACATTAGAATTGCTACCCAATTTGAAATACCATGCTGAGAAGCAAAGATAAGTGATGATAGGATGAATGGCAACCAGAATCGTGTACGTTTAAATAATATTTCTTTGAAAATGCCACGATAAACAAGTTCTTCTAAATAAGGTGCTACAAATGTAATCGTCAGTACGAAGACAATTAGCGGGAAGACTTGGCCCAATTGATCCGGCGTTGGTTTGGTAGCGTTCATATCACCTAATAACATTTTGTCATTTTGTGTTTGCATTGAACCTGTCGCAAATAACATTAAATATGACATACCAATAACGATTAATCTAAGAAGTACGGCCCAACCAACATTTACTGCAATATCCTTACCTGTAAATTTTTTAGGCTTTTCATAGGTATGACGTTTGTAATAGCCTCTAACTAGCCATATTATTACAGCAGCTAGTATGAAATAAATGATGGTCACTAATGTGCAAGTTAATGTATCCATATAAATAGAAAAACTATAGATAAACATACTACTCACAATAGGAATTTGAATTAGTAGCATCCAGCCTATAAAAATAAGGGCACGTACAAACTTATTACCAGTTGGACGACGTTTTTCAGTATGTATGTGGTCTTTAGTTGAATTATCTTCATTTGAAGAAGATGTAGTATTAGAAATTGTATCCATATTCTGATGATTCATCATAATAAACCCACCTTTGTCTAGAAATATAAAATCTTGAAAATGAATACCTCTATATGAATGTAACATATATTTGACATTTATTGTAGGTCACTTCATAAAAATGCGTTATCTTAACTAAAAATCAACATTTCAATTATATGTTTAGGAGGTTAACTATGTCTAAAGATGAAATGTCACATGACCATATAACAGGAGATTTCCAAATTTCTCAAAAACCTTATTGGAAGTTGCTATTACAATCTCTATTTTTAATTTGTATTTTATTTGTTGCCGAATCAATGGTTATATTTTTAGTAGAGAAGCCAAAGTACTTTTGGATTGCTATTGTAGGGGTCATTATCGCATTTCTAATTTTAAAATTAAGTAAGTTGAAGCTATTTCAATTTAGTCGAATAACTAAAAAGCAATGGCTAATCATTATCATTGGATTCATTCTTGCCAATGGTGCAGATTATATTTATTTTGAATTCATGCCTACAACAGGGAATGAAAAGGAGTTAGAGGAAAGTTACCGCAATGTACCATTGTATTTACAACTCATTGCGATAGGTATTTTAGGTCCTATCATAGAAGAAATTATATTTAGAGGATTGTTAATTAAAGGTATCTTTAGAGGTGCGCCTATAGTTGGTGGCATAGTATCTGTTATTTTATTCGCTGGCGCTCATGGCCCAAGCAACATAGGTGAATGGTTTATTTACGGCTTTTCAGGTTTCATTTTCGTTATTGCATATTTAACAACAAAACGGCTCGAAATACCTATTATCATACACATGCTTGGTAATATATTAGCTACATTTCAAAATTATTTTTGGTAGAAATACTTTAATTACATAGTATATACGCAATAAAAAGCAATGCCTAAGTTTTGATAGGCATTGTTTTTTAACTTAAATATGCTCATTTTTTAAATGTTTACCGGGAAGGCTGTCTAATAAATAAGGATCATGTGTAATAATAATTAGCTGTAACTTATCCATATTTCGTAACATTTGGAGTATGATTTCTTCATTTATCACATCAAGATTCGTTGTAGCCTCGTCTAGAATTAATACTTCAGGTTCAACTAATAATGCCTTCGCAATCCATAAACGTTGGAATTGTCCGCCACTTAAGGTGCTCACTTTTTTAGGTAATAAAGATTTGTCGAGTTTACACTGTTCTATGACGCTTAACATCTTATCGTCATGTTGATTTTTAGGAATATTAAAGTGTTTTAAAGGTTGTTTTAAAATCCAAGACACTGTTTTTTTAGGATCTAATGTATTGGCATTATATTGAGGCACGTATTGAATATGTTTAATCCAATCTTGATGAGATACGTGTCCAAGCATCATATCTTTATAGCTTACGATACCTTCGTAATGATCATCTAAACCTGCAATGATTTGTGCAAGCGTAGACTTACCGCTCCCACTAGACCCACTAATAATTAAATTATCAGTACCTTCAAGTTCTAAATTAAAGTTTTTAAATATCTGCTTTTCAGAAAATGATTTATTTAAGGATTTAATCTGCAACATAACGGTATCTCCTATGCGCTAATTCAATTAATTGCTGTGAGTAAGCGTGCTCGGGACGCACTAAAATATCGTTTGCTTCGCCACTTTCAATCATTTGGCCATTACGCATCACACTAATATGTGTTGCGTAATCCATAGCTAAACTTAGGTCATGCGTGATAAATAGTAATGTCATATTATGTTCTTGAACAACATGATTTAATAATTTCATTAGTTGATTTCGATTGTCAAAATCAAGTGCACTTGTCGGTTCGTCCACGATCAATAATTTAGCTTCTCTAACAATTGACATTACTAAGGCAATTCGTTGAGCCATACCACCACTCAATTGAAAAGGGTAGTCATTAAATAAATCTTCAGGATTCTTTAATCCTAAATGTCTAAATTGACGTAGAACAAATTCGTGTTGCTGTTGTCGAGACAATTGCGTATTTAATGCATCAAACAGTGCATCAAAATGTTTTCGAATACGTACATTTTGGAAGAAATTACTATTAGTATCTTGGAACATGGCATCGGTATTATTTAAATCAATAGCAATTTGACCTTGATACTTTAGATGAGGATGACGCATATTCAAAACTGTACGTGCTAATAAAGATTTACCACTGCCACTCTCTCCAACTAAACAATGAAAGCTACTCTCTGTAACAGTTAAATCTACTTGATTCAACAATGCATGATTTCCGTCATAAACGGAGACATTCTTCAAATGTAGTAAAGCATTTATTGAGTGAATCGACGATTGAGTATTTGACATATGAGCGCGAACCCTCCTAACAATATTCCTGGAAAGAAGAATAACCAAGGTGCTGAGTAAAAGTAGCTCTTACCGTCGTAGAGTATGGCACCTAATTCAGGCAATGGTGGTTTTATTCCTAATCCAATAAAAGCTAATCCTGAAATACTAAGCATTAATTTTCCAAAATCGGCAGTAATGAGTGCAGTCACGTTACGCATAAGATGTGGAATAATATGATGTACTGTCGTTTGTGTCCTTGTTAAACCACTTAATGATGCAAATTTAACGAAAGGTTGCGTTTGTACATCACGAGCCAAATTTCTGAAATAACGTAAATAGCGTCCTAACCACCCAATCATCAAGGCCAAACATAAACCTACAATTGAGTTATTAATAAAGCCTAATACGACAAGTGCGATAATAATAGATGGTAAAGCAATTAACATATCAGCAAATGCCATCAATAGTGCATCTAACCAACGACCAATTAGTGCAGCTGCTAGCCCTAATATTAGTCCCAATATTACGGTCCCAACTATAATGAGCGTCGTTAAACCAAGTGTAACCATGCTACCAACAAATAGGCGAGTGAAGAAGTCACGTCCTAAATGGTCAGTGCCTAATAGATGATGAAGGCTTGGAGGTAAAAGTGCTTCCGATTGATGAATCATGTTTGCTTTGTCATAAAGCAGAAAAGCAAGTATAACGAATATGATTGCAATAATAGGCCATATCCAATGTTTAATCTTCATAAGCTATTCGGCCTCCTGACTTTTTTGACATTCTTAGACGTGGATCACTTTTCTCAAGTAAAACATCACCGAAGAAATTGAGCACCATTATGAAGGTAATAATCATCATTAAAATGCCTAAAATAACAGGGTAGTCACGTAAATTAATACTATTGATTAATAACTTACCTAATCCAGAAATACTAAAAATGACTTCTAAGATAATCACTCGGCTAAATAAATGTATAAAATTATTAATGGTGATTGTCATGAGTGGTGCCAAAATTTCTTTTACTTGTAAATAGATACGATCTTTTAATTTAAATTGTCGTAATTGAGCTAATTGGAAAGGTTGGCCTTGTAATGTACTTTCAAAAAGATGACTGCTTAACAACAACATATGACTACCTTCTACAAGGACGAGTATGACAATTGGAAGAACAAAATATTGCCAACTATTACTTCCTACGAAAGGGAATAGATGCCATTTCACACCAAAGTAATAAATGAAAATAATTGCTAGCCAATATTCTGGTAATGATGTAACTACTTGGGCAATACGAGTTATTACGACTGACCACTTTTTTCGTGAATGATTGCCACATAAATAACCAATTACGTAACTTATAGGAAACAGTATGATAGCTGAACCGAATATTAATTTAATGGTTGGGACAATTGCCTGGGAAATACGTTCAGTTACGGGTTCACCATTACTAAAACTCGTACCAAGATCGCCTGTAAAGACATTGCCTAACCATTGGACATATCGAACTGGCAATGCCTGACTTAAACCAAGTTTATCTTGAGCCATTTTAATACGTTCAGGCGTGATTTGTGCAACACCATGTTCTTGTAAGTATTGGACGGCAGGGTTGCCAGTTGTATTTTCTAAAAGTAGAAATAATACAAATGAAATAATGATTAAATAGATGAGTAGTCTGATGAAATGTTTTACAATGTTAGTCATTTTTAGACACCTTCAACTTATCGTAATTTATTGGTGCATCAGTTTGTCCTGAGAACTCGAATTGTCTGATTTTAGGACTTGTCACAAAGGTCTCATTAGTTTATTAAATGCGCGTTGTCGGTCATGCATGTTGATCATCGTCGGAAATTGCTTAATCATAGATGTTAAGGTTGTATCGTTTGCGAATACGCCAGGGCGTGAGCCATCTTGTTTAAAACGTGCATTCAAGAAATTGTATGGCATTAGCGCATTTGTATATGTACGATAATAAATGAGATCAAAATCTTTACGCACCGTTAAAGTTTCATAGTACGTTTGTGAATCTAAAATATTAATATCGAGTTTAATTCCTACTTTTTTAAGGCCTTGCTGCATGATTTCAGCTTTCGTCTTCCATTCTGGAAATTCATCCGTTTGGAGTGCGAGTTTAAGTGAAAGTATGTGACCATCCTTTTCGAAATAACCATCATTATTCATCTTATAACCTAAAGAGCGGATTAACGATTTAGAAGTCGAAGGCGAGTAAACATGGTCAGGTTGATTGTGAGCATTAACGTATTGAACATTCTGTTGAAATAGACCCTTCAGTTTCTTATCTGACGATAGGTCGTCTGTGTTAATCGCTTTACTAATCGCCTCTCGCATTGTCTTATCTTGTAAGATTTTATGCTGTGGATTAAATCCCATAAATTGCGTTTCTGTACTTGGCGACGTATGTACAGAAAGTGCTTTGTTTCTATGAGATTCTTTCACTTGTTGTGGTGTCATCTGACCTAATGAACCACCTGTAATATCAATAGAGTGACTCTCGATCGCTAAGTGTCTTGAATCACTATCTTCTATAGATTGGAAAGTTAGATTGTAATTAAGTGGATGTCCATTGCGATAATATGTATTAGGTTGAAAACTCACAGTTTCATTTGTTGAATCTGCTACTTTGAATGGACCTGTGCCAATTGCTTTTTCAAATTTACCAGTTGTATTGCCACCTTTAACAGCGTGTGGACTCATAATGCGAAGCGGTCTAACTTGAGATAATTCATTTAATACTTGGTTTGACGGTGATTTTAACTCAATCTCAACAGTGTGTTTATCTTTTATTGTGATTGATTTTAATTTATCTAACGTTTCCATAGGGTCAGTTGTATCCGTTGCCTTCGCACGTTCAATTGAGAATTTAACAGCCGATGCATCAAAATCAGACCCATCATTGAATTTTACATTCTTCTTTAAATGAAATAGGTAGTGTTTACCGTCTTCTGAAGCTTCCCAAGATGTAACAAGACCTGGTTCAATCTTGCCATTTTTACCATAAGTTACAAGCGGTTGATAGATAGCATTGTACACAGGCATAGGCGCATCAAAGCCTTGTGCATCTAGTTGATTTGTATTAAATTCACGAGGTAGTGAGACTTTAACCTCTTTGTTGTCATTATGATGCTGAGCACAGCCACTTAACATAAGCATCGCGCACATAGAAAGTGAATAGAATATGCGCTTTTTCAATGTTTTACCTTCTTTCCATTGTATTCATCATTATTTTTTATAATAGAGTTTAGTTATTGGAAATTATTTTTCCATCAATAGACATTATTATATGATACACCCTATACAAATTCTTTGAAATGATAAATTTGTGAATAGATATGTAGAGGTTTTCCAATTTTGAAAATAAAAAAAGAGGGTGGGGACCCTCTTTTTAATGTGTTTCTCCTAGTGCAACTTTGGCGTCGTCTTCTTTAGAAATGGCTTTAATAGCGGCTGTTAAACCTTTCGCAATTGTTTCAATAGACATCGACGGTTTCTCAGGCTTATCTGTCACTTGTTCAGGGATAAATGGTACATGAATAAAACCGAATAATAACCCTGGATAAGACTTGTCAGCGAGATAACCTAATTGGTATAAGACATGGTTACAAACAAATGTGCCTGCTGTATTCGATAAGCTTGCAGGGACGCCTGCTGCTTTAATCGCTTCCGTCATCGTTTTAACAGGTAAGTTTGAGAAGTAAGCAGGTGCGCCATCTTCTTGAATGGCCACATCAATAGGCTGATTACCTTTGTTGTCAGGAATACGTGCATCGTCGATATTGATACCTACACGCTCAGGAGTAAGGTCATAACGACCTCCAGCTTGACCAATAGACAAGACCACATCGTAATTGCCATTTGCTAACTCTTTATCAATGACGTCTTTAGATTCATGAAAGACGGTTGGAATTTCTAACTTTGAAATGGTATGTTCGCCAATCGTATTCTCCAATTGCTTTACTGCCTCTAATGCAGGATTTATCTTTTCACCGCCAAATGGATCAAATGCTGTAACTAAAATTTTCATTATTCATTTCCTCCTTAGAATTATTTAAAATGCCCAGAAATACATTAGAGCGATGTGAATTACTATAAGTGCTAATGCTATAGGTGCTTGTGCTTTAATAACGCCAAATTCTTGTTTCATCTCAAGTAGTGCAACTGGTAATGTGTTGAAATTTGCTGCCATAGGTGTAAGTAATGTACCACAGAATCCACCAGTCATGGCAAGCGCACCTGCAACGATTGGATCGCCACCTTGTGCAATAACGAATGGAATACCAATACTTGCTGTTATAACAGTAAATGCTGCGAAAGCATTTCCCATAAGCATTGTAAAAAGAACCATCCCTAATATATAAGCAATTGCGCCTATTAAATGGTTGCCTTCAGGTAAAAATGAAGAGATACCTTTTGAAATGACTTGACCCACACCACTTGCAGTAAAGAGTACGCCAAGTGCAGCTAAGAATTGTGGTAATATACCAGTCGTTCCAACTTGTTGCGTTAATCGGTCACTGTCATACAATGTGTAAGATAATTTTGGCTTGATAATTAGTAGTGCTGCGATTAATCCCACAATTGATGAAATACCTAAACCGATGGCACCGCCAAGTGGAGTCCAGTTTGAAACAACTACTGCTACCACAGCTAAGACAATTGCAGGAATGAAAAGTTTATTTCCATATTTAGCAGAACCTTTTTCAACTTCTTTATCATTAACATCGATAATATTTTTTATTTTCACTTGTCTGAAAAGTGTTAACGCACCCATTGCTAAAACTAGAAGACCATTAATTGCATCTGGTATGTAAGGACCTCCTATAAATAAAATAGCTAAAATGGTCCAAAATGCTGCTGTACCTAAACTTTTAGATTTATCTTGTGAACGTAAAGCGCGATAAGCTGTATATAAAAATTGAAGTCCAATCAGTATGTAAAATATTTCTAAAATATGGTTTAAAGTTGCTTCACTCATGATTTTTCACCTCATTATTTCCATATTTTTTATTGAAGTAACGATCGAGTAAAATATTTTTAATCCAAACTAAAATAAGTGTGATGATAGCAACAGGAATTGAAGCGAGCACTAAACTCATTGCATTCACTTTGATGTCTAAAGATTGGAAAGTCCCAACCATCAATAACACACCAGCAGCACCAACAAATAAGTTTTGTCCAAAGAAATTACCATAATTTTCCATGGCAGATGCTTCGGCTTTTAGTTTTTCAATATCTTTCTCATCGATGTCTTTATCAGTAAGATTGTAACGTGTTCGAAGTGCACCTTGAACCATAGGGTTAATTAAAGGTCGAACAAATTGAGGATGACCACCGATACGTATTGATGCTACGCCAGCGATTTCACGAATAATTAAATATAAAGTAAGAAGGCGACCGGTTGTTATTTTCTTAACGTTACTAATTAGTTTAGAAGCTTGTTGCTTCAAACCAAAACGTTCAATTAAACCGACCATAGGAAGTGTAAGCATAAATAAAGTTACAAGACGTTGATCTACAAAGGCTTTTCCAAGTGTTGAAAGTACTTCAACGATATCCATACCGGCAACTAAACCAGTGACTACTGCTGCAATTAAAATAATTGCGATAGTGTCAAACTTAAGAATGAAGCCGATGATTATGATTAAAATACCAATCAATTTAATCCATTCCATAAAAGCACTCCTTAACAGTTATTCAAATTAACCTTTAATATTTAATTGATGCGATTCAGAGATATAGTTAATGTCTGTAACCATATCTAATTAATATGTAAAAGATAAGTGAATAACAGATGTAATTTTCTTAATATTAACACAACGAAAATTGCTATTAAAGTGAATTTAAAATAAATTGAATAATATTTTGAAATTGTATAGTTTGAAAAATTTAATGGAGTAATTAAACATTTAAAGAAAATGGTATTATCCTATATACATTGTTTGCGGGCATGATATAATATCTTAGGTCAGATGAGAATAATTCTCAATGGCTATTTTATTATATCAGTAAAGGAAGTGTCAGATGTGAGTTCACATCAAAGTAGGTTCGACGGTAAATTAATCATTGCAGCTAGTTTTGCAGTGTTAACATATTGGTTGTTTGCGCAATCATTTATAAATATTGGTTCTAGTCTACAAAAGACATTTGGTGCTGCAGATTCTACACTTAACCTATCTATCAGCCTTGTATCATTCGTTACAGGTATTTTCATGGTGGGTGCAGGAGATATTGCAGATAAAGTTGGAAACCTCAAGATGACAATAATAGGTCTCGTCTTTAGTATTATTGGTTGCCTTAGTCTTATTATTGTTCCTGTCACGCCATTCTTAGTTATTGGGCGCATTTTTCAAGGCCTATCAGCTGCCGTATTACTACCTTCTACAATTGGCTTAGTATCAGATAACTTTAAAGGTCAATCACTCCGTAAAGCTTATAGTTTTATGATGATTGCGACAGTTGGCGGAATAGGATTTTCTTCCTATGTCGGTGGTCTTATTTCTAGCTTTTTAAGTTGGCAATTTATTTTTGTTATTTCTATCGCTTTATCAATTATTGCGATTTTTATTTTAAGTCGTAGAAAAGAAGTGCCACGTCAAGAACGTGATCACCAGCCCTTCGATTATGTAGGCATGGTGATTTTTGGCGTAATTATCGCTTGCTTAATGCTATTGATGACTCAAGGTTTTACATATGGTTTGACAAGTCGATTCACGTTAACTGTTGCAATCGTTGGTCTCATTGCTTTAGTTGTATTTTATATTTTTGAAAAAGGCAGACCCACACCATTTATTGATTTTTCAATTGTAAAAAATCGAGCATTTCTGGGCTCAACAATCAATAATTTTGTGCTTAACACTGGGGTAGGTACCACAGTCGTCTTCAATGGTTACGCTCAAAAACAATTTGGTATGAGCGAAGCACAAACTGGTTTGGTTACAGTGCCGTATGTCTTCATGGCGATAGCGATGATACGCTTAGGTGAAAAAGCAATTCAAAAATATGGCGGTAAAAGTATGTTAATTGCAGGGCCACTATTTCCAGCAATTGGTATCATTCTAATTAGCTTCACTTTCTTATCGCCAAGTTGGTATGTAGGTATTGTAACTTTCGCATTTGTTGTATGTGCGATTGGTAATGGGTTAGTTGCTACACCTGGCTTAACGATTGCAGTATTCAACATGCCAGAAGAGAAAGTGAGCTTTGCGACAGGTTTATATAAGATGGGCGCTACACTCGGAGGAGCCTTTGGTATCGCGTTAAATACGACCGTATTTACAGTATGCCAACAATTCTATTCAGTAGAAATGTCAGCAATGATTTCATTCTTAGTCGGGGCAATTATTATGATACTTGGACTTATATCAGCATTTATTCTGATTCCTAAAAATGTTAAAGCATAATAAAAACAAGCGTGGCTTTTTAATCAGTCACGCTTGTTTGTTTATATATAATTAATTTACTTTATCGGTAGACAATCCTTGCGTAATCGGATCAAATATAACTAAATCGTCGCTATTTAATAACTCCTCAGTTAATTGTAATTCAGCAATACGATTAGAATTATAGTATTTCACATACAATGTGCGCGATGTTAAGTTGAATACAGTTTGGTACAGCGTATAGTGGAATTCATCTTCAGAAGGTCGAACTGCACCTTTAGGAATGCTTACACTATCAAGAATTCTAAACGCATCTAATACTGCATCATCACCATCGTCAGGCAACATATTACTTACAAGATAAGCTGCTCTTACATAACGTTCTGCTGACGTATAACCACCTGGTAGTCCAGAGGTACCACTTTCATTGCCGATATATAAATTTTTATAGCGTTTATATTGTGGTTTGTAAGGCGTCACATTCGCATAATTCTTCAAGTTCTCGTAATGCCAATTTAAATCAGGGCTATTTGTTAGTACACCGACTGGATTATCATGAAGGACAATGCGACCTTCTACAAACGTAATCTCTGCAGTTCGGCCTGTCGCGTCCGATACATGATAATGTAATGGCGGCGCTTCATTAATATCATTCAATGTATGTGCAACGACATTAACTTGGTCTGCTTGTTCAATAAGTTCCTCAATCGTTTTGTTGTAACCAAGTACCCATGTTAATACTTCAGTTTGTGAAATATTGATGTATCCATCGTGTATTTTATTAGCGTATGAGGCATAACCACGGTCATATTGATTAGATATTGCGAGGCCATGCTCATTTACACCGTCTCCGAAAATAAAGCCTTCCATATCAGAACCGGCACCAGTAAAACCATACGTCGTTGTACCTTTATAATCTACACGAGATTCCCAATAGTAGTGACGTGGTTGCACAGCAGGATGTCCAGTTAATGGATAGTCATAGTCCATCGTACGTCCTAAAATAACGTCACCGTTTTTAGCTTGAAACGTAAAACCTGTACACATATGTAGAAACCTCCAGTATTTAAAGTGAGAATTATTATCAATTATAAGATTTCTAATTATGCATTTCAATTTTTAAAGTTTTTCGGAAAAAGAGTCCTAAAATAAAAGTTACTATATACATACTAAAACAAATAATATAGGCCCAAGTAATACCGTAATAATCAACGATTATCGAAATAATAAAAGTTCCTAAAGCGAAGAAAATGCTGTTAAATAAATTGTTTAATATGTATGTAGAAGTTAGAATTTCTTTTGGTGTGTTGCGCTGAATCATTGAATTTAGTGAAATATAACGCATGTCTTCGAAAATGCCCATAAATAATGAAAATAACAATGCGATCATTATTGAATGGTGAAGAATAAAACTTAAATTAATAAATGCTAAAAGCAAAGGAACGTAAATAATTATTGGATAGTTTATTTGTGTGAAGAAACGATCCTTATGGTTTATCCATAGTCCTGCAATAATTGTGCCACTAAAGAAAAGGGCATTGATTAGTCCAAACCAATAATCAGGGACATGTAAATAGGTTCTTGTATAAGTAAGAATGATAGCTGCTATCCATATGGTCGTTGCGAAAGATTCAAAAATAATAGAAATGTTTAAATACAAACTCAATTTATCACGATAATTATCACGAATAACAGCTTTAAAACTACTAAAAATATTTGCCTTCTCATTTTTGTAAATTTGACGTTCTGAAAGGCGTAAAATAAAAAAATAACTTATCATTTCAAGTACTAGCGCAAATAAAAATAAGTATTTCGCACCTATAAGACTCATTAAAATGCCGCCTAATGCCCACGTAGAAAGTTGAACAACACTACTCATCATATTCATTAAAGCGTTAGCAGATGTAATCGCATCTTTATTCTCAATAAAAGGAATCATTGAGTTCTTAATTGGGTTTGTAAAACCATCAAAAATAGCATTAAGAAAAAGTAAAACAAAAATAAAAATGGGAGATATGCCAAATATTAATAAACCAGCGATACTTGCTAAACTTACTAATTTAAGACCTTGAAATATAGATAAGACTTGCTTTTGCGTAAAATATTGATAAATATAATTGGAAATAAAACTACTCATAAAAATGCCAGATGTAAAGATAATGGGAATCATCGAGGCAGCGGTCGTTTTAGATGTGATATTAAAAACAATAGCAATAAGACCAACAATTGTTAAAATATCACCAGTGTTAGCAAACAATTGACTATAAAACAGATGAAAGTAGTCTTTACTATGTTTTCTCATATTGCCACACCTCAATAAAACTTGTGATTTTACACTATTATAGCATTAGGTAGTCATAAAAAATATCCCTTATGAGCTAATTAAATCTCATAAGGGATATGATTTAGATATTAAGCATGTGCATGTTCTGGAACGTCTTTAAAGTTTTCTAAACGACGATTCCATTCTTCATCGCTAATGTTGTTTTTAGCTACATAACGGTTACGTTCATGTTTGGCACAGTCATATGAACAAGCACCAAGATATTTGTCTTCATTTTCTTCTGAAACAAGAATTTGCTTGTTACATTCAGGATTTGAACAGTTAATATATCGTTCGCAAGGTGTACCGTCAAAGTGTTCTTTACCGATAACTGTTTTCTCAACTTGGTTAACGTCAACGCTAATACGTTCATCGAAGACGTACATTTTACCGTCCCAATATTGACCTTTAGTTTCAGGGTCTTTACCGTAAGTTGCGATACCACCGTGTAGTTGTCCTACATTTTCGAAGCCTTCTTTAACTAACCAACCAGAGAATTTTTCGCAACGAATACCACCTGTACAATAAGTTACGATGTTTTTACCATCTAATTGATCTTTGTTCTCACGAATCCAGTCTGGTAAGTCTCTGAAACGTGTGATATCAGGGCGAATGGCACCACGAAAGTGACCTAAATCAAATTCATAGTCATTACGAGCATCTAAGATGACAGTATCTTCATCTTCTAGTGCTTCTTTAAATTCGCTAGGTGAATAATATTTACCAGTTGTAACACGTGGATCAACATCGTCTTCTAAACCTAAAGCAACGATTTCATTTCTTGGACGTACGTGCATTTTTTTGAAGGCATGGCCTTCAGCTTCATCAATTTTGAACGTCATATCTGCGAAACGCTCATCTGAATGCATATGTTCGATATATTTATCAGTATCTTCTTTCGTACCTGATAATGTACCATTGATACCTTCTGTAGAAACTAAAATTCTACCTTTTAAATTGTTTGATTTGCAGAATTCTAAGTGCTCAGCTGCAAATGTTTCAGGGTCATCAATTGTTGTGTATTTGTAATATAATAACACTCTATAATCCATTTTCTAATTCTCCTCTAAAAATTTATTTATCGTAAAGGCAAGCCGTATCATTTAGTTATTCATTAATTTATCTTTTTATAAAAATCAACATTATATTATTTTACCAAATTTACAATAACTTTCAATATTTCGGTTTTGAAAATAGGGCAACAGACCTATGTTAGAAGTACAATTACTTTTTGAAAACGATTACATGTAGTACGATAAGTAGAAAGTGAAGTAAAGGATTATAATGAATTAAGATTATACTTTTCGAAAAGGGAGGAATTGTTAATTATGACAAATCAATCTTTACCAAAATTAACATATACTGGGGCATCAAAAAGTGCAGTACCTATTATTTCTGAAAGCGAATTACAAACGGTAACGGCAGAACCTTGGTTAAAAATTTCAGATGAAGGACTTCAACTTGAAGGTCTTATCTTTGATAGAGATCATAATTTATTTTTATGTGAAGTGTTTGGTGGTAAAATCTTTAAAGTCGACATAGACACAAAAGAGGTCTCAACAGCGTTTCAATCAACAAAACAAAATCCAGCTGCAGTTAAAATACATAAAGATGGACGTTTATTCACTTGTTATTTAGGCGATTTCGAGTCAACAGGTGGTATCTTCGCCACAAATGAACATGGTGAACAATTTGAAGAAATCATTTCGGAACTCAACACTGAATATTGTATTGATGACATGGTCTTTGATAGTAAAGGTGGTTTCTATTTCACTGATTTCAGAGGTTATTCTACAAATCCTAAAGGTGGCGTCTACTATGTTTCGCCTGACTTCAAGACAGTGACCCCAGTCATTCAGAATATTTCAGTAGCGAATGGTGTAGCTTTAAGTACGGATGAAAAAGTACTATGGGTTACAGAAACGACGACAAACCGACTTCATCGTATTCAATTAGAGGACGATGGCGTGACAATTGCACCGTTTGGCGCAACGATTCCATATTACTTTACTGGCCATGAAGGACCAGACTCAGTATGTATTGATAGCGATGATAATTTATACGTAGCAATGTATGGACAAGGGCGTGTTCTAGTTTTCAACAAACGTGGCTATCCTATTGGTCAAATCTTAATGCCAGGGCGTGATGAAGGTAAAATGTTACGTTCAACACATCCACAATTTATTCCTGGAACAAATCAATTGCTCATTTGTACCAATGACATTGAGAATGGCTCAGAAGGTGGTTCAATGATTTATACCGTTGAAGCTTTTGCGAAAGGTCATGAAAGCTATCAATTTCAGTAAGTAATAAAGAAATAAGCGACATCGTCTAACACACCATAAAACCCCTCACTATCCACCTAGTGAGGGGTTTGGTGTTGCCAATGGAATTAATTTATGAATGTATTATATCACTATTAGTAACTTATTGCAAGTTTAATTCGTCTAGCATAAATGATTACTAAGTAATGCTTATTTTCTAATCCAATGAAACTTTTTCGAATATCCAGTATACTGTAATAGAATAATAAGACATCCGCATAAGTATGAAAGGAGTATATGATGAAAGACAATTGGATGAAATATAAAGATGACAGTCTTGTAGCATCATTCTATGATAGCCAGACCACGACGTTTCAAGAACAAGGATTTGAAACTGAATTAGCATTTGGTACTGCAGGTATTCGTGGCCAGTTTGGACTTGGTCCAGGTCGTTTAAATCGCTATACCATACAACGTCTGGCATTAGGAATTGCTAATTACTTAAAAGATAAAGAAGATAATCCTTCAATTGTCATTCACTATGATATTCGTCATTTATCTTCAGAATTCGCGCATATTATTACGCAAATTTTGACTTCGAATGGCATCAAAGTTTATCTGGCAGATGTATATAAAACAACGCCACAACTATCTTTTGCTGTCCGATACTTGCAAACATCTGCCGGTATCATGATTACAGCAAGTCATAACCCTAAAGATTATAACGGCATTAAAGTTTATGGTGCAGATGGTGCGCAATTAGATGAGGGTACTTCATTAGAAGTTGCTCAATATATCAATAACTTAGGTAATCCACTTAAGTTGAATATTAACTTAAATCAAGAACTTATTGAGAAGAACACCTTTGATTTACCAGAAGCGGTTTATGATAGTTACATAAATGAACTTACAAATCTTACAGGTGATATTCCACAATCTGATTTGAAGGTCGTATATACAAGTTTGCATGGTACTGGTGTGCCGATTATTCCTGATGTTTTAAAGCATCTTAATTTTCAGAATGTAAGTTTAGTCAAATCGCAATGTGAGCTAGATCCAAATTTCAGTTCCGTTAAAAGTGCGAACCCCGAAGAGCGAGAAGCCTTTGATTTAGCAATTCAACAGGCACACGATATCGACGCTAATTTAATTATTGCAACAGATCCTGACGTCGATCGCATGGGATTTGTAGAACGAAATGAAGATGGTCAAATATACTACTTTGGTGGCAGTGAAATCGGCGCATTACTCATTAAATATCTGCTCGAATACACGAATGTGCCGAATCATTCGGTTGTCATTCAATCTATTGTAAGTGGCGAGTTAGGTAAACGACTTGCACAACAATATGGTGTGACGGTGAAGGAAGTCTTAATCGGCTTTAAACACATTGCTAAAGCCATTCGTGAGTTAGATGATACAGAATCATTTTTATTTGCCTATGAAGAAAGCTATGGTTACTTAGCTGACGACTTCGTGCGAGACAAAGATGCCATTCAAATCGTTCCATTAATCATTAAGTATACTTCTATTTTGAAAAATGAAGGAAAAACACTGCACGACGCATTAAAAGAGATTCATAGAGAAGTAGGACAATATCGGGATAAACCGATGTCTAAAGTCTTTGAAGGTAGAGAAGGACAACAGCAAATAAACGCTTTAATGGATAAATTAAGACGTAATATTCCTGATGTCATTGCAGGATTAAAAGTCATTGCAGTAGAAGATTACGAGACATTGAAACGCAATTATAAAGAAGACAACACGGAAGAAGCAATATCATTACCACAAGCGAATGTGATTCGAATACTCTTTAAAGAAGGGTTTATTGCCTTAAGACCATCAGGCACAGAGCCTAAACTGAAATTCTATCTGTCACTCAACGTCGATAACTTCGAACAAGTATCACAAGACATATATAATTATATATTTGGCGATACCGAATAGCATGATGAAAAAGCATTTATATGCAAGTAAGTAGTATTAAATATAATCACATCTCAATCGTTCATTTTCAAAATTAAAGAATAATATAAAACAGCTTATAGTACACATCACAAAGTGCACCATAAGCTGTTTTCTTAATTAATATTTTCTTAAAAAGTCTATTTGTCGATTATATAACTTATTATGAATTAATATTGAAAAGCTTATTCGTTTTAGCGATTGTAGTTAATGTAAGTATGAAATTTCTCGCGAAAAGAAGAAACAAATAATTTAATACTGAATAAAATTAATTTCATGTAAAAATTCCGTTAAGTTAGAAATGATGTGTTATGCATAGTATAAAAATGTTATATAATATTTAGTGATCGGCATAAAATTACTTTCTTACATAAAGGAGCCAATACATGATTAAAAAATATTTGTTGAGTGTATTCACTGTTTTAATAGCCATTGTTTTATGTGCTTGTCAATCGACATCGCAAACGCATGAGAAAAAAGCTAAAGAAGAAACGCATAATAAAGAAGAGAATATTTATGCGAAAAAGCGTAGTTCTGGTCAAAATGATTGGGTTGAATATAAGGGTGATGTAGCACATATCTTCTTCCATCCTTTAATTACGGATCCTAAAGTGGCGTTTACTGGTGAAGCGAATCAAGCCAAAGGCAATAATGATTGGATGATTACCGTTGAAGAATTTAAACGCTCACTTGATGAATTATATAAGCATCATTACATATTGATTGATCCACATGATGCATATGATTTCAATTCTAAACCTATTAAAAAGAAATCACTTAAGTTGCCTAAAGGAAAGAAACCGTTAATCTTATCAATAGATGATATGAATTATTATGAATATATGAGAGGAAATGGTTATGCAGATCGTTTAGTATTAGACAAATATAATCATGTTGTATCTCAAACGAAAGGCAAAGATGGTAAGTTTACTCAAAGTGAATCGAATGATATTGTTCCGATTCTAAATCGTTTCGTAAAAGAACATCCAGATTTTTCATTGAATGGACAAAAAGGTGTAGTTGGTTTAACTGGATACAATGGGGTACTCGGATATCGCACGAATGAGTTGGATAGTAAAGACTACTCTAAGCGTAAAGAACAAGCGATAAAAGTTGCAAATGCAATGAAACGCGATGGTTGGACATTCGCAAGTCATTCTTGGGGGCACATTGATTTTGCAAATAGTTCATATGATCGTATTGTGAAGGATACAGAACGTTGGAAGAAAGAAGTAACGCCAATTATTGGCAAAACGGATTTATTTA
The DNA here is from genome assembly GCF_058807855.1 of Staphylococcus sp. GW821-FHT11H10. Taxonomy (NCBI): domain Bacteria; kingdom Bacillati; phylum Bacillota; class Bacilli; order Caryophanales; family Staphylococcaceae; genus Staphylococcus; species Staphylococcus sp. GW821-FHT11H10. Next base: position 25,020 of record NZ_JBXARC010000003.1, on the reverse strand, counting down.
TTTTCCCTCATGGTGCGCAAGATAGAGGTTCAGCAGGCTATCAGTACCTAGAGAATAAAGCAGGATTTAAATTCTTAGCTGGGGTAGGTCCGAATAATTTTACTGATATTGGTGAAGATAGCGTTTATCAAGACCGTGTTGCTATCGATGGTTTGAATCTATATGACTTTAAATACAAGTTGAAACCATTTGTAGATCCAGACAAAGTTTATAGCAAAGAAGATCGTAGTTATTTTAAAGGTGAGAAAGTTTATAAATAATTAGTCGAACTCTGAGAATTGCATTATGGTAGTTCTCAGAGTTTCAATTTTTCATTAAAAGCAGGCAAAGTTTGATTGATATCAAAAATGTATAGTAAGTAACAACAATATATTTAAGTGGTTATGATTTTGAATGTAGTTGTATTATTCCTATAATATTGTTATAAAAAGTATTGTGCAATATTATTAATATTAAAAAAAGTAGGGGATATTTTGTTTGGTAAATTTGTAAAAGGAATAGGTATTATCACTACGATTTCGTTATTACATACTTCGATAAGTGATGCGAGTGAATCGCCAGTAACTATTGCTAATAAAGAAAAGAATAGTAGTATTAGTACGAAATATCAGCCTAGTGGTGTCATGCTTACTACTGATCAAGGGCAAATTCTATATAATTACCGGGGAAATAATCAGGTTGACCCTGCTTCTATGTCTAAAATGATGACCTTATATTTAACTTATGAAGCGATTGAGAATGGGAAGTTAAAGCTCAATGACAAAGTGAAAATTACAAATAAGTATGCTACCATGTCCAACCTACCAAACCTATCATCAGTATCATTGAAACAAGGTCAAACGTATACTATTGAAGAATTAATTAAACAAACCACTTTAGCATCAAGTAATGCCGCAGCAATGATATTAGGTGAGAAAGTAAGTGGCGATAATAATACATTTACTAATAAAATGAATCAACAAGCTAAATCGTTTAATATGACTAATACAAACTTTGTCAATCCAGCAGGTGCGCAAAATAGTTTGTTAGATCAATATGCACCTTCAAAATTTAAAAAACAAGATTTCCCTAAAAGTACCGCTAAAGATATGAACCTTCTAATGCAAGCGTTAATTAAGAAGTATCCTCAGATATTACAAATATCTAAGTTGCCACGGGATACTCAAAGAGGAAATACTTTTAAAAGTACGAATCTATCTTTAAAAGGACAACCACTATATTTACCTGGTACAGATGGCTTAAAGACAGGTACAAGTAATAAAGGCTATAATATTGCACTGACAAATAAGCAAGATCAATTACGTCTAAATGAAACAATAATGAATGTGAAACCCTTTGGTGATGTAAATGCGAAGTACAATAGAAATAGAATAGGTAATCAAATCATTAAACAATATCGTCAAAAATATGAATATAAGAAAGTGTTAACTGAAGGAGACCATGAGATAGATGGCAACAAATATCATGTAAAAAAAGATTTATATGATGTAGTACCTAAAGATAAATCTAAATGGCATCTGGCTATCAATAGTAAAGGCAAAGTTTATGTTCATTATTATAGGGACTTCTTACCAGGCAGTCATTATCCACGTGTAGCTGCTGATAAAAAATGGAAATGGTTCTAAATCAATAAATTAAATTAGAAAAAATGTCGCTAAGTTTTCATCTTGGCGATATTTTTCAAATAATGAATATCTTTAATAAAGGCGTTTTAGCTCAGTTTCTTCAAATGTACTTCTCTTGCGCCACATATCATATTAACAATTTCTTTAGTCACTTTATCAATCGATTGCTGTTGTCCATGTTGAATCCAATTCGTGATGACGCTCAAAATACCTCCAGTTAAAAATTCTCCATATATTGTTACATCTACATAAAATTGACCACTCTGTCGATCAAATTCAATTTGCTTTTGAACTGCTTTATAGATTTGTTCATAAAAAATAGTATAAACTTCGCCGTAAAAATTGAGTGTTATAACGCTACGGACAATGTCTTTATTATCGTGAATAAATGTCAAAACATCTCTCATCAATTTCTCAAAAAATTGTCGTGGGTTGTCGGGATTAATGTCGGGTAAATATAGCTCTCTAAAATGATCAATCAACGTGCCGACAACATGATTTAACAAGTCATACTTATCATTAAAATGACGATAAAAGGTTGATCGTCGTACATTTGCTTTTGCACATAAGTCTTGAACCGTTATTTGTTCAAAAGATTTAGTTTGTAGTAAATCAGAAAATGAAGTAATTAGGGCTTGATGTGTTTTTTGGACGCGTAAATCTTGTTTGTTCAACTTAATCACTCCTCATATCGGACAGTTTGAATAAAATGTCGCTTATGTTACAAACACACATAAGTGACGCACAATTCTTGCCCCTCGTCATTTTATAATACTATCGAAGGGTAGATTAATTTCTTTAAGATTACTTATAGTTTACTACTTTTCAATCTAAAAATTAAAAACTATGAAAACTTGGGAAGTGATACGTATGTACTATAGTAATGGAAATTATGAAGCATTTGCACGTCCTAAAAAACCAGAAAATGTAGAGGTTAAATCAGCTTATCTTATTGGTTCCGGATTAGCATCTCTAGCTGCTGCATGTTTCTTGATTAGAGACGGACAAATGGATGGGTCAAAAATCCATGTTTTAGAAGAATTATCTAAACCTGGTGGAAGTTTAGATGGAGATGAACTTCCTTTGAAAGGCTATGTTGTGAGAGGTGGAAGAGAAATGGAGAACCATTTCGAATGTTTGTGGGATTTATTTCGCTCCATCCCGTCACTTGAAATGGATAATGCTTCCGTTCTAGATGAGTTTTATTGGTTAAATAAAGAAGATCCTAATTACTCACGTTGTCGTGTTATTGAGAAAAGGGGGCATCAGTTATCTACTGATGGTGATTTTACTTTGACGCCACAAGCCATTAAAGAAATCATTCATTTATGTTTAATGAAAGAAGAGACATTAAACGACGTGAAGATTACGGATGTCTTCTCAAATGACTTTTTGCATTCGAATTTCTGGATCTATTGGAAAACGATGTTCGCATTTGAGCCATGGCATTCTGCAATGGAGATGCGTCGATATTTAATGCGCTTTGTACATCATATTGGAGGATTAGCAGATTTCAGTGCCCTTAAGTTCACCAAATATAATCAATATGAATCACTAGTTCTTCCGATGATTGCTTACTTAGAGTCCCACGGTGTGCAATTTCAATATGATGTTCAAGTGTTGAATATAAAAGTAGATATCACAACAAAAGAGAAGGTTGCGCGTGAAATACAACTTAAGCGTTCAGGTAAAGATGATATCATTCCACTAACGCCAGATGATTTAGTATTTGTTACAAATGGTAGTATCACTGAAAGTTCAACTTATGGAGATAACAACACACCCGCACCCCCTACAAAAGAAATCGGTGGTAGTTGGACGTTATGGCGTAATCTTGCCAAACAGAGCCCTGAGTTTGGTTGTCCCGAAAAGTTCTATCATCGTTTACCAGACAAAAGTTGGTTTGTATCAGCAACCGCGACGACAAATAACATGACAATTATTAATACAATCGAGCAAATTTGTAAACGAGACCCTCTAGCCGGCAAGACAGTGACAGGTGGTATTGTTACTGTTAATGATTCTAAATGGCAAATGAGTTTTACTGTTAATCGTCAACAACAATTTAAAAGCCAACCCGAAGACGAGGTGAGCGTTTGGATCTATGCATTATACTCAAACATAAACGGGGATTACATCCATAAACCTATCACTGAATGCAGTGGAAATGAAATTTGCCAAGAATGGTTATATCATATGGGCGTTCCTATCAATCAAATTGAAGACCTCGCTAAAACGCAATGTAATACGATACCAGTCTATATGCCATATATCTGTTCTTATTTTATGCCTAGATCCATTGGAGACAGACCACTTGTCGTGCCTGAAAATGCTCGCAACATAGCCTTTATTGGTAATTTTGCAGAAACAGAAAGAGATACTGTATTTACCACTGAATATTCGGTAAGGACTGCTATGGAAGCAGTATACCAATTATTGGACATAGATAGAGGTGTCCCTGAAGTGGTTGCAACAGAATTCGACCTTCGTATATTGATGGATGCCTTATATGAACTTAATGATGGTAAAAATCTATCAGAACTCTCAGAACATAACAAAATACAGAAACTCGCTCTTAACGCTTTCTTGAAGAAAATAAAAGGTACCTATATCGAAGAATTGTTGCACCAACACAAGTTACTATAAGTGTAGATAAAATTCACCCCCACATGACGAATTAGCATGTGGGGATATTTGTTTAGTTTATTTATTGGCCAATATATCGTTTTAAATGTTTAGCGGTTATGGAATTGTCGATGTCAAAGATGCCTTCAGGTTCACCCGCGTAAAGTAATTGGCCACCTTTATCTCCAGCATAAGGCCCAATATCAATTAACCAATCCGCCTGAGTCATCATCGTTAAATTATGTTCAATCAAGATAACCGTATTGCCTTCTTCAATAAGATGGTTAAAGCAATCGATTAGAATTGGCAAATCATCTTCATGTAGCCCAGTTGTTGGCTCATCAAAGATAAAGATCTTATCGGTCACATCTTGTGTCAGGTAACGGCTTAGTTTCACACGTTGAATTTCACCACCTGAAAGGGTATCTAATGATTGTCCGAGAGTCATATAGTTTAATCCTGTATCCGCTAATGCTTGAAGCGGTCGTATAATACCTGGACTGTCGCTAAATTTTTCAATGGCTTCATCCACGGTTAATGCTAAAATATCCGCAATAGAATAACCTTCTACTTTAGCTTCTAACACTTCTGGACGATATCTTGTACCACCACATAATTCACATACTTGTGAAAAGTCTGGCATAAATGCAAGTTCCGTTTTTAAAACACCTTTACCATGACATTCCGGACAGGCACCTTCTGAATTATAGCTGAACATACTCTTCTTAAGACCAGTATGTTGACTAAAGAAACTACGTACATCATCAAAGATATCTAGATAAGTAAGTAGATTAGAACGATTTGATGCATGGACAGGTTTCTGGTCAATAAAGATAGCCTCTTGTTCACGTTCAAATCCTGCAGTGATGAGTGAACTTTTACCTGAACCTGCAACACCTGTAACAACAGTCATTGCATGCTTAGGTAGTTTAGTTGAGACATTTTGTAAGTTATTGCGACTAATATTAGCAATTTGAAGCATGTCTTTCGATTTACGTGGCGTTTTTTTAAGTTGATGCTGTCGGTTCAACGCTTGACCAGTACTTGTGTCCGAACTGAGTAATTCATTATAAGAGCCAGTAAATGTAATTTCACCACCATTTTTGCCTGCTAAAGGTCCTAAATCAATAATATGATCAGCGGTCTTTATAACATCTGGATCATGTTCTACAACGAGGACTGTGTTGCCCTTATCTTTTAAGGATTGAATGATATCGTTGATACGCTGAATATCCTCTGGATGTAGTCCGACACTTGGTTCATCAATAATATAGATTAAGTCGCTTAAAGGACTATTAAGGTGACGAATGAGCTTAATACGTTGTGACTCACCACCAGATAGCGAAGTTGTTTCTCGCGCTAGTGTTAAATAATTCAACCCAATATAACTTAATGCTTCTAGTTGTTTCTTAAGTGGCTCTATAATCACACGTGCTTTGCCTGATTTTATTTTTTTTAAAAAGGCTAACGCCTCATCAATTTGTAGGTTTGTGAATTCTGCAATATTTAAGCCATTGATTTCACAGCTTAATACAGTGTCATTAAGACGTTGACCATGACAATCAGGACAATCATGTTTCGATACCACTCGGTCAATATCTTCTTTAAAACGTTTCTTTTCAAAATTATCATTGAGTAAAAATGAACGGCGGAATCGATGAATTAATCCTTCAAATTTGGCAGTTCTAGGCCAATTTGATGGTGGATTCTTTAATTTAGTTGGTTCGGTGTATAAAAGCGTATCCATTTCTTCTTTCGTATAATCCTTTAATTTCTTATCATTATCAAATAAACCTGTATATAAATAACGTTTACCTCGCCAACTATCAGGTCTAAATGAAGGGAATTTAATCGCATCCTCATTAAGTGATTTATCATAATCAAGTAATTCATTTAAATCAATATCCTCAACATAACCTAGTCCTGAACATGTTTCGCACATACCTTTAGGGTTATTGAAAGAAAAGATATCTGAATAACCGACAAATGGTTTGCCGATACGTGACCATAGCAGTCGGACAGACGCGTAAATATCAGAAATTGTACCTACAGTTGAACGAGAGTTACCTCCAAGTCGTTTCTGATTAATAATCATTGCGACAGGAAGATGTTTAATTTGATCGACGTCTGGTTTCTCATATTGTGTTAGTTGATGTTGCACATAACTTGAATATGTTTCATTTAACAATCTTTCAGATTCTGCAGCTACAGTATTGAACACGAGGGAAGACTTACCCGAACCTGAACGCCCTGTAAAAACTGTTAATTGGTGCTTCGGAATTGATACATTTATATTTTTTAAGTTATTTTGTTTGGCACCAATAATGTCTATATTAGTCATAATTACACCTCTTAAATCTAGATTAACTTGCTGGTCATATTAAATTATGCTTCTAATGGTTTGATTTTAACATCAAGATTAAAGTATTCTTTTAAAATATTTCGGTAGTTATCTGAAGTTACATCATATTTATCTTTGCCATCTTGTTTACTTAGCGTTAGATGGTGTGAGGACATCGTTGCACGTCCAAATGATTGTGGTTGAGTAACGATAAGTTGTTGTACAAAAATAGAATCTGGATGTTGTGAATTATATTGAATCATATCTTCAAAATCTTCTATTTGCTTAGGTTGGAAACGAGCCTCGTAACGTGTGATCCAACTATCATCTTCGAGTTTCTGAATGCTATAAGTTCCTTCATGCTCTGAAATTGCTCGGAATTCACCGGTAATATCTGTAACGGGGTGAGTAGGATCTATATTTGTAATAGGCAAGGCTTGTAAAGGTAAGTCACCAAAGCCTACATCTGCGACATAATATACGTCATTAATTGGAACTACAAGTGACATGTGTGAACCTTCTGGACTACGATTGCCATTAGGTTGTTCAACAGTTGCAGACATACGATATACGGTGAAACCTTTTTCTTCAAGGTAAGTCCCAAAGAAATGATTCATTTCGTAACAGAATCCACCACGATGCTGATTGATCAATTTATCATACAAATCATTAATTTCTACAGAAACAGGCATGCCATTTTGGACATTGATATTTTCAAAAGGAACGGCCAACATATAGCGTTTAATATAATAATTGAGTGCTTCAAGTGAAGGTTCATGATATTTTGATGAATCAATATTTAAATAGTGTTCGATAGTTTGAATATCCATTAGATGAGGACTCCTTTGTTAAAAGCTTTTAGTAATCCATACCCTATAATGATGGAATGACGCATGTAAGAATAGAGACGAAAAAGGTTCCAAACACTTGATAGCAGTTGATGCCTCGTGTTTAGAACCAGTATTAATATATTAAACTATGTTATTATTCAAAAAATTACAGTTCTTGTTTGTTGAAAATGGCTATTGAAATGAAATAAGAAGCCACTAAACAAATCAAACCAAGTATTGCATATAAACTAATAAAAAAGATATCTGTAGGATTTGTTCCTAAATCAGAGAATGAACCTGAACGTACAATGGCAGACATAATAACACCAAAGTAAGTAATAAAGAATAAAATAAGAACGATAACCGATGTTGAAATCATGATGACATTTGAATTTTCAGGACCAAATTTAAATGTTAACGGGAACATGATAGCATATGTGCCTGCCGCACCAATACCTACTAAACCTGAAATAAGTGTTAACATTAAATTCTGATGTATCGCTAATACTGCAATTAATCCAATAATTAATCCGATAAAGATGAGTATGCCATAAAATGCGAAATAACTTTTAATGTAAGCACTTCGATGTGTTGGCAATGTTGAAATATAATACATCCATTTAGAATCTTTTTCTCGCTTTAAGTTATCCGTCACTGGTGACAATAAGAAAATCATTGGTAAGAAACATGCCATTGCTGGATTTATAAAAGCGAATAAGAAACTTGCTACAATAGCTACAATTAAATATGTGATAAGTGATTTTTTAGATGCATAGAAACTACTTAAAATTAGACCTTTCATTATTTATCACCTCTCATAATTAATTTTGTTGCGTCATCAATAGTGTTAAGTGGGTTAGCGTTTGTCACACTAGACCAATCCTTGACTAAGGTTTGGCGTTGACCTTGTCTCACTCTTGATGCAATGATGATGTCTTGTGGAATATCTAAATCATCATGCTCATCAACTTCGACAATACCGTATTGATTTAACAATTCTTCCTTGCTTTCTTGAAGTACAATTTCACCATCACGCATAAAGATTAATTTTGTAGCTAAATGTTCTATATCTTCGGAAATATGAGATGAAATGAGTATGCCATTACCCTCTGAAATATAGTCTTCCAACATTTCAATGACTTCTTCACGTCCTGATACGTCCATACCAGCAGTTGCTTCGTCCAGTATGAGTAATTTTGTATCATGCGCTAGAGCCATGGCTAAGGCTGCTTTCATACGCATTCCTCTTGAGAATGTTTTAATTTGAACGTTAGTTGGTAATTCGAAACGCTGAATGACTTCAAAGAAACGATCACTGTTCCACGTTTTGAAAATATCCGCAAAAACTTTATCCATATCTTTAATTTCGAGTTTATCAGGCACACGTAAGTCATCGAATACAACGCCAATATGCTCTTTGTATGCATGATCCTTATCAGAGATAACTTGATCAAAAAATGAAATCTCTCCAGAATCTTTAAAACGGTTACCAACTAATGTATTAATCAATGTTGATTTACCTGAACCATTCTTACCAATTAAACCAATAATTTCGCCAGGTTGAAGTGTTAAAGAAATATCTTTCAAATGGAAATTGGATTTCTTGTACGACTTGTTGAGATCTTGCACTTGCAATAGATGTTCCATAATAAACCACTCTTTCTGTTGATTAGTATTAGATTTAATTCAATTAAAGATTAGTTGCTTTTATCATAATATAGATTAATTAATAAATAACTAGGATTTGTAAAATTTACGTACTTTTAACATATAACCTAAACTGTTATAGGCGAAAATAATTATTAAGAATAGTATCCCTAGTGTTTGATTTGAGCCAGTATCAATAGAGAAGATACTTAAAAATATAATTGCGATCATTAATAGTACTAAGTTTACTCCGTAGTTTTTATACATACTTACTATAGCGATATGACGTTCACCTTCATCCAAAAGTGCTAAGGTTTTTTCAGTATAATTTTTTTCTCCTATTTTAGGATAACGTGAATCGAAACGACGATTGAAAAAGCCTAGCATTATTGAAGGTATGATGGTCAACATATAAGGGATGATAGCGTACAATACATCACTATTTGAACCATGGCCAAAGACGATTAATAAAAGCGCAACAAAACTTATGATTAATTGAATATAGATGATAATACTAGATTTATTGAAGTTTAAGTTGGATTTCATTTCGAATAAATCAGCATCATCATCTTCAATAGAATTGAGACTTTGATTTTTAAATTTAAGCGCATCTTTTTGAACTTTCCACAAATAAAATGTAAGACCAATGATAATTAGCGATGCAATGATACAAATGATTAACCCAAAATGGGTATGTGCAAAATTAACATTTGATAGAAAATTACTAATACTTCCCATTGAAGAACCCACAAAACCACCAATAATGCCACCAAGTACTAGTAATATAAGATAGCGTTTTACTTTCATAAATCTCCCTCCTCAAATATAAAGACATTTTCAACTGGTTCATTGAATATACGCGCAATTTTAACCGCTGTTAAAATGGACGGCATAAAATCATTACGTTCAATCAAAGAAACTGTTTGCCGAGATATACCGGCTTGTTTAGCGAGTTGTGTTTGATTGAAGCCATCGCGAGCACGTAATTCTTTAAGACGATTTCGCAATATTCATCAACTCCTTGGTTTTTACGTTACATTATCTTTGTCAATTTGACAAGTATATTAGTCAAAAAGACTTGTATTTTTGTCAAAATAGATATAAAAAGTAGCCTTCGGGTTGTCTGGAGTAAGACATCCTGAAGGCTTGTATTACAGTGTTTTGCTATTTGTTAAAACCCATTGGTTTAAATCGTTTAGACGATATTTTGTGACGATGTTTTGATTTACTTCATCCAATGTAATCGAAGATAAAGTGGAGATAAGTGTATGTTGAATTGTATTTAATGCATGACTAACTACACACATTTCTGCTTTTTGACCTTCATTTTCACCTAAGAAGGGTTTCAATAATTGCTGACTAGAAAAGATCGCGTCTCGACCTTCAATTGCTAGAAAAACATCATAAAATGTGATTTGATTTAAAGGCTTATTTAAAGAAAAGCCACCATTTTTGCCCGTAGAAGAATTAACGAGACCTTCTTTAACAAGAGCTTTAATAATCTTCTTTAAATAAGAATCTGAAACATTTAAACGATCACTTAAAGCAGTAGAGGTCATCACGCTATGTTCTGATAGTAGATTCAGCATTAAGAGAACATAGACGGCTTGTTCCCATCCTATAGATAATTTCATAACAGTCCTCCAATGATAAACGTTTCTTTTATTATAAAATATAATATAAAATTTTTATATATTAGGATTGAAAAATAGAAAGGGTGCATTATAATACTAATTAAAGATAAAGAATATCTTAATTATCTTTAATATATGACCTGGAGATGACATCTATGAATTTACATCAACGTTCGTACTTATATTTCTATATATGTATCATTTTGACGACCATATGTATGGGCTCTTCTTTTCCAACTGGGAAGTACCTCATCTCAATTGAACACGTACCACCTATGTTACTAGGCGGATGGCGTTTTACCATCGCGGGATTCATTATCTTATTGGTTTTATTTTTGAAAAGGGGCGTTAAATATGTATTACCATCAATTGATCATAATAGTTATAAAGGCTTTATATTTGTCGCTACAATCGGTTTATTACAAACGGCTGGAACAATGGGATTATTATATATAGCAATGTCATTGGGTGTATCCTCTTCAATGTCTGCCGTTTTACTGTTTACCAATCCATTATGGTTAGCTGTTCTTGCGCATTTTATACTGAAAGAGCGTTTAACAATGATTAAAGTGGTTGCACTCGTGATTGGTGTGATTGGGGTTACGATATGTCTAGGGTTAGACCGTTCATTGCTAGGGTGGGGCGCGTGTGTCGCATTACTTGGTTCACTATGTTGGTCATGTAATACTGTCGTGACTAAGCAATTTAAGTTTGATAAAGGCGCCTGGGTATTAACGGGATGGCAGCTATTATTTGGTGGCATCATCATGTTCTTGATTAGCCAATTGTTAGGAGAGCGCTATCACATTGGACAATTGAATGGTTGGGGATGGGTATGGTTTTGGTGGCTTGTGTTTCCTGCGTCTATTGGATCATTTGGATTATGGTTTAGCAGTTTAAATTTACGAGGTGCTACGATTTCGAGCAGTTTTCTATTTTTAGTGCCCTTACTTTCAACCATTTTTTCAATTATAGGGTTAGGTGAACCTTTCACATTGCACATTATGATAGGCGGATTATGTGTTGTGGTCGCATTGATTGCAATTAATTATTCACCACATCACTTAAGTAATTAAGGTATTAAATGTTTGGAAAATCGAATGATCGCACTAAATAGTTCTAGGATAATATTAATTATGAGTTCCCAAAGTGGTTGTTTGGATTTATCTTTTTTAGATTCAGACATCGTATCACTCCTATGCTAGTTAGATTAACATAGTGACATTTTGATTGAAAATGTTGCATATATGGAATGGTTTTCGAAATACTTCATACTTGAAATTGTCTTAATTTTAATACAATGAAAATATATGAAAACTTGCGAACACTGACTTAAGAAAATAAAAAATCTGAACAAATCTCTTCACATGGTATCTAATTTTTTGTAATATAGCACTCGTATTATTTTTGAGAGCAACAAAAAAGGAGGTAGCAATGATGAAAGGTAACAGAATGATGTTTTTCATATTCATGTTAGGTACATTTACAGTCGGTATGGCAGAATATGTTGTTACAGGATTATTAACTCAAATCGCAAGTGATATGAAAGTGTCTATTTCAAGTGCAGGTTTATTAATTAGTGTGTATGCTGTGAGTGTTGCATTAATTGGACCATTCATGCGTATATTTACAATGAATGTACGTGCCAAACGCTTATTACCCATTTTGGTTGCCATATTTATAGGTAGTAATGTGGTAGGGATGTTGGCACCCAATTTTCAAGTATTGCTGTTATCAAGATTGTTGTCAGCTTCAATGCACGCACCATTCTTTGGCGTGTGTATGAGTGTGGCTGCAGCCGTTGCACCTCGTGGTAAACAACCGCAAGCCATCGCATTAGTCCAAGCAGGATTAACAATTGCGGTTATGATTGGTGTGCCATTCGGATCATTCTTAGGTGGCTTTGCGAATTGGAGAGCTGTATTTGGCGTTATGATTGGTTTAGCGATTATTACAATGCTAGGTATGTTGAAGTTTGTACCAGATGTATCTCTAAGTACAGAATCTAATGTAAAAAATGAATTAAAAGTATTTAAAAACCCACACATTTTAATCGTGATGTCTATTATCGTCTTTGGTTATTCTGGCGTATTCACAACATACACGTTTATGGAGCCAATGATACATGACTTCGCACCTTTTAAAATAGTAGGGTTAACTATTTGTCTATTTATGTTTGGTTTAGGTGGTGTGTTAGGTAACTTAATTACAGGAAATGTGCCAGAACCTAAACTAACTAAATATCTATTCTATACGTTTTTATTATTATTTTTAACTATCGTACTATTTGTCACTTTTGTGCATAATGCGATTTTAGCAATTATTATATGTTTCTTATTTGGATTTGGAACATTTGGTACGACACCATTATTAAATAGTAAGATTATATTAAGTGCCAAAGAAGCACCATTACTTGCGAGTACATTAGCGGCGTCTATTTTTAATGTGGCAAATTTCTTAGGTGCCATTATTGGTTCAATTTTATTATCAATCGGTTTACCTTATTTAATGATTACCTTTGTATCAGGGGGGATTATTATTCTAGGTATTTTAATTAATGCAGTTAATTATTTTTATGAAAAGAAACATTTCCAATTTGAAAAATGAAAGTTGAGTTGAAGAAACACCTCTAGTGTCAGTGTGTCATCGTACTGATATTAGAGGTGTTCTATTATAGTTATTCAGATTCGAATTTTAAAGTTGGTTCGTACATATCGTGATTGAAGTGATGTTTAGAAAATTGACGTAAATCATTTATAAACGTATCTATGTTACGATCTAATTTCTCTTTGGTTCTCACGATGATAACGCGCTTATCGTCAGAGTTTGTTTCGTATTTATCATTATAGATTCTTGCAGCTATAGAAAATTTTGAGATATAATTCTCCAGTGATTCATAGCAATTTAGTAAATCACGAATAGGTTTATTAGATTCTTCTTCATGGTGACTCATAGTACCCAATAATTCTTGAATTTGATCGTCTAATTTTACAAAAAGTCCCTCCACATCATCGCATTTTTCTAACGTTTGCGGCTTGTTTATTAGAGCATTGGTTTCACTTAAATGAATTTTACTTATTTTAGATGCTTTATAAGCAGTTAAATCTATCATACTCAAAATATCATTTTTATAATCTTCACGTTTTTCTTCTTTCTCTTTAGTGATTTGATATTTAATCCCCCAAAATGTCCCAATTAGCGCAAAGATACCTCCGACAATGGCAGCTAAAAATTCACTCATAATAATGAACTCCTTTTCTAGTGAGAATATTTACATTTATATTGTACACTATTTAAATGATGTAAGAGGAAAATTATAGTTCGACTTTGAAGTTAAGAACTTGAGGTATGTTAGATATATCGTTATTGGTAATGAAATCAATTAAAAGTTGTGCACCTTCTTCTTGTATATCTTTAACTACAGGTGCTTCAGCGAACATGTCATAATTACCACCGCCTACAGCACGATAGTTGTTGACACAAATGGTATAAGTTTTATCACTGATAAGTGGTTCATTGCCAACCTTAATATCAGTTACGCGTTGACCAATAGGTTCTCTTACATGAATGGTATAAGTGATACCGCCATACATGTCATAGTTAAAATGCTGTGGTTTCGGATATAAAAATTCATCGTTGATTGTTATTTCATTTTTATCGTTAAGCGTGAAGTAGCTTGCTGATTTTTCTAAAGCGTCTTTAATGCCTGCACCAGTAAGTTTTAAAACTTGGAATGTATTGGGAAAAGGATAATTATTAATAATATCACGCATAGTAATACGTTTATTAAATCCTGCTGCTGAGTCGAAGAGTGCCGTACTTGCAATATCAGCACCACTTTTCTCCAATAACATAACATTTATTAAATTAATAAGTGGATGAGGTTTCATTCGTGCCTCAAATTGATCTTCTACTAACATCGGTTCAGGTAAGGTCGTGATTTCAGTATCTAGCCAGTCTTCTAGATGTGTTAATAGCTTAGAATCTTCCGGTAATAGACTGTATTCTGAGTCTCCCACTACAGGTAACAATTCGCTTTGCGTATCAATAATCTGATTATTGTCGCCAATCGTTAGCGTTACTTTACCTATTTGTGTTGCACGTGTACCAGGTTGAATAACGGCAGTTTCATATTTAACTGTCGCGATATCTCGATGTTGGTGACCTGTAATCAATACATCGATGCTTTCATGGAAACGATGTAGAATTTCGGAAGCCTCATTCTCACCAGTTAAATCTTCAGTTGGTTCCTCTGTATCTATATCACGTTCGAATCCGCCGTGATATGAAACGACGACGATGTCAGCTTTTTCACGGACATTAGGTAATAGTTGGGTAAGTGTTTCAATCGCACTCTTGAAAATTAAGCCTTCGATATGATGTGGTTGTTCCCAGTTAGGGATATTTTGTGTAGTCAAACCGATGACGCCTATTGTTAGTCCTTCTTTTTCAAAATAATGTACGCCTTCACCTGTAAAAGGTTGTTGTTTCGAATCTAAAATATTAGCACAAAGCACTGGATGGTTAAGGTTTTGTAGTGTGTCTATAAGGTATGGTAAGCCATAGTTAAATTCATGATTACCAATCGTTCCCAAATCAAAATTTAAGCGGTTATATATCGTTGTTAACGGTTTGCTAGAGCGTAACTCTGATACTAAATAGTTGCATAAAGGTGCCCCTTGTAGGAAATCGCCGTTGTCGATTTTGAAATAAATATCGTCGTTTTTGCTTGATTGTTCGATAAGTAGATTAGCATATAATAAACCCATAGGTAACTGTTGATTCGTCTTTGAAAAATCAGTTGGGAATATGTAGCCGTGAACATCACTAACGATATAAAAGCTAAGTTGAGTCATAAGTACCATCCTTTCATTAATGACAGTGATTAATATTTATAATTATAAGGTATGCATGTTAATCAATCATTATTCGTTTTCAAAATAATTATATCTTTATATAGCAAAATTATAGTATAAAAGCTACACAGAATAGATTTAAAAAGAATTTTTAGGAATTATTTACAATATCTTAATGATATAAATAGATTTTATATAAATTTCACATTAATTAAATATTATTTGAATTAATATTGTGATAATCTTATATTGTCATATAAATTGACAAATTACACGATTTTATACATATCGAACGGGGGCAATACAGTTATGAAGCAAATGAAGTATCTTTTAGTGCTAGCTTTAACAGTTATTATTTTTGCGGCAGCATGTGGAAATAATAGCTCGTTAGATAGCAACAACAAAAGTTCTGACAGCGGTTCTGATTCTGGTAAAGATGGTTACAAACCTAAAGAATTAACAGTGCAATTCGTGCCATCTCAAAATGCTGACACACTTGAAGCAAAAGCGAAGCCACTTGAAAAATTATTATCTAAAAAATTAGACATCCCAGTAAAAGTTTCTGTATCAACAAACTATAATACAATCGTTGAAGCGATGAAATCTAAAAAAGTGGATGTAGGTTTCTTACCACCAACAGCTTATACATTAGCACATGATCAAAAAGCAGCAGACTTATTGTTAAAAGCACAACGTTATGGCGTTAATGAAGATGGTTCTAATTCAAAAAAATTAGTAGATGACTATAAATCAGAAATATTAGTTAAAAAAGATTCTGGCATCAATAGCTTAAAAGACTTAAAAGGGAAAAAGATTGCATTACAAGATGTAACGTCTACAGCAGGATACACATTCCCTATCTCAACACTTAAAGAAGAAGCGGGAATTGATGCAACGAAAGATATGAAGATTGTTAATGTTAAAGGACACGACCAAGCAGTCATTTCATTACTTAACGGTGATGTTGATGCGGCAGCAGTATTCCAAGACGCACGTACAATCGTTAAAAAGGACCAACCAAATGTATTTAAAGATACTAAGATTATTAAATTAACAGAACCTATTCCAAATGACACAATTTCAGTTCGTCCAGATATGGATAAAGCATTCCAAGATAAACTTAAAAAAGCATTTAAAGATATTGCAAAAACAAAAGAAGGTCATAAAATCATCAGTGAAGTATACTCTCATGAAGGATACACAGATGCCAAAGATTCAGACTTTGATATTGTAAGAAAATATGAAAAACAAGTTCAAGATATGAAATAATATTAGAACATCATTAAACGAAATTGAAGTTTTAATATTATCACAATATATCTAAACTTAGACTAATGAACATTGTAGATTAATAAAAGCAAAGAGGAGCAAGGTCGAAAATAATATTTTTGAGGCTACTCAACAAATTCGCAGTAGCTGACTGAACTGAGATAGCTCTTAAATCTAGCTTTCTCAGTTCTTGTGTTCCTTGCGGGGGTAAGAAAACGAATTCGTTAACAATTCTGTCTCACGTCTTTCTTTGCAAAAATAAAGGGTGCTATTTAAATGAGTCAAATTGAATTTAAAGATGTCAATAAAGTTTATCCAAATGGGCATGTAGGACTAAAAGACATCAATTTGAATATTGAAAAGGGAGATTTCGCAGTTATCGTAGGCTTGTCAGGTGCAGGGAAATCAACGCTATTAAGATCAGTTAATCGACTTCATGATATAACATCTGGTGATATTCTTATTGAAGGTAAATCGATTACGAAAGCTAAAGGTAATGATCTACTAATGATGCGCCGTAATATTGGGATGATCTTCCAACATTTTAATCTTGTAAAACGATCATCTGTATTACGCAATGTGTTAAGTGGACGAGTAGGCTATCATCCAACTTGGAAGATGGTGTTAGGTCTTTTTCCAAAAGAAGATAAAGTAAAGGCCATGGATGCTTTAGAGCGAGTGAATATTCTGGATAAATACGACCAACGTTCTGATGAATTGTCTGGTGGTCAACAACAACGTATTTCAATCGCTCGTGCATTAGCACAAGAACCAGCAATTATTTTAGCTGATGAACCTGTAGCGTCTTTGGATCCTCTAACAACAAAACAAGTGATGGATGATTTAAAGAAGATAAATGAAGAATTAGGTATTACAATTCTTATTAACTTGCACTTTGTAGATCTAGCACTTGAATACGGTACGCGTATTATAGGGCTTCGTGCTGGTGAACTTGTATTCGATGGCCCTGCAAGTGAGGCAACCGAAGAAGTGTTTAATGATATTTACGGTCGTAAACTTAAAGATGATGAGAAGCTAGGGGTTGAATAATATGACGACACCTACAACGAGTAAATATGATGAATATTTGAATAAGAAGTTTTCGCTTAAAACGAGTTTTACTATTTTTCTAGTATTAGCTTTAATAATATGGAGTTTCTTATATACTGGCTTTAGTTTTGCCGATTTAATGGTAGGTTTACCTCAGATTGGTTCATTCTTTGGACAAATGGTACCACCAGACTGGGCATATATACATACAATATTGAAACCTATGTTAGATACCATTCGCATGGCTATTGTTGGGACATTTCTAGGTGCGATTGTATCTATCCCAATTGCTTTAATCTGTGCAAGTAATATTGTTAAAACGAAATGGATTTCAATTCCGGCTCGTTTTATTTTAAATATTGTGCGTACGATACCAGATTTATTACTAGCAGCTATATTTGTAGCTGTCTTCGGTATTGGTCAAATTCCAGGTGTATTAGCACTATTTATCTTAACTATTTGTGTTATTGCAAAGTTACTCTATGAAGCACTTGAAACCATAGATCCAGGCCCAATGGAAGCCATGACGGCAGTTGGGGCAAATAAAACGAAATGGATTGTCTTCGGAGTTGTGCCACAAATATTATCAACTTTCTTCTCATATGTGTTGTTCGCTTTTGAAATTAACATTCGTGCTTCAGCGGTACTTGGTCTTGTAGGCGCTGGCGGTATTGGATTGTTCTATGATTCTACTTTAGGCTTATTCCAATATCCTAAAACTGCGATGATTATTCTATTTACATTAGTTATTGTTGTCATAATTGACTATGTAAGCTCGAAAGTGAGGGAACAACTCGCATGACACAAAATAAAGATAATTTAGAACAAAAGTTTCCTATTAAATCAAAAAAGCATAAGCAAAAAATAATTAAAAATTGGATTATTGCAATTGTTGTTTTGGCTATTATTGCATGGGGTTTTGTAGGAATGCCCGCATTAGAATTAAAATCCAAATCCATTGAAATTTTAAAATCTATTTTTCACGGACTTTTTCATCCAGATTGGGGTTATGTATATATTCCTGCTGGTGAAGATTTATTACGTGGATTACTTGAAACGTTTGCGATTGCGGTGATTGGTACGTTTATTGCAGCTATTATCTGTATTCCATTTGCCTTTCTAGGTGCACAGAATTTAATCAAAATTCGTCCAGTAACCGGTATCACTAAATTTATATTAAGTGTGATACGTGTATTTCCAGAGATTGTTATGGCTCTAATTTTCATTAAAGCGGTTGGTCCGGGGTCATTTTCAGGTGTACTAGCTTTAGGTATACATTCAGTAGGGATGCTAGGAAAATTATTCGTTGAAGATATTGAAAGGTTAGATTTCACGTCAGTCGAAGCATTGAAAGCAAGTGGTGCTAACAAGACGAAAACTTTGATCTTTGCAGTTATACCACAGATATTACCATCATTTTTATCGCTTGTGTTATATCGTTTTGAATTGAATTTACGTTCTGCCTCGATTTTAGGACTTATCGGTGCAGGAGGAATTGGTACACCATTAATTTTCGCACTTCAAACACGATCTTGGGACAGAGTAGGTATCATATTAATCGGATTAGTTATTATGGTCGCAATTGTTGACTTAATTTCAGGCGCAATACGTAAGCGAATTGTATAGATGAGAGAGTCGAATAAATTTTAAAGTATGTTTAACCGGCTCGGTTTTTCAATGTTTAAATATACCATGGAGATGGGTCAAAGCAATTGATATGAGTGGCGTCCCATTACCATGGTTTATTTTTTATGTTTTAAAAACCCTATGTAATGTGTTTTTAAAAATGATTTTGACTTCATTGTAGGGATGACGAACCTTTTTGACATCGCAGCATAGGCATCACGTTTGTCAGCATTATAACCTTGTCGATGAATTACAACATTGTGTTCTAACTGCATTGAAATGTTATTGCATTAAGATATAAATTTTAACCATTCATTTACTAATTTATTTGCCATAGTTATGTCTCACATTTCTACAAAGTTATAAACTATCCGAAACTTACAGAGTTGTAATTTTGGGCTTTCTCTCTAAAAATATCCTATTTTATATGTTTATATATAAGTGAGGTGAGTAAATATGGAAAATGTAAATAGTAATAAATATAGAAACGATGAATTCTATGGTAGTAGAAATGAAAATATTGCATCATCTATAAGTTATTTAAGTGTGTTTTTTGCACCGGTACTATTACCTATTGTAATGTGGATTATCGCTGACAAACCTGTATCAATTCATGCTCGTAAAGCATTATTTAACCATATACTTACTTGGGTTTGCTTTACATTAGCGCCATTAGCATTGATGCTATCTGCTAGTGTTATGGGCAATGCATCAACTAATACAGAAAGCTGGATTGTATTTGGCTCATGGACAATTGCAGTTGTATTGGTGGTAGTAGGCGTTTATTTGTTCATTAAAAATATTATTAGAGGCATTAAATTATTATTAGTTTAGAAGTTATAAAAAAGAGGCTATCGCTTATAGGTTAATACACCTTTAATGATAGCCTCTTCATTTTCATATGCATAAAAGAAATGCTCTAGTAATAAAAGTAACAGATAATTAGAAAAATATAGTTATTGCTTATTTCGAAAATTTACGTCTGAGGCTAATGACACCTACGCCTAATATGAAAGCTATAAAACTGTAAACAAACGTTGTCGTTGAGGCGCGTTCACCTGTCATAGGTAATTCGTGATGTAATGAAGTTTGACTCGTTTCTTGAGAACGAGTTGCTTGTTTACTAAGTGTCGAATTCATTTGTGATTTTGGTGATTGATCTTGTTGTTTAACTAAATGATGCTTTTCAGCATAGCCATTGAATCCCATGTCATTATCTTCAGCTTGGTGTTTAGCAGGGTCTTGTTGAGAATTAGACTTAGATGTTTGTTTAACTAGACCATTTTGCTCAGCATAGCCATTGAATCCCATGTCATTATCTTCAGCTTGGTGTTTAGTAGGGTATTGTTGAGAGTTAGACTTAGATGTTTGTTTAACTAGACCGTTTTGTTCGACATAGCCATTGAATCCCATGTCATTATCTTCAGCTTGGTGTTTAGTAGAATCTTGTTGAGAATTAGACTTAGATGTTTGTTTAACTAGACCGTTTTGTTCGACATAGCCATTGAATCCCATGTCATTATCTTCAGCTTGGTGTTTAGTAGAATCTTGTTGAGAATTAGACTTAGATGTTTGTTTAACTAGACCGTTTTGCTCGGCATAGCCATTGAATCCCATGTCATTATCTTCAGCTTGGTGTTTAGCAGAGTCTTGTTGAGAGTTAGACTTAGATGTTTGTTTAACTAGACCGTTTTGTTCGGCATAGCCATTGAAACCCATGTCGTTATCTTCAGCTTGGTGTTTAGTAGGGTCATTATTGTTAATTACATCATGGTTGAAACCAGGATCAGTATCGTTATTGTCATCAACATCATGGTTGAAACCTGAATCTACATTGTTGTTACTATCTTGGGATGTAATTGGTTGACCATTGTTATCATGGTTGAACTCTTGGTCAATGTTACTTGTTGCTGCAAAAGCATGGCCGTGTGACATAAGTAATAGTGATGATGTTATCAATGTTGTTCCAAAAGCATATTTAAAACGTCTTTTAATCAATTTATTCACTCCTTAGTAAAAAGCATTCTTCATACATAAAGATGATTATTTAATAATTAAAAATATCATAAATATGTATATTTTTAACTTAACATAATAATTTAATTTAAACCTTAATATCTTCTATCAACTGAATGACAGTTTTGTCATATATTTATTTAAGGCAAGCGTATGCTATTATATAATCAACTTTTTGAAAATAAGAGAGGGTGTTTTAATGCAATTACGCAAAGTTACAGAAGAAGACTTGTTCTCACTTATTAAACTTGAAAATGAGGGTTTTACGCCAGATGAAGCGGCAATGCCAAAAACTTTGAAACAGAGAATCAATAAAATACCTGATACATTTATTATCGCTGAAAAGGAAGGACGCATAATCGGATATATTAATGGACCTGTAATTAATCAACGATATATAACCGACGACTTATTTGAAGAGATTCAATCCAACCCTAACAGTGGTGGTTATCTTAGTGTATTAGGTCTAGTCGTTAACAAAGATTATCAAGGACAAGGGATTGCGGGCAAACTGTTAGAGCAATTTGAGAAACTGGCGAAGCGCCAATTAAGATGCGGTGTGACACTCACATGTCGAGAGGCTTTAGTGTCATTGTATGAACGTTATGGCTACAACAATGAGGGAGAGTCAACCTCACAACATGCTGGTATAAAGTGGTATAACATGGTTAAAGAAGTGTAAGGATAAGGTTGAGACGAATACGTTTCAACCTTGTATCTATTTTATGTTTAATTTATTACTTGAGTGTTCTAACATTTTTTATTCTCCCATTTTAAATAGATATTTCCCCCTTTGGATATTCACTTCAGAAATTAAATAAGACTTTCTTTCTAATGTTTTTTGATTAATTTTTATTTTTCAATTTTAAAAAGTATAAGAAAACTATATTTTAATAGGAAGAAATTAGTTCATTTATAACTTAAATATTCTATATTCAACAATAATTATTCAATTTATTCTTTTTTTAATACGATGGATAAAATTGGGACAGTTACAAAATTGTTATATAGTTTAATGGAATGTATTTACATGCAATGTACTGAATTTAAAACGTAAACAATACTCTCGTTATATTAATTATGATTGATTAATTTGTCATATTACCTTATAAGATAAGCCTTTAAATACATATTGAAAGAGAAACATCAAAAGCTATATTGAATAGCACTATGTATATTTTTAAGCTTTGTACAATCAAATCTAGAAAAACTATATATATAGATGTTCTAATTCTGTTGCAATTTACATGTAAAAGGGACTATAATGGTGTAAATTCAAATTAATTGTGGTCAATTAGTCAATTGGGAAGTAAGTGTGAGAATAAAGGAGAGTATTATGTCGAGAAAAGAGAGAAATTTTAAACGGTTCTTTGGTCAAGAAAAAGCTAGGGTCAAACTTTATAAATCTGGTAAACAATGGGTTAAAGCTGGGATTAGAGAAGTTCAATTACTTAAAGTGTTAGGTCTACCCTTTTTAAATAAAGATGTTGAACAAATTAATAATTTAGATACTAATAAAGATAAAAATTTTAAAAACCAAGCGATGAAGGCGACAGGTTTAGCAGGAGGCGCCTTTACATTTGCAATGTTGAATGATCATCACGCATACGCAGCTTCTGAAACACCAATGACTTCAGAAATTGCATCTAATAGTGAAACAGTTGCAAATCAAAACTCAACCACAGTTACAAAGTCTGAAACCTCAACAACTGAGTATATTTCAAGTCAAACAAGTACCTCCCAAGATGCTACATCTAGTACAAATTCAACAGAAAAAAGTACTTCATCATCTACAACAGATAGTCAAACAAGTACAGATTCAACGTCAGATTAATCTACATCAAATTCTGAAAAGCAAGATAGCTCGATGTCAAATTCTGATACTAAAGCTTCAAGTTCATCAACTACTGATAATTCAACAAGTAATAATAGCACCACTTCAGAGAAAGATACTAATAGTCAAGCCAACACGACATCTACTGATAGTCAAAAAGGTAGTACTTCAACCAATGATAATAGTATTACGTCAACAAGTACAAAAGATAATCAAATAAGAAAAAATTCAACAGAATCAAATAGTATAACGGCATCAAATTCTACATCAGACAGTAATAGTGGTTCAACAGTTTCTACTAATTCAACGACGTCACAGTTAACGAGTACTTCAGAAAGTCAGATAAATACAGATTTAGGTTCTACATTATTAGTGAGCGATTCAACAAGTACATCTACAAGTACAGCACCACTAAAACTTAGAACATTTAGTAGATTGGCAACAACAACATTCGCAGCAGCAGCAGCAACTTCAACTACAAATACTTATACAGGTGCAGGGACTGATACAAATTATAATATTCCAATTTATTATAAATTAACAACTGTAAATAATGGAACGTCTATGACTTTTACGTATACAGTTACTTATGATAATCCTGCTACTACGACGGTTGAAAGACCTACAGCATTGTCTAATAGTTACGCAATATACAACACAGGAACAACTAATCAAACGATGTTTACACTAGGTAGTGCATATGGAACACCTTCAACAGCGACAAGTTATATTACCGATTCAACAGGTGCTCAAGTTAGTAATCCAAGAGCAAACACAACTAATATAAACAAACAGGGTAGTGGATATACTTGGGCAAACGGCTACCAAATGAATGGAGCCCAAGCTAAACAAGGATATGGTTTAACCACAACTTGGACAGTTCCTATCAATTCTAGTGGAGACACTTCTTTTACATTTAACCCATACTCTACATCTGTGACAGGTGGGACAAACTTCTTTAATGGTAAAAAAGTTACTGTAACTGATCCAACAAGTACAGCTAACTCACAAAGCGCGTCAACAAGCACAGCGAACAGTCAAAGTGCATCAACAAGTAAGTCAACAAGCACAGCGAACAGTCAAAGCGCATCAACGAGTACGTCAACAAGCACAGCGAACAGTCAAAGCGCATCAACAAGTACGTCAACAAGCACAGCAAACAGTCAAAGCGCATCAACAAGTACGTCAACAAGCACAGCGAACAGCCAAAGCGCATCAACAAGTACGTCAACAAGCACAGCGAACAGTCAAAGCACATCAACAAGTACGTCAACAAGCACAGCAAACAGTCAAAGCGCATCAACAAGTACGTCAACAAGCACAGCGAACAGCCAAAGCGCATCAACAAGTAAGTCAACAAGCACAGCGAACAGTCAAAGCACATCAACAAGTACGTCAACAAGCACAGCGAACAGTCAAAGCGCATCAACAAGTACGTCAACAAGCACAGCGAACAGCCAAAGCACATCAACAAGTACGTCAACGAGTACTGCGAACAGCCAAAGCACATCAACAAGTACGTCAACAAGCACAGCAAACAGTCAAAGCGCATCAACAAGTACGTCAACAAGCACAGCGAACAGCCAAAGCGCATCAACAAGTACGTCAACAAGCACAGCGAACAGTCAAAGCACATCAACAAGTACGTCAACAAGCACAGCGAACAG